>JAYWDK010000205.1:0-5165 GCA_043779845.1 Betaproteobacteria bacterium | reverse complement strand
CACCCACTACGGCACCCACTACGGCACCCAGCACGTGGCCGATCGCCTGGCCACGCTGTATGGCGCCAACGCCAGTTTCCGCTTGACGGCTGCGGGCGGCGATGAAGGTGGCACGCTGGCCGAGGTCAGCTTGCCGATGCCATCCCAGCCGTAGCCGTAGCCGACGCTCCCTCCGAAGCCCCCCAAAGATCCCCCTGAAGTCCCACCCATGTCGACGCCAACCACCGCCCCATCCCCGGCCACCGCCCTGATCGCCGAAGACGAGCCCCTGCTGGCGGCCGCGCTGGCCGCCGACCTGGCGCGCTTGTGGCCCGAGCTGCACATCGTGGCCCGCGTGGCCGACGGCCTGAGCGCGGTGCAACAAGCACTGCTGCACCAACCCACGCTGTGTTTTCTGGACATCCGCATGCCCGGCGCCAGTGGCTTGGAGGCCGCGCTGGCCTTGGCCGAGGACTGGCCCGACGGCACGCCGGGTTGCTTGCCATTCCCGCTGCTGGTGTTCGTCACCGCCTACGACCAGTACGCGCTGCAAGCCTTTGACGCCCAGGCGGTCGATTACCTCGTCAAGCCGGTGGATCAAAACCGCCTGGCCGCCTGCGTGGCGCGGCTGCAAAAGCGGCTGGCGGATCGGGCGATGGGTGGCTCGGCCGCCTCAAAAGCTCCTTCGGATTTGAAGTTAGCCTCAGAGTTGACACCCGTCGAGGTGTCGATGTCGATGGCCGTACCGCCTGGCAACTTTGCCTCGACGCTCGACCCCGCCTTGCAGCAAACCCTGGCGCAATTGCGTGCCTTGCTCGACGCCGCCGGGCAGGCCGTGGCCGCCAATACCAACGGCGGCGCCACCCACACGCTCATCGCCAACGCCAACGCCCTGCCCAAGCTGGAAGTGATCCAGGCCGGCGTGGGCCATACCGTGCATCTGGTGCCAGTGGCCGAGGTGCTGTACTTCGAGGCCGCCGACAAATACCTGCGCGTGGTGACCGTCGACCGTGAGCACTTGATCCGCTTGTCGCTGCGCGAGCTGATGCCGCAACTCGACGGCCAGGTTTTTTGGCAAGTGCACCGCAGCCTGGTGGTGCGTGCTGCGGCCATCAGCACGGCGCAGCGTGATGAATCTGGAAAAGTATTCCTCAGCCTGCGTGGCCGGGCTGAGCGCCTGACCGCCAGCCGGCTGTACGCCCACCTGTTCAAGGGCATGTAGCGCGGCGGCGCCCTCACCCGTTGTTCAGATCGCCGCGTCCGCCATCCCCAAAGCCCACCCGCCCCGGCCACCGCCGCGCCCAAACCACCCGTCACCTGAGCCCCAAGGAGCCCACCATGTCCCGAGACTTTGATGCCACCCAGCCCACCACCCTGCAACGCGCCCGCCGCCGCGTCGCGCTGAAAACCGGTTTCTACACGCATGCGCTGATCTTCGTGCTGGTCAACGGCGGCCTGTTCCTGCTGTCGCTGCTGGGCAGCTGGGGTTTTGGCTGGGTTGACGGCTGGGGCCACCGGCATGGCGGGGGCGTCTTTTTTCCGCTGTGGGGCTGGGGCTTGGGCCTGACCATCCACGGCGTGGTGGTGTTTCTCAAGCTGCACACCGAAGGCCTGCGCCGCCGTTTGCTGGACCGTGAGATCGAAGCCCTCAAGCGCAGCGAGCGCCTCGACAACCAGCGCCACGACGGCAGCCCAGGGCGCTGAGCAAGTAGGCGCCTGTGGGGCTTGGCAAGTGCATTGTTAGGGGCGCGCGGGCGGGTTTACGTCCACTGCTTTTGGCCAGGCCTCAAACAAACAATCAGGCCATGCCCTCTTGCGGGGCTTGCAGCGGGTCATTGCCGTGCTTCGTCTTACCCGACGGTTCACGCCATCACCACAAGGCTCTCATGCCCCAAAAGCCCAAGTCGCGCGCCCGCCAAAGCCGCGTCACGCTGCCCGCCAAGCTGGCGTTGCCGCCTTGTTCCAACGAGGATGCGCTGAAAAAAGTAGGCTTTCCGCCACGGGTATCGCAGGGCTTTCTCAAAACCGCCACGGAGCTCGACGCCGCCATTGCATCACGCTGCCCGGGTGAGCCCGCCATGCAGCTGATTGACGACGGCCACGCGCTGAAGTCGTTTTACGTGCACGCCAAATCCTGCGACTGGGGCCCGATGGCCGGCTTGGTCTGCCAGCTGCCACCGCTGAACAAAAAAGGCCCCGGCAACGCTGGTTTCAACCTCGACGAGCAAACCAACTCCATCAACAAATTCAAGGTGTTGGTGGACGCCGCAGTGGCCAAATGGCGCACGCTGCCCCGCACTGACGCGGCCGCCAAAGAGGGCCTGTCGGCGTGGCCGTTTGTGCCCATCAGCATCAGCCGCGCGGCGCTGGACCGGCTGTTCACCTCGGGCACGCTGAAAGCCGACTTCTGTGACGGCTACCCCAGGCAAGCCGGCGCGCCCATCACCGAGGTGCTGGGCTGCTGCTCAAACGCCGCCAACAACGTGCTGATGGAGTTCGTCATGCGCCCGCTGCTGGGCCCCACGCGCCCGCCTGCGGGCGAGTGGTGGACTGTTTACCACCGGCAGATCTGGATCCAGACCCAACCGGGCTCCTTCGAGCCCTACCTCGCAGCCCGCCCCGGCGCCCTGACGCTGGATTTGAAGCAGGCCGACCCCGAGCAAAAGTTGTCCCGGCTCAAAGTGGTCACCGAGGGCAAAACAGCGGTGTCCACGGACGCAGCCGGGCGGCTGGACAAACTCCGCACGCTCTGGGCCACCCGACAAAAGGCCACGCTTTTGCCGTCAAGCCTGCCCACGGACAGCGCCTTCCCGGTGGGGGGCACCCAAAACCCGTACCTCACCTACCCTGACGGTGACCCGCGAAACGCGGTGTCCGGTGACTACGACCTGTTTGCCTTCTGGCCCCGCACGCTGGAGACAAGGTGGCAAGAGACCGTGCGTTATTCCGAGTTCAAGAGCCCGCCCCAAACGTGGGTGCCAGCGCGGTTGCCGGCGCTGTTTCGGGCCGTCAGGCGGCGGCAATTCACGGTGGAACTGACCCAGGCCCCGAGCATCCGCCTCGAGGTGATTCCGGGCTTTGACGAGATCAAGGCCTGGGAGGACGCCGTGCTGGGCAATATCAACGATGCCGTTGGTTTGGCCGTGGGCACGCTCAACGCTTTTATCACCCACGTCTACGACCGCCAGCACTGCGGCCGTGAGACCCCCAACGCCGCCTTCCACAGCGACGAGGGCGGGCGGCCAGGCGTCAACGAGATCGAGTACCCGGTGGCGGTATTTTTGCCCGAAGTGCTTCGTCTCAACACCGCCGAAGGCGCGGTGGTGCTGAGCGATCACGCCCAGTTTCTGGACCTGCTCGAGCGGCTGAACGATCGCTGCGAACTGCCCCTGAATTTTGGTTGGCTGATCCATCTGCTGGCCGACCTGGCCACGCCGGAGCAGCTGCGCGCGGCAATGGCAGTGCCGGGCCGCGACGCCAAGACCCAGAAAGCGGTGGTCGAATACATCAGCAAGCGGCTTGAAAGCCAGTCCGCCGCTGGCCTGGATTTGTTGGCCCTGCGATCGCGCACTGCGGCCCTGCTCACGGGCCGCCCGAAGGCCTGGGACGAGCCCGCGGCCCGCGCCGCCTTTCAAGACGCCTGCGCCACCTTCATCGCCGTGGCCTGCCTGCAAATCGACCCCAAAACCCCGGTCGCGGCGATGGTCAAGCGCATTCTTGACGGTGAGCCCGCACCATGACGGGCGTGCCAGCCGCGCCAGTCGCGCCAACTGAGGCTTTTGTGCTGGCCCTGAACACGCCGGGTATTCCAGCGACGTTTGAGGCCATTTTTGCCACGCAAGCCATCAGATTTGACGAGGTCGAACGCCCCAGTGACCCACCCAGTGACCCACCATCCCGGGTGTTAGGTACCGCCACCGTGCTCAACATGGCTTGCCGGGTGGAGGTGCTGTTCAACCACGACGGCCAATTTGTGGCGCTGTGCGCCCGGCCGCTGGACACGCAAGCTGGCTGGCCCTTGCTCACCAGTTTCCCCGACATGGACGACAGCCCAGCGCCGGACTCGGGCCTAGCGTCCGAGGCGCCCGACCCCACCGATTCCAGCAGCGCCAGCCTTGCGACCGGCCTGTTTTTGCAAGACTGTGCGTTGCACGCCCCCCTGCTGCTGTACACCGCGGCCGCCAAAACCGACCCCCAACCCGACCTCAGCCAACTGTCGCTCTGGGCCGAGTGGCCGGGCGCCAAGTGGGTGGATTTGTTGCACCACGACGGCTTTTCGCTGTTTGGCGATCTGGGTTTGACGGCCGAACTGGGCGGCCCGCTGGCCGCGCTGCGCCAGCTGCTGGGCGCGGGTGGCACGCTGGTGGGCGCCCCAGCCCAGGCGAGCATCAACAACAATCAGGCCTTGCCCTATTTGCAGGTGCGCCAGCCCATCGTCGGCCAAGCCCGCATGGGGCCACTGAGTTTGGCCGATGCGGCGCTCACGCTGGCCGCGCCGCTCTACCCCAGCAAAGAGCCCGCGCGCGTGCTGCTGTCGGGCACGGTGACCTGTTGTGACCAGCACCTGGCATTGACCGCCGACATCCCGATGGGGCCTGGTGAGCTGCTGGTCACAGGCCTGTTGACGGCCGACGCGGCGGCGCCCATTGACGGCTTGGCCGCAGCCGGCCTGCCCACCTTGCAGACCGGCGAATTGCTTGAGGTTGAGCTGCGCATCAACCCCGAGTTTTGCCGGCTTGACCGGCTGACGGTGTTTGTCGAACGCAATCACTGGGATTTGCTCGACGGCTTGCTCACGCTGCAGCACGCCTCGTTTGCCATCTGGATCGATGACCCGCTGGGCAGCAAGCTCATTGGCGGCGAGGCCTGTGCCACCGTGCAAATCGAACAGCTGCTATTGGACATTGGCGGCATCTACCCTGGCGGGCCGATCACGGGAGACATCAGGCCCGCAGCCGGACAGGTGCTGAGCCTGCAGTCCTTGGCCAAAGCACTCCAGGTCGAACCCAGCGTTTTGCCCGACCTCAACATCGAGACCCTGCGCGTGCGCTATGGCTTGGGCGGCGAAGGCTGGGCCTTTTCGGCGTCGGTGGTGGGGGCCTGGCCCACGCCACCGGCTGGCGATTTTTTGCATCTGGAAACTGTGAACTTCAGCCTCCAGGGGCCCAGCCCAGCCACCGTGCACG
>JAYWDK010000204.1:0-5180 GCA_043779845.1 Betaproteobacteria bacterium | reverse complement strand
GCGATGAAATCAGCCACGCTGGCCGGAAACGGGAAAGCGCGTAAGCGCATGGCGTCGAGGTGGATGCCGGCGTCAGTCAGCGCCTCCAGCGCCTCGTCCATGGCCGGCGACGTGGAGCCAAAGTAAATGACGCCCAGCCGGGTTTTTTTGGCCGCCGTGTGCAGCACAGGCTGCGGCACCAGATCAGCCGCCGTGCCAAACTTTTTGAGCAGGCGGTTGACGTTGTAGGTGTAGTCGGCGCCCGATTCGGAGTAACGCGCGTAGGGGTCGCGCGTCGTGCCTCGGGTGAAAAACGCGCCCAGCGTGGGGTGCGTGCCGGGCAGCGTGCGCCAGGGGATGCCGTCGCCGTCAACATCCTTGTAGCGGCCAAAGTCACGGCCTGATGCCAGCTCGGCGGCCGTCATCACCTTGCCGCGCTGGTAGTGGCGGTTGTCGTCCCATTTCAGGGGCTCGCACAGGCGCTGGTTCATGCCGATGTCGAGATCACTCATCACGAACACCGGGGTTTGCAATTGGTCGGCCAAATCCAGCGCGGTGGCGGCGTGCTCAAAACACTCGGCCGGGTCTTGTGGCAACAGCATCACGTGCTTGGTGTCGCCGTGCGAGGCGTAGGCGCAGGCGATCAGATCGGCCTGCTGCGTGCGCGTAGGCATGCCGGTGGACGGCCCACCGCGCTGCACGTTGATGATGGTCAGCGGGATCTCGGCAAAGTAGGCCAGGCCGATGAACTCAGTCATCAGCGACACACCCGGCCCCGAGGTGGCGGTGAACGCCCGCGCACCGTTCCAGCCCGCGCCGGTGATCATGCCGATGGATGCAATCTCGTCTTCGGCCTGCACGATGGCGAACTTGTGCTCGCCGGTTTCAGCGTCCACCCGGAACTGCCGGCAGTACTTCTCGAACCCCTCGGCCACTGACGACGATGGCGTGATCGGGTACCAGGCGCACACCGTGGCGCCGCCGTAAACACAGCCCAAGGCCGTGGCCGCGTTGCCTTCGACAAAGATGCGCTCACCCACCTGGTTGCTGGCCTTGACCCGCAGCCCCACCGCCGGAAAGTTGGGCGGCTTGAGGTGATCACGCGCAAAACTGCGGCCCGATTGCAGCGCCCGCACGTTGGATTCAAGCAGCCGCTCTTTGCCGCGGTATTGCTCGCCAAACAGGCGCTCAATGGCCGCCGGATCGATGTCCAGCAGCGCCGACAGCGCCCCCAGCACCATGATGTTTTTGAACAGTTGGCGCTGGCGCGAGTCTTCGTAGGTGGCGTTGCAAATCGCCGTGACCGGCATGCCGATGATGGTGATGTCGTCACGAAACGCCGAGCTGGGCAGCGGCTTGGTGCTGTCGTAAAACAAATAACCACCGGGCTCAACCTCGGCCACGTCCTGGGCCCAGGTTTGTGGGTTCATCGCCACCATCATGTCGATGCCGCCGCGCCGGCCCAGCCAGCCGCGCTCGCTCACCCGCACCTCGTACCAGGTGGGCAAGCCCTGGATGTTGCTCGGGAAGATATTGCGTGGGCTGACCGGCACACCCATGCGCAAAATGGCCTTGGCAAACAACTCGTTGGCCGACGCCGAGCCCGAGCCGTTGACGTTGGCAAACTTGACGACAAAGTCGTTGATGGCCTCGATGCGTTTCATGCTTTGGCCTCTGCGCGGTGGGCGCCTGGCGTGCGGTCGCGGCAAGCGGGCCCCGCCTGCGTGGTGCGCAGCAAAAACTTCTGCATGTCCCAGGCGCCGGTGGGGCAGCGCTCGGCGCACAGGCCGCAGTGCAGGCAAACGTCTTCGTCTTTGACCATCACGCGCTGAGTTTTTAAGGGGTTGCTGACGTAGAGCGCTTGCTCGGTGTTGAGCGCGGGCGCGGTGAGGTGCGTGCGCAAATCGGCCTCGTCGGCGTTGGGCGTGAAGCTGATGCAGTCCATCGGGCAGATGTCGACGCAGGCGTCGCATTCGATGCATTGCTTCTCGTTGAACACGGTTTGCACGTCGCAGTTCAGGCAGCGCTCGGCCTCTTTGAAGGCAGTAGTCAAGTCGAAGCCCAGCTCCACCTCCACCTTGATGCTGGCCAGGGCTTTTTCAGCGGCGGCCCATGGCACTTTGAAGCGTTCGTCATTCGACACTGCGTTGTGATAACTCCACTCGTGGATGCCCATTTTTTGCGACAGCAGGTTCAGGTGCGGCGGCGGGCGCTGGGTGACAGGCTCACCGTGCAAAAAGCGGTCCATCGACACGGCGGCCTCGTGGCCATGCGCCACGGCGGTGATGATGTTTTTGGGGCCAAAAGCCGCGTCGCCGCCAAAAAACACCCGAGGCAGCGAAGACTGAAAAGTTTTGGCATCCAACAACGGCAGGCCTGATTTGTCAAACACCACGCCGCAATCCCGCTCGATCCACGGAAAGCTGTTTTCTTGGCCCACCGCGATCAGCACCTCGTCGCAAGCCAGCTCGATCTGTGGCGCGCCCGAGGCCACCAGGCTGCGCCGGCCCTCGGCGTCAAACACCGCTGTGACAATCTCAAAGCGCATGGCCACCAGCCGGCCCTGCTGGTGCACAAAAGCCTTGGGCACGTGGAAGTTGAGGATCGGGATGCCCTCGTGCTGGGCGTCTTCTTTCTCCCAGGCTGAGGCCTTCATCTCGTCAAAACCCGAGCGCACCACCACCTTCACGTCATCGGCGCCTAACCTGCGAGCCGAGCGGCAACAATCCATCGCGGTATTGCCGCCACCCAGCACGATCACGCGCTTTTGCACGGCGGTGACATGGCCAAACGACACGGAAGCCAGCCAGTCGATGCCGATGTGGATGTTGGCCGCAGCGTCTTGCCGGCCGGGCAGATCAAGATCGCGGCCACGCGGCGCGCCGCAGCCCACAAACACGGCGTCCCAGGGCTCGTCCAGCAAGGCCGCCATCGACGCCACACGCTGGCCGGCGCGAAACTCAACGCCCAGGTTCAGGATGTAGTCGCACTCTTCGTCGATCACATGCTCGGGCAGCCGAAAGCGCGGGATTTGCGTGCGGATGAAGCCACCCGCCTTTTTTTCGCCATCAAACACCGTGACGGCATAGCCCTGGCTGGCCAGATCACGCGCCACCGTGAGCGACGCGGGCCCGGCGCCGATGCAGGCCACGCGCTTGCCGTTTTTGGCGGCGGCGCGCGGCAAGCGGGCGCGGATGTCGTCGCTCTTGAAATCAGCCGCTACTCGCTTGAGCCGACAGATGGCCACCGGTTCTGGTTTGGCCGCGTTTTCTTCTTCCACCCTCCCGCGCCGGCAAGCCGGTTCACAAGGCCGGTCACAGGTGCGGCCCAGCACGCCGGGGAACACGTTGGACACCCAGTTCACCATGTAGGCATCGTCAAAACGGCCTTGGGCGATCAATCGGATGTACTCGGGCACGGGGGTGTGGGCGGGGCAGGCCCATTGGCAATCAACGACTTTGTGGAAGTAGTCGGGCCCGGCCACGTTGGTGGGTAACACGAGGATCAGTCTCCTGGTTGCAAATGTGCATGCCCGCGAGCCGCCAAACTCGGCCGCCCGCGCGGGGCATTCCTTGTCATGAAAACCAGTCTAAGGCGGCGCCGTGATGGCAAGTAAGCCGGGGCAACCCGACCCGGGCTTGCACCGTGGCTTTGCCGCCGTGCCCGGCGTGGCCATCGGCCTGGGCCTGATGCGCATCAAAACCACGATGCGCGCAGTTCGGCAGCATGCCCGCCATGACGCAAACCTCTTTGTTGAACGGCGCAGACGCCGACGTGTTGATCGTGGGCGCCGGCCCAGCGGGCCTGGCATTGGCTGTGGCCTTGCATGACGCCGGGTTGCAGGTGCAACTGCTGGAGCAGCAGCCGCGTGCCGCGCTGGATCAACCCGCTGACGACGGCCGCGAGATTGCGCTCACGCACCGCGCACGCCAAGTGATGGTGTCACTCGGCCTGTGGCAACACCTGCCGCCCGGCGTGGTGTCGGACCTGCGGGCCGCGCGGGTGCTGGATGGCGATGGAGTTGGCAATAGGCATGGCAACGGCGGGCGTGGTGACACCCAGCTCTTGCGCTTTGACGCCCCCAATAGCGGCGCTGGCCCGCTGGGCTGGCTGGTGCCCAACCACCAGATCCGCCGCGCCGCGCTGCAAGCCGTGCTCGACCGGCCCGGCATCACCCTGCACGCCGATGCACACGTCAAGGGCTTGCAACTGCCCGCGCCTGGCAACCCCAAAGCCCTGGCCAGCATCAGCCTGGCGGATGGCCGCCAACTGCGCGCGCCCCTGGTGGTGGCTGCCGACAGCCGCTTGTCGGCCACGCGGCGCCTGGCCGGCATCGGCGCCTCACTGCATGACTTTGGGCGCAGCGTGGTGGTGGGCGCGGTGGCCCATGCGGGCGACAACGAGGGCACCGCCTGGGAGTGTTTTCGCTAGGGCAATACGCTGGCGCTGCTGCCGATGTGCGACGGCCCGGTCAGTTTGCCGGGCGCGCCCACACACCGCTCATCGGCGGTGGTCACGCTGCCGGGCCACCTGGCCGCCGAGTGGATGGCGTTGTGTGATGCCGACTTTGCCGCCCGCATCGAGGCCCAAAGTGGCGGCCGGCTGGGCGCCATGCACTGCGTGGGCGCGCGCCACCACTACCCGCTGGTAGGCGTCTATGCCCATCACTTTGTGGCCCCGCGTTTTGCCTTGATCGGCGACGCGGCCGTGGGCATGCACCCGGTGACCGCGCACGGCTACAACTTTGGCCTGTACGGCGTGCAGGTGCAGGTGCTGGCGCGTGAGCTGAAAGCAGTCTTGGCTGCGGGCCGCGACATCGGCGCCCTGCCCGCCCTGCAGGCCTATGAGCGCGAGCACCGTCGCACCACCTTGCCCGTGTACCTGGGCACCAACGCGGTGGTGTCGCTGTTCACCGATGACCGCACACCCGCACGCTGGGCCCGGCGCGCCGTGCTGGCCGTGGCTGAAAAGCTGCCGCCGTTCAGTGGCTTGATCAAGGCGGCGATCACGCGGCAGCTGATGGGGCGGCCGGCGGGGAACTGAAGCGGCTCGCTCAGCACGCTAAGCCAAGCTTGCCTTGCCGGCTGTTGTGCTCGTTTCCTGCCTTGCAGGCTGCTGTTCTCGCTTTCTGCATTGCGCCGGGTATTCGCCCCGGCGGGCGCCTAACTTTCTTTTCGGGCCGAAAAGAAAGTCAGCAAAGA
>JAYWDK010000203.1:0-5192 GCA_043779845.1 Betaproteobacteria bacterium | reverse complement strand
TGGCCAGCGTGGCCAGCCACTTGCGATGCCCTGAGCTGCTGCGTCTGGTGCCGGTGCTGGCCTGACCGGCGGTGCCGTGTGCCGTGGCGTGCCGAAGCGGGCGATCTGCACAAAGCCTGTACGGCCGATGTGTCGTGGCCGGTGATCCGCTGCGCCAGGTCGCGTGCGCTGCACCTGGTCGAGCTGGTGGCCAGCGTGGCCAGCCACTTGCGATGCCCGGGCTGCTGCGTCTGGTGCCGGTGCTGGCCTGACCGGCGGTGCCGTGCACCCTGGCGTGCCGACGCTGGCGAGCTGCACAAAGCCTGTACGGCCGATGTGTCGTGGCCGGTGATCTGCCGCGCCAAGCGAGCAGGCTGCACCTGGTCGAGCTGGTGGCCAGCGTGCCAGCCACTTGCGATGCCCTGAGCTGCTGCTTCTGGTGCCGGGGTGGCTGGCGGTGCCGTGGGCCGTGCTTGCTGAAGTTGGCCAGTTGATCCAAGTTTGCAACCTTGAAGAATGTCGGTTTAGTGCAAGTTCGTGGTCAGCTAATGCAAGCCGAAAGCCTATTTTTGCTTCTGGCCACCGTCCCATGATCGGGAGGAATCCAAGCCGACCCGTGCGATTTCACGGGGAAATTGGCCCAAAAACGGGCGATTTCCTGGTTTCTGTCCCCGGTAATTTGTTCGACCGGGGACAGATTCACTGTCCCCGGGGACAAACAAAACGTTATAAAACAACGACTTAGAGTGTCTGTCCCCGTGTCCCCGTTGTCCCCGGTGCAAAACACACGGACCTGATATTTTTATGAGAAGTCAGAAACTTACACTACCGTAAGTTTCACGCGGCATCCGACATAAAAGTGCAAGTTGTGCTTGTGGCGCGTGCCATCCAAAAACACAGAGCGGTGTGGGTGCGCAAAAGTCACTCGCACTGTTTCTGCGGGCTTGTATGGCACCCACGAAGCGGAGTCGCGGCGCAGCCATGCAGTAACTTATGGAGTAACTTGATTGAAGTTTGCTCAGTCCTCATAGGTGAATTGGAGTGACCCCGGCCCACCAAATAAGGGTCCGAGAGGGTCCAAGAAAGTGCAAAACCCCCAAGTAAATCAACGACTTGGGGGTTTTTCTTTGTCCGCTGAAGTGCAGTGACTTCCACCGACTTCCGGGCTCACCGTGCAGGAACTTCGGCAGGAACGACAAAATATGGGTTCCTGCACTCTGAAAGTTCCTGCATGGCACGTGAGCTGATCTCGGGCGATGTGACCATCCGCACGATCAAGCCGGGCGACCCGCGCAAGCGGCTGAGCGACGGCGACGGGCTCTATTCTGCGGTTGTTCGTGAATGGCGGCGCCCACGGCTGGCGGTTTGACTACACGGTCAACGGCCGGCGCAAGCTGCTGAGCCTTGGCACCTACCCGGACACCGGTTTGTCGCTGGGCCGCAAGAAGACCGACGAGGGCCGCCGGCAGGTGAGCGAAGGCACCGACCCAAGCGACGTGCGCAAGGCGGCCAAAGTGGCGGCCGTTAGCAAGCGCGCGGCCGAGGTGCTGGCCGATGCCGGCCTGCCGCCGGTTGATTCATTCGAGGCCTTGGCCCGTGAGTGGCTGAGCACGGTGCATGGCGTCAAAGTGAGCGATGGGCACGCCGACCGAACCCGCATCCGCCTGGAGCAAGACGTGTTCCCCTGGCTTGGCCGCCGGCCCGTGGGGGGCATCAAGCCGTCCGAGCTGCTGGGCTTGCCTGCGCCGGGTTGAAGAACGCGGCGCCATTGAAACCGCGCACCGCGTCAAGCAGGCTTGTGGCCAGGTGTTCCGTTACGCCATCGCCACCGACCGCTGCGACCGCGACCCGGCGGCCGACCTGCGCGAAGCCTTGGCGTCAATACAGGCCCGCCACCATGCCGCCATCACCGACTCCAAGCGGGTGGGCGAGCTGCTGCGATCCTGCGACATCTACATCGGGCCATCCGATCACCCGGGCCGCCCTGGCGCTGGCACCGCTGATGTTTCAACGCCCGGGCGAACTGCGGCACGCTGAATGGTCTGAAATTGACCTTGACGCGGCTTTGTGGACGATCCCGGCCGAACGGATGAAGCGCACCAAACAAGGCAAGGCGACCGGCCCCGCCCACTTGGTGCCCATGAGCCGGCAAGCCGTGGCCATACTGGCCGAGCTGCAAGCGCTGACCGGTGCCGGCCGGTATGTCTTCCCACGCCTGCGCACCGTGAGTCGGCCAATGTCCGATGCGCCGCCGCATGGGCTTTCCAAATGACGAGATGACCGGGCACGGCTGGCGTGCGGCGGCCCATACCATGCTGGGTTAGCGGCTTGGCGTTAACGACGCAGTGATCAAAGTTCAACCGCTGCGCGCCCCGCGCCGCCGCTTTGGCCGGCAGTGCTGATGCCAATAGACCGATTGGCCGACGGTTGCCCGGATGTCGCCAGGGAGGAAAATCACTTTTGCGCGGCGGATTCGTGAATTGGCAGCGCTACGCGCCCCATCCGGCAACGGCCACGCGCAATCCCATGAACAGGGAGTGTGCGCAGTCGGGCAGACTGCGATAAACGAGCGATTCGGCCAATGCGAGGCCGTTCACCCATTGGAGTACGTTCATGCCCAGATTCATCGCCCTTGCAGCCACTGCGCTGTGCCTGTTGTCCGCCACTGTGGCGCAGGCGTCGCCAATCACCTACACCGCCATGCTCTCGGGCGCCAACGAGTCTCCTGCCAACGCGTCTGCAGGCACGGGAATGGCGATGGTGATCCTCGATTTGCTCGCGAATACGATGGAGGTCGACGTCAGCTTTTCGGGCCTGACCGGCACGGTGACCGCATCGCACATCCATTGCTGTACGAGCACGGCTGGCGTAGGCACCGTCGGCGTTGCAACCGTCACGCCCACCTTCACCGGGTTTCCTGCGGGCGTCACGTCGGGCACCTATTCCCACATTTTCGACTTGACCCTGGCCAGCAGCTACAACGCCGCGTTCGTCACGGCACATGGCGGCGTCGCGGGTGCGGAATCGGCACTGGCTGCGGGCATGGCGGCCGGCGATTCTTATTTCAATATCCATACGACTTTTGTGCCGAGCGGCGAAATTCGAGGCTTCCTGACGCTGCAGGTTCCCGAGCCGTCGAGCCTGGCATTGCTGGCACTGTCGTTGGCGGCACTCGGCCTGAGCGCGCGGCCACGCGGGACGAGGCGGGTTGTGGCGCAATAACCGCCACCGGGCGCGCGCGGGTTGGGCACCAACCCACCGGCCTGCTTCATCCCCGGCGTCGCTCGGCGCCTTGGTTTGGCGCGATGTGCTGAGGCGTTGTCGGCGTACTTCGCAGTATGTCTAGCCGCCACGCTGTTTCAATCGGGCCGGCATTTGCTCAGGCCGAAAGTGGCCTTCGCGCGATGCCATAGTCTCAACAGCGCGTCATTGCGGCTGCTTTATCCCAAAGTGGTGCCAAACCTCGCGGGCTACGATGTCAACCCGCCTTGTCAGGCCGACCCGGGCCGCACATGACCTCCACTTCCCAGCCTCGCAGCCGCACCCACACCAGCCCAGGCCCATTGGCCGCATCGGCCCCGTTCCCTGCCGCGCCAGCACGGCAACGCGGCCGCATGGACTGGCACCAGCTGCTGGGTTGGCTGCACGAGGATGGCCTGGTTTCAGCCGACGATGCCCAGCGCGTGATCAAGCGTTTTGGGGCGGGGGCGTCCAGCTTGCACGCACTGGTGCGCCTGGGCGGTGCGGGCTTGCGGCATCTTGACCGCGCGCTAGATACCGAGGCCCTGACCGAGTGGCTGGCCAAGCGTGTGCAGCTCACCTACCTGCGCATTGATCCGCTCAAGGTGGACGTGGGTCGGGTGGCCGAGGTCATGAGCTTGCAGTACGCGGAGCTGCGCAAAGTGTTGCCGGTCAACGTGGGGTTGGATTCGGTCACCGTGGCCACCAGCGATCCGTTTGATACCGCTTGGGTGGCCGAAATCGAGTCGCACAGCCGCCGGCGCGTGGTTCTGGTGCTGGCCAACCCCGGGGACATCGCGCGATACGCTGCCGAGTTTTACGCCCTTGCGCGGTCGGTCAAGCAAGCCCAGAAGAGCGGCGAAAGCAGCGCAACCGCCAGTTTTGAGCAACTGGTGGAACTGGGCAAGACCAGCAAGCAACTCGACGCCAATGACCAGGGCGTCGTGCAGGTGGTGGACTGGTTGTGGCAGTACGCGTTTGACCAGCGTGCCAGTGACATTCACCTGGAGCCCCGGCGCGAGATGGGCGCCATCCGGTTCCGCATTGACGGCATGCTGCACACGGTTTACCAGGTGCCCCTGACGGTGATGAACGCCATGACTGCGCGCATCAAGTTGCTGGGCCGCATGGACGTGGTGGAGCGGCGTCGGCCACAGGATGGCCGCATCAAGACCAAGCGCCCCGACACCGCCGAGGGCGTGGGCGACGAGGTTGAAATGCGTTTGTCCACCTTGCCCACGGCCTTTGGTGAAAAGCTGGTGATGCGGGTGTTTGACCCGGAGACGGTGGTCAAAAACGTGCAGGCACTGGGCTTCTCAAACCACGATGGTGAACGGTGGGCTCAGCTGATCGGCCAGGCCCACGGCATCATCCTGGTGACCGGCCCCACCGGCAGTGGCAAGACCACCACGCTGTACTCCACGCTCAAGTCGCTGGCCACTGAATCGGTCAACGTCTGCACGATTGAAGACCCGATCGAAATGATCGAGCCCGCCTTCAACCAGACCCAGGTGCAAGCCGCGCTGGACATGGGGTTTGCCGAGGGGCTGCGCGCGCTGATGCGGCAAGATCCGGACATCATCATGGTCGGTGAGATCCGTGACCTGGCCACGGCTGAAATGGCCATCCAGGCGGCGCTCACGGGCCATCTGGTGTTCAGCACCTTGCACACCAATGACGCGGCCTCGGCCATCACCCGCTTAGTCGATCTGGGTGTGCCGCCTTACCTGATTTCGGCCACCGTGATCGGCGTATTGGCGCAGCGTTTGGCGCGCACGCTGTGCCCCGCCTGCAAGGTGCGCGACGAGGCAGCCACACGCGAGACGCTGGACGAATTGGCGCGGCCTTGGCGTTTGGCGGGCGGCGTGCGGCCGTACAAGCCGGTGGGTTGCCTGGCCTGCCGGCAAACCGGCTACCGGGGCCGGGTGGGGTTTTATGAGCTGCTGGTGATGGGCGATGAATCCCGCCGGGCG
>JAYWDK010000202.1:0-5193 GCA_043779845.1 Betaproteobacteria bacterium | reverse complement strand
CCGAAACTGGCGACATTGGCGGCCCCGGCCAAGGTGAGCCCAACACCGGCCGCTGCCCGATGGGCGACACGCCACGCCACGAGGGCGCGCAGCTTGATTTTTCAAGCGACATGAGCTACGCCGACTACTTGCACCTGGACGAGCTTCTAGGCGCCCAGCGGCCACTGTCGCCCGACCACAACGAGATGCTGTTCATCGTGCAGCACCAGACCAGCGAGCTGTGGATGAAGCTGATGCTGCACGAGCTGCGCGCGGCCGTGGCCTTGGTGGCCGTCGACCGGCTGCAACCCGCCTTCAAGATGCTGGCGCGGGTATCGCGCATCATGGAGCAGCTGGTGCACGCCTGGGACGTGCTGGCCACCATGACGCCGCCCGAGTACAGCGCCATCCGGCCCTACCTGGCCAAATCGTCGGGCTTCCAGAGCGCGCAATACCGCTGCATCGAGTTCAGCCTGGGCAACAAAAACGCCGCCATGCTCAAGCCCCACGCGCACGCCCCGGCACGCCTGGCCGAGGTGGAATCCGCCTGGCGCGCGCCGTCGCTGTATGACGAAGCGCTGCGCCTTTTGGCGCGCCGCGGCCTGGCCGTGCCCGCCGACCGCCTTGAGCGCGACTGGACCCAACCCTACACCTTGAGCGACGGCGTTGAGCAAGCCTGGCTGGTGGTCTACCGCCAGCCCGACACTTACTGGGACTTGTACCAACTGGGTGAATCACTCACCGACCTGGAAGACGCCTTCAGGCTTTGGCGTTTTCGCCACCTCACCACCGTGGCCCGCATCATCGGCATGAAAACCGGCACCGGCGGCACCAGCGGCGTGGGCTATTTGCGGCGCATGCTGGATGTTGAATTGTTCCCCGAGCTATGGAAGCTGCGCACCGATCTGTGACCTTGTAGGCAACACGCCAGCACGATTTTGTGGCGCAACACACTTTTACTACTTTCGGCTTTTTTGCGCCCTCAACTTTTGGGCCGGCAGTGCGAAAATGAGGTTTGACAATTGATCATTGCCTGGGCGTCACGTGCCAGGCATCCTCCGCCATGCGCACCGCCAATCCCCTGATCAAGCTGCTGCGCCGCGCCCTCGCGCCCCGGTTGACAGCCCCTTCAAGGGCCACAGTCGCCGCTCACTTCACCACCGCTTGCACCGTCGCGCTGGCCGGTCTGGGCGCCCCGTCCACGGCCACCGCTGGCCCGGTGCTGGAGCGCATCCAGTCCAGTGGCACGGTGCGGGTGTGCATCTGGCCTGACTACTACGGCATCACCTTCCGCAACCCCCGCACCCAGCAACTGGTGGGCATCGACATCGAGTTATCCGTCGATCTGGCCCACGACCTGGGCGCCAAGCTGCAATACGTCGAGTCATCGTTTCCCAAGCTGATCGACGACCTCACCCAGGACCGCTGCGACATCGCCATGCATGCCGTGGCCGTGCTGCCCGCGCGCGCTGAAAAACTGAAGTTCTCGCTGCCCTACCTGCAGAGCGACGTGTACGGCGTCACCACCCGCAGCGGGCGCATCAAGAGCTGGGACGACATCGACAAACCCGGCGTGCAGGTGGCGGTTCAAGCGGGCACCTTCATGGAGCCGGTGATGGCCGCCGCGCTCAAGCAAGCCAGGCTCGTGGTGATCAAGCCCCCACTCACCCGCGAGCAAGAGCTTGAAGCCGGCCGGGTGGACGTGTTCATGACCGACTACCCCTACAGCCGGCGCCTGCTCGATAACGCCGATTGGGCGCGGCTGATCGCCCCCACCAAGCCGTTCCACGTGCTGCCTTACGCCTACGCCGTGAAGCCTGGCGACGAGGCCTGGCTCAAGCGCGTGGACGAGTTCGTGACGGCCATCAAGCGTGACGGCCGGCTGGAAGCCGCTGCCCGCCACCACGGCCTGGCTGACATCATGGTGCGCAAGTAAGCCCCGCACCCATGAGCACTGGTACCCGCCGCACGCTGCCCTCCTGGTTGCAAAGCCAGTACCTGCTGGGGGCGGGCGTGGTGGTGGCCGGGGTGGCGGTGCTCGCCGCCTGGGCCTTTGTGGCCTTTGAGCGGCGTGAACTGCAAGCCCAGGCCCTGGCCCGCAGCGAGCTGTTTGCCCGCGTGCTTGAGGACCAGGCCAACCGAGCGCTGAGCGGCGTTGAACTGGCCCTGGGCGCCGCAGCCGAGGCCGTGCGCCAGCAGCCTACGGGCGGTGACAAGGCGGCGCTGTCGCCCCAACTCCAGCAATCGATGCAGGGCCAGCCTTTTTTGCGCAGCATCAGTCTGGTGGATGCCGATGGCCGGGTGCTGGCCAGCTCCAACCTGGGCAACGTAGGCAAGCTGATCAACCGCCAGCAACTGCTGCCAGCCCAGGCCGCAGCCGGCCTCGGGCCCTTGTTGCCTGCGCGTGATCTGGCCGAAATGGCCGAAATGGCAGACAAGGCCAAGATGGCCGAGCTGGCCACTTCGGCCAAACCCGCCACCACCAGCGGCGCCGTGGCCAGCCTGCTGCCGCTGGTGCAACCCCTGAACATGGCGGTCCGCGACCCGTGGCTGGTGGCCGCCATCAACCCTGATTATTTTGCCAACCAGTACCAGCTGCTGCTGGGCGACACGCCCTTGCGCGCGGCGCTGCTGTCCTATGGCGGCCAGGTGCTGGCCACCAGCGAGGGCTTCCGCCTGGCCGCTGGCACGCAGGTGCACAAGCACCCAACGTTCACCCAATACCTGCCCAAGCGTGAGCAAGGCCAGTTCCTGGGCCAGGGGCTGGGCCACGACACGGCCTTCACCGCCTTCCGCACCGCGCGCCGCCATCCCCTGGTGGTGCTGGTTGAAACCCCCGAGGCATCGGTTGAGGCCGAAGTGCATGACATCACGCTCAACGTGGCCGCCGCCACTGCGGCGCTGCTGTTGCTGGTGGGCGGCATCAGCGTGCTGGCTTGGCGCAGCCTGCGCGGCCACGAGCTCATGAGCGGTGACCTGCAAGCCGCACGCGGCAGCATGGCAGCGCAACATGCATTCACTGATCGATTGTTTCAGGTCAGCCCGATTCCCATGGTCGTGAAAGACACCAACGGCCACTTTCTGCGCATCAACAAGGCCTGGACCGACCTCACCGGCCTGGCGCCCGACAAGGTGATCGGCGCAACGCTGGGCCAGCTTTACCCGGCCCAGATGGCCGCGCCCCACGAGGTGCAAGAGCAGATGGCCATCAACTCGGGCCAGCCCACCACCTACGAGGAGCAGATGCTGGACAACGACGGCCTGCCGCGCGACGTGATGATCCGCGTGATGCCGTTCACCGACGCCGCCGGCCAGGTGGCCGGCGTGATTGCCTGCCTGATGGACGTGACCGAGTTTCGCGAGACCGCCCAGCACACCTTGGTGGCCAAAGAGGCCGCCGAGCGCGCCAACCGCGCCAAGAGCGAGTTCCTGGCCAACATCAGCCACGAACTGCGCACGCCGCTGCAAAGCATCCTGGGCTTCTCGGAGCTGGGCGCCCTGCGTTGCCGCGCCGATGCCAAGCTGCAATCGATGTTTGTTGACATCCACGGCGGTGGCGAGCGCATGTTGGCCCTGGTGAACAACCTGCTGGACCTGACGCGCCTGGAATCCACCGTGGGTGAAGTCCACCTTGCCACCCTCAACATCACGCCTGCGCTGCTGGCCGTGGTGCGCGAGCTCGAACCGCTCGCGTTGGCCCGCAAGCTGCGTTTGGTGACCCCCATCACCGCAGCCCTCACATCCACCGCGCTGACCCACGTTGCCGGCGGGGCCGCCCAGGGCGACGCCGAGACCGACGCCCGCGCCCTGCCCCTGTGGGCCGACGCCGACGAGGGCCGCCTGAAACAGGTGCTGCGCAACGTATTGGCCAACGCCATCCGCTTTGCGCCCGAGGGCAGCGAGATCACGCTGGACTGGCGCCAGGGCGCGGCCCAAATGCTGCAAATCACCGTGCGCGACCACGGCCCCGGCATCCCGGCCGACGAGTTGGAGAGTGTGTTTGAGGCCTTTGTGCAATCCAGCCGCACCAAAGATGGCTCGGGCGGCACCGGGCTGGGCCTGGCGATCTGCCGCAAGATCATGGCCGCGCACTTTGGCCACATCAGCGCCCGCAACCCGCCCGACGGCGGAGCCTTGTTCGAGATCAGCCTGCCCGCAGCGGTGCCACCGGCGCCAGACCCGGTGCACGCGGGTTCGCCCGACAGGCTCCTAGCCGTCAACCCGGGCTGAGCATCGATCAGGCCTCGCGCAATACCGCCTCGGCCCGCAGCAATACCGGCTTGTCGACCATCTTGCCGTCCACCGAAATGGCCGCACCGCCGGCCGCTGCCGCCGCCGCCAACACCTTGCGGGCCCAGGCCAGCTCTTGCGCACCGGGTGCCAGAAACTGGTTGACGACGGCCACCTGGCGCGGGTGGATGCACAGCTTGCCGGCAAAGCCCAATCGGCGCGCGCGCAGCACATCGAGGCGCAGGCTCTCATGATCGTCGATCGCCGTGCTGACGCCATCGATGGGCGACCCGATGCCAGCCAGGCGCGAGGCCAGCACCAGTTGCAGCCGAAACGGCAGCAGTTCGTCCTCGGTGGCGTCACGCAGGCCCAGATCTGCTTGCAAATCAATTGAGCCAAACACCAGGCGCATCACGCCGGGCGCCTGGGCCAACGCGGCCAATCCGGCCAGGCCGGCGGCGCTTTCAACCAGAGGCAATAGCGCGGGCGCACCAGCGGCCAGCACCGCGCCCAGGGTGTCGGCGCGCTCGGCTTTGGGCACCATCACCGCTGCCACGCCCGGCAAGCCACACACGCCCAGGTCATCGGCAAACCAGGGCGACTCCACGCTGTTGATGCGCACGATGACGCGGTGCCCGGGCCGCAACCAGGCGCACAAGGCGGCGCGGGCGGCGTGTTTGTCGGCCGGCGCCACGGCGTCTTCCAGGTCAATGATCACGGCGTTGGCGCCTGCGGCCAAGGCCTTGTCGAAGCGTTCTGGCCGCGCGCCCGGCACAAACAACAAGGACCGGTGGCTGGTGAGCGCCGCAAAAGCGCCCGTCGTACTTGTCGGGCCAGTCATGGCAAAAAGCGCGCCACGGCGGGCGCCGCCGCCAAGGCCCAAACCCGCTCGATCACGCCTCGCATCTCGGCCTCGGTGGCACCGCCCCGGTAGGCCGCCAGGCGCTGCGCCTTGTCTTGCAGCTCGGCGCGGCCCAGCGTATT
>JAYWDK010000201.1:0-5195 GCA_043779845.1 Betaproteobacteria bacterium | reverse complement strand
TTTGCGGGCCTGGGCGTGTTCCTTGTCGAGCACGATGATGCAGGCCGGGATGCCGGTGCCGTAGAAGAGATTCGCGGGCAGGCCGATGATCCCCTTGAGGTAGCCGCGCTGGATGAGGTTCTTGCGGATCACCCCCTCGGCATTGCCGCGGAACAGCACCCCGTGCGGGAGGATGCACGCGCCTTTGCCGGTGCTCTTGAGCGAGCGCAGGATGTGCAGCAGGTAGGCGTAGTCGCCCTGTTTCGCCGGTGGCGTGCCGAAATGCTTGAAGCGTTCGTACGGGTCGTTGGCCGCGTCGAGGCCGGTGCTCCAGCGTTTGTCGCTGAAGGGTATGTTGGCGACCACGTAATCGAAGGTCTTCAACTGGCCGGCGGCGTCGGTGAAGAGCGGGCTTACCAGCGTGTTGCCCTGCCGGATATCTGCCCCTGGGTTGTTGTGCAAAATCATGTTCATGCGCGCCAGGCCGCTGGTGGCGGAGTCTTTCTCCTGGCCGTAGAGCGTGACCTTGGCAGTGGCCGCCTCGCCCACTTTGAGCAACAGCGAGCCGGAGCCGCAGGTGGGGTCGTACGCGGTGGTGTTGTTGCTGGTTTTGGCGCTGCTGATGCCGAGTATCTTGGCCATGATGCGGCTGACTTCGGCGGGGGTGTAGAACTGGCCTTTGCTCTTGCCACTTTCGGTGGCGAAGTGGCGCATCAGGTACTCGTAGGCATCGCCCAGGATGTCGTCGCCATCGGCGCGGTGCTGAGAGAAGTCCAGGTCGCTGGACTCGAAGATGCCAATCAAGTTGGTGAGCTTCTCGACCTTCTCCTTGCCGGCCCCAAGCAAAGCCGAATCATCGAAGTCGGCCTTGATGCGCAGCCGATTCGCCTCTTCCAGCGGGCGCACGATCTTCTTATTGATCTGATCACCAATGTCGGACTTGCCCTTGAGCGCGACCATGTCCGCAAAGCTCGCGCCCTTGGGGATCTGGATGGGCGCGAAGGGTTGGCCGGCGTACTTGTCGCTGATGTACTTGATGAACAGCAGCACCAGCACGTAGTCCTTGTACTGGCTGGCGTCCATGCCGCCGCGTAGTTCGTCGCACGAAGCCCAAAGTTTGGAATAGAGGTCTGACTTCTTGATGGCCATGTGTTGTTGTCGTTCTGGGTTTGGTCTTCTTGGTGCGCGGCGAGTCAGGCGCGGCGGCGCGTGGCCTGCATGGCGCCCAGCGCGTCGTAGATGCGCCAGGCCAGGTCCAGGCAGGCCTCGGTGGTCAGCTTTTCGCGCTTCACCTTGGCTTGGCGCAGGACCTCTGAGAAGGCCTGGCGGAAGCGCTCACGGTCGATGCCAGACGGCGTATTGCGCATGCCGGTGAGCGCGTAGCGCACATCAACCCCCACCGCCTCCATGGCGGCCAGCGTCTCGGCAGCGGGGGAGCTGCGACCGCCTTCGTAGTGGA
Organism: Betaproteobacteria bacterium; assembly: GCA_043779845.1. Classification (GTDB taxonomy): domain Bacteria; phylum Pseudomonadota; class Gammaproteobacteria; order Burkholderiales; family Burkholderiaceae_C; genus Pseudaquabacterium. Next base: position 3,757 of record JAYWDK010000201.1, on the reverse strand, counting down.
TGACGCTAAGGCGAGAACCGCCGATCACTCCGGCCAGACCCTGCTGTGTGAGGCCCAGGCGGACACGCTCTTCCAGCAGCCTTTGGCCGATTTCTTGACGGACTTCGACGTTTCTCATATTCCTGTCGAAGAGTATGGAATTGTTTACTATTTACCGTCAATAGTTATATCTACTCAAATTTGTTCAAACGCCCCCTGTGGGCTCATCGAAAGAAACGCTGGAAGCGACTTGGCGCCAGTCTTGGGCCGCTTGGGCCGTTCCAATGGCGCCTAAGGCGTGTCCACGACATTTGCGCCTCTCGGGTGGAACCATCATCTCTTGCCGTCGAACTGCCCACGACTTTGATGTCGTCGGCTAGCCCGCCTTTCGGTGCCCGCCTCCAGTAGATGACGTCTACGACTTTGTCGGCGCAGAACAGACGGCAAGGCTTTTGATGGCCTTGCAGGTGATCATCTGGCCTTGAGACGCGTCTATCGGGTTCCCTTCGACCTTGCGCCTGACGACCTGACTACCCGAGCGCCAGCTCCGCCATTCGCAGCGCACCTACCAAGCTACGGGCGCCACCGATGAACAGGTTCGAGTGGCAAAAGACACTGTCGGGCACACCCGTCACCGCAGCCAGTTCCTGGTTGCGCAGCCCGGCCCAGGGCTTGGGCAAGTCGAGTCGGGCGACGAATGAGCCAGGCTCAACGGGCACTGTCTTGACCTGGTACTGCTCGCCGTCGGAATCGGGATAGATCACGAACAAAACGTCGGGCATTTCTGCCACCACCACATGCGTCCAGGGCATGCCGCCTTCTTGCAGGTGGAGTACGCGGCCACCCAGCAATCTTGGGGCCCGTCTCACGATGTCCAGAGACCGGATCTGCGAGATCTTCTTGATGATGGCGCGATCCAGGAATTTCCGGGTGATGGTGATGGCCTCGCGGAAACGGGCTTCCTGAAGCTGGGCTTTTGCGGCCGCCGTCAGCCCGTGCTCCTCCATCCAGTTGGTATTGAGCTGCGCGATCAAGGCCGATAGGCCGAAGATGCCGGGTGCGACGTTGCCCTGTCCCGTGTCGACGATGTCAAGGTATTGCACCAGAGAGGCGTCGATGGATCGCACGGTTTCTGCCACGCCGCTTGGATCCAGCGGGGCCCCAACGCTGCCAGCCAAAGCCTGCACATAGGCCGCGCCGTGCGCGGACCACACCAGGCCTGCGCTGGCATAGCCCACACCGTCGGCCGGCTCACCGTCAACCCGACCTGCGGGCCTGGCGCCATCGAAGCCGCGCTGGTGGTGATCAAAGCGTCCCTGCTCAATGTCCCAGGTGCCGCCAACATCGACGGCAAAATCGGCTGCGTCAATCAGCGCGTCATGGCGGGTGCGCACCAGGGTGTGGGATGGATAGACGCCCATCAGGACGCCGACGCCAAACACGTCGTCTGCGTGGAAGCTGCCACTGTGCGTAGCGATTGTCTTGTGATCGATCATCGGGCGATTTTAGGAGCCTGTCGGGCTTGGGGCGCGGGCCCGGCCCGAAGCCCGACAGCCTAGGGCAGCCGGCTGATAGGCGGCATCACGCGGCAGAAGGTTGCCCCCCAGGCGTCTTCGCCGGTGGCACTGCGCACCGGCTCGGCGCGCACCCGGCCTGTCATCGGCAGGCCGATCAACCTCGGCACAGGGCGATCGCTGTAGGCCACGACGCCGTCTAAGCCCGACACCTCGCCAAAGGGCCGGCGCAGCAGCGCGCGTAAGCGCCGCTGCGCCGCCGGATCCTCGGCGGCGAGCGCTCGCCGCACCAGCGCTGTCGTGATGCCGGGCGGTCGTGCGCGCATGAAGAGCAATGCGCCGTCCGGCCAGCACAGGCGCTGCTCGCCGTTGACGAAGTCCTTGATCCGCGCGTCGGCATGCCCCGGGTCGGACGCCGCAAGGTTGACCCACACCAGGTACGGGCCTTCGACGCTGCCTGCACGCAGCGGGCTGCCGACGAACATGGACACGCACCCGAGTACCGCGCTGGTCATCGTGCGAACCCAACGCGCAACACGCTGGCGGGGGCAACTCAACGCGTCGACTCCCTGACGCCTGGCTTCGCCTGGGCCGGCGTGATGCCAAAGGCCACGTTCAGCGCGTCGGCGCTGTCGGTGCCCAGCGGCGGCTCAAAAGCGCTCGCCATGGCTTCGTAGCTGGCGGGAACAAAAAACATCAAGTGATCTGGCCGACCCGGGATCGTCACGGTTTTGCCGCCAACTTTCTCGGTGCGCGCGGCCACCGCGGTGATGTTGAAGCTGCTGAACTTGATCGTGTCGGACTGGTTGCCGCCCAGCAGCACCACCTCGTTGTCCGACGGCTTGGAATACACGAAGCCGACGTGGTGGCCGTGGCCGCCCCGATTGGCCACCATGGCGATGGCGCCAAACACCGGTGCCGGCACCTCGGTGAACAAGGGGTTGCGCACTTGCGGCACCGAGCGCTCGCCCTTCCTCAATTTGTCGCGCGTGACCCTGTGGAAGCTGTTAGCGCGGCCCTTGGCGGCGACGTGGTCGGCGAAGGTCTCATTGTCGATGTCGATGCCGGCCTGAGACAGGGACCAGTTGACGAATGCCGCGCACCACGCATGCGCTGAGCCAACCATCGAGTTCTGGCCGGTGTGGACCGCAGTCTGGAAGTTCAGCGTCTGCTGGATCTCGGCTTCCTTCGCACCCTTGAATTTTCGCGCCTGCGCTTCGGCGAAAGCCATCCAAGGCGCACCCGCTGGCGGCGTGCCCTGTGGCTGCATGGGCATCGCCAGCGCCGTGCCGTCATCAAGGCGGACGAACGAGGCGGTACCGAAGTTGCCGGCCTCGGCCCAGCGGCGCAGCGTCGGGTCGGCGTGATCGTTCAGGCCCAGCGGGCCGGGCGTGTCGCCGAGCAGTGTGCAGAGGCCCGGGTCGGCTTGGTCGTTCAGGCCAAGCGGCCCCTGTGTGCGGGCGGCGGCCCAGATCAGGTCAGGGTTCAGGCAACCGGGGCGGCGCGATGTCGCCATGGACGATCTCCCGTTGTGTGCGTCGAGGCCCGCAGCATAGGCCTGAATGCGCGTTGCCGGCACGCGTGCTCAAGCTGAGCAGCGTGGTGCTGGTGAGTTTGGCGTTGACCGTGCCGCCTGCGCCTGCGGCCGTGCTGGGCTCTATCCGCACTATGGCTGGTGATACCAAGAGCCGCGTCTACGCCAAGGAGTGGAGTCGAGTCGAGAGCACGTTGGGCAGAAACGCCTCGTCGGCGATTTCGAAAAGCACTGGGAGCTTGAGGTTCCGCCAACCAATTCAGTGCGCAAAGTGTCTGAGACAACAACAACTGCGCAAGGTCAGGCTAAATGAAACCCGAAAACAACAAGATCAAAGCAACCTGAAGTGGGTTGCCGCTGCCTTGCATTGGCAGTCCCAGATTTCCCGCGAACCGCTGGTTGAGCAGGCGATGGCGTTTGTTGAACTGGCTGCACTGCCCGTGTCGCCTGAATCAACCGTAACGCCCCAGTAGTCAAGTGCGGATTCATCCCCGCGCCGGTCAATGCTGCTCTCATAGCGCTTGTGCGTCATCGCCAACGCCTCTCCACTGTTCACAGTGACCCACACCGGATGAAGGGCACTCGCGTCGCCCAGATGCGCTGTGCCTGACTCAACTGGTGTATCCAGACGTCTGGGCACCGAGTGCCTCATGGCGAGACGACAAAACCTGCGCAGCCCCAGACGAGTAGAGCGCACGGCCCAAGTGGATTCACTGCCCTTATTTCAGGC
>JAYWDK010000200.1:0-5207 GCA_043779845.1 Betaproteobacteria bacterium | reverse complement strand
GTGGTGACGAGGCGGACGGAACCCTCACGGCAGCGGGCCAGTTGTAGCAAGGCGGCGTGTGTGTCAGTGGCGCCCTTGCGGCGCCACTTGGGCTGAAGAACTTGCGCGAGCGCCTTGCGAACCGCAATGCGCTGCCCAGGCAGTCGGTGCTCCAGCAGATCCAGCGTGGCATCGAACTGTTCGCGCTTATAGGCCTCCTGCTCGATGGCCGAACGGGTCGTTCCCACGCGCCGATAAATTTCGTCCACCAGTCCCTTGAATCCTGGCAGCCCTGCTGGGTAGGAAATGCCTGCACCACAGAAAAACACGACACGGCTCTCTTCGTGCGCGTGCAATAGTGAATTGGGGATGTCAGGGCCGTTAGCGACAAATTGCATGTCTAAACGGTCGTTGAGGAAGCCAACTCTAACGTGACAAGTAAGCGTACTTTGTTGGCAGGGTGGCTGTCGATCTTGGTCATTGCATTCTTGTGTATTGGCACACTTGACATGCGTTTTCCCCTATTCATTCACGGCCGCTTGGCCACAGCTTTGCAAAGTCGAACGAAAGTTGGCGGTGGTGCCGGATGGACAGCATGTACACGGTGGTCTCAGCCTCGATGGCCGCGTACAGCATCAGGTAGTCGCCATGCAGGTATTCACGCAGCCCGTCCAGTGCGCCGGCCGTGTATGTTGTCGTGATTGCGGCCAGCTGGACCAGCGCCTCGGCCGACTGAGGGGGGTTGGCAAGGTAACGCCGGCCGATGCGCGGGAAGCGGCGTAAGTTGGGGATGACCGTGGCGCGCAGTTCGTCCAGCAGTTTGTCGAAGGCAAAGCCCGCGTCGGCCTCCACCAGCAACGCCTCAATGGCGTCCAGGCGCTCCAGGAAGCTCGCGGTCAGGACGACCCGGTACCGCTGGTTAGCCACGCGTGTTGCCGGGCTTGGCGGGCTTGGCAGCCTTGGTGGGGCTGGAGGCTTTGGCGGCCGCCGCACGGCGCTGTTGAAGCAAGCTGATGGCGCCATCGGCCTCAAAGGTGCGGCCGGCCGCGATGTCGGCCAGGCCGCGCTTGGCGTCGTCCAGCAACAGCAGGTGGATGCGCTCGCGCTCCAGGCGGTGGTAGTAGTCCAGCCGGTCGGCGTCGATCAGCGCGACATAGCTTTCACCGTTTTTGGTGATGATCTTCTCCGTGCCGGCCTTGGCCTGGTCGGCCAGCTCTGACAGCCTGGCTCGCGCCTGGGTGAAGGGCACCACATCACTGGCTGAAAAACCCATGGCCGGCTCCTTGAGGGGTAGATGACAGAATTCTGTGCAGTCTACTGTGGCCCTGGCCTACTGCCCGCCGGCCTTCACCGCCCAGCGCAGCTTGGCCGAGCTTGACCTGGGGTTGGCGCGGCGCTCGTCGAACGACGGGCGGATCAGCTCGGGGGATACGCTGGCGTAGGTGCCATCCCGCTCGCCGCTTTGAAAGGCTTTTTTCACGCGGCGGTCTTCACCGGAGTGAAAACTCAGGATGGCCACCCGGCCGCCGGGCTTCAGGCAGCTGGGCAGCACGTCCAGCAATCGATCGAGCACGCCCAGCTCGTTGTTGACCTCGATGCGCAGCGCCTGAAACGTGCGCTGGGTGGTTTTTTTGATCTCGGCTTCGCGCTCTTCGGGCGGCGTATTGGGCTTGAAGCGGTTGGCCACGGTTTTGCGCACCAGGTCGGCCAGCTGCGTGGTGCTGGTGATGTACTGGCCTTGCAGGGCGGCGGCCAGCAAGGTGGCAAAGGGCTCGTCGGCGTTGTCTTCGAGCATCTCGCGCAGGTGTTGCCGCGTCACTGACAGCAACAAGTCACTCGCCGATTGGCCGGTGCTCGGGTCGAGGCGCAAATCCAGCGGGCCACAGGTCTTGAAGCTGAATCCGCGCGCCGGGTTGTCGATCTGCATCGACGACACGCCCAGGTCGGCCAGCACAAAGTCAAAACCGCCACCGACCTCGGGCAGCAGCGTGGGCAGCTCGGCAAAGTTCATGCGGCGTGTCACCAGTTGCTGCTCGTCAAAACCCAGGGCACGCAAGCGGGCGGTAGTGCGTGGCAGCTCAAGCGGATCAACGTCCACGCCAAACAAGCGCCCACCCGGCTGCAGCCGTGCTAACACGGCCTGGGCGTGGCCACCAAAGCCCAGCGTGGCGTCCAGGCCCACTTCACCGGGCTGGGGTTGCAGGATGTCCAGGATCTCCTGCACGCAGATCGGGCGGTGCATGCCGGCCGGTGTTTGCCCTCGGGCCATCACTTTTTGCAGCTCGTCGGCATGGGCGACTGGGCTCAGCTCTTTGTACTTTTCCTCAAAATTTCGCGGATGATTGCCGACGTAGCGCACGCGGCGCTTGTGAGTGAGGGCGTCGGGCGCTGCGGGCAACGGGTCGGCTTGCGCCGCTTGGCTTGCGTCTGCCGGCGTGGCATGGGGCAGTTGATTGGGGGCGGCTTCATCGGGCATGGCTTGATTGTCCGACACGACAGGCAGGCCCACGCCGGCGCGCGCCGCCTCAAAACTCCAGCACTTCCACCTTCAGGCCTTTGCCGGTGAGTAACACGCGCATGCGCTCGGCGTCGGCCCGGCTGTCAAACGGCCACCAGGCGGCGCGCCATTCACCTTGATTGGGCATCAGCTCCAGATGCTCGGGCACGGGCGGCGGCATGCGCCCGCTGGCGCGGCGCATCACGGCCAGGTGTTTGGCGGCCGTGATTCGATCAGCGATGGCGAGCGTGACCACCGCGAACACCGGCGGCGGTGCAGTGGGCTCGGTGGATGTGGGTTTCAGCAGCGTGCCACGCAAGGTGGCCGCTTGTTCACGCGCAGCCTGTTTGTCTTCGTCGGACAAGCCCGGTTTGATGCGGCCCAGCGGGGCAGCGGCTGCGCTTGAGCGGTTGGTGGCGGCAGGGCTTGAGCCGGCGTCCGCTGCGGCAATTGCAACCGCCGGGCTGGCATGGGCGTTGGGCGAATCCGGCGTGGCGGCATGTGTCGCGGCGTGTGTCGCGGCGTGTGTGTCGGGGTGTGTGTCGGGGTGTGCGGTGGCTTGTGAGGCAGTCTGAGCCGGGGCGTGGCCCGCGTTGTTGTGTTCTGTGGCCGGCGCTGACGCCATGGGTTCGGCGGCGTTTGTGGTGGCATGGGATGCGGCACCGTCGGCGGCGCTAGCGGCGCTAGCGGCGGACGCGGCTGCCGATGCGGCCGCTACGGCCGACGCCGTTGCCGACGCCGCCGATGCAGCCGCCGCCGCAGCGGCAGCAGCAGCAGCAGCAGCCGAGCTTGCCGATGCCGCCGATGCGGCGATTGCCGCAGCCAGGGCGGCCGCTTCTTTCTGTGCGTTGAGCATGGGTTTGACGGCCGCCCAGCCGCCTGCCATGACGGCCCCCGCCAGCAGCGTGGCGGCGATGGCGACGCGGGGCCGGCTGTAGGCGCGAGGGCCAATGATGTGGCCGTCGGCGTCCATCAGCACGCGTATGCGGCGGTCGCCCACGCCAATGGCGGCGGTGAGCACGTGCAGGTTGACCGAATGGACTAGGCCCTTCTGGCGACTGCCGACCAAGCGCGCGCGGTCGGTGTCAATCACGCGGCGGGGCCAGTCGGCCGGCGCCACGGGCAGGGGCTGGCCATGACGGCGCGCCCAGCGGGCCACGCGGGCCGGGCGCAGAGGCCAGATGAAATCACGTCTGAAGACGGGCTGCAATTTGCCCAGGCTGAGCCGGTTGCCTGGCAAACCGCCCAACAAACCACCCGAGAACCTCGCCTTGATGCTGGCCACCAGGCGCTTGAACCAGCCCGCAGGCGCGGCCGGCGGCAGGCTTGTCCCGGCGTTTTGATGGTGGGGGTTGGCCGCTGGCGCGGGCACAAGTGGCCAGGCCGCCGAGGCCTCGTGGGATGGCGAAACCAGCGCGGTTGGTAGCGGGTGCTGGGCCCGGTTTTCAGCGTCGGCCTTATGGGCCCGCGCCGCCAGGGCCGCAGCCAGTGCAGATAGGGGCGGTGCGGCCTCGCCTAAGTTGATCTCCGGGGCGGGTTCGGCTGCTTCCGCTTCTGCTGCCGTGGCCTCACCGTCGGCTGTGGCTGCGGGTTCGCCATCACGGGTGTCTTGCCCGGCGGGGGGGCCAAGCACTGCGCCATCGATTGTTTCGACCCCACCGTCAACTTGGCCCTCAACCTCAGTCTCGCCTTCGAGGTCGGGCGCCGGGCCAGGTTGAGAATTTGTTGCTGGATCGAGTTGGGGATTCGGGTCAACGTCGTCCGTCGCTGCATCCGTAGATTCAGCGGTCTCAGCGGCTTGCGTGGCCTCTGCGGGCGAAGCTGGATCGGCGGTTTCAGCAGGCGCATTGGGCGCCGCTGGCGGCGGCTCCGCAGCGGTTGCGGCGTCTGGCGTGGCGTTTTCGTCAACGGCGGCCGGTGGGGCTTCGTCCGGTAATGGCTCGGCGTCAGTGGCCGGGCTGAATAGATCATCAACTTCGTCGGCCAGATCGATGACAACCGGCGGCGCCCGCGCGGCATCGGCTTCGTGCGCGGCGGCTATCAGGTCGGTTGCAAGACCTGTTTCGTGGTTTGCCCCATGGCCGGGCTGGTGCGCCATGAGCGCGGCATCGGGCAGCACGATGGCGGCACTGGCCGCCGCTGCCAGATCCAACAAATCGGCGATTGCCGGCAAGGCCGCAAGGCCTGGGGCGGGGGCGGCAGGTGGCGCCTGGGCACTGGCGAATGGCAACACCACCTCACCGATGCTGTGCACCTGAGATGGGTTGATGCGACGTGCGAGGGGGTGGCGGTTGTGCCAGGCCACCACACGCATCAGCACCTCATTGAGGCGTAGCGCTTTCATGATGTCGCCCGATTGTTGGCGCGCCGGCAGGGCGCCAATGGGGGCAACAGAGCGGCTATCCGGGCGCTGTTTTGGCGCTGTTTTGGCGCGCTGCCCTGGACACAATCGGCTTGCGTCGGGCAACTGCTGCAGGCAGGCGGTGGCTGGCCGCTCGCCTGCCGTGCTAGGAGCCCGACAGACTCCTAGGCGTTTTTACATGCCTGCGTAGTTCGGCCCACCGCCGCCTTCAGGCGTCACCCACACGATGTTTTGCGACGGGTCTTTGATGTCGCAGGTTTTGCAATGCACGCAGTTTTGGGCATTGATCTGCAGGCGGTCGCTGTTGTCGTCGTTCTTGACAAACTCGTACACCCCGGCCGGGCAGTAGCGTGCCTCTGGCCCAGCGTA
>JAYWDK010000199.1:0-5209 GCA_043779845.1 Betaproteobacteria bacterium | reverse complement strand
TGGCGCAACACCGCCACGGCTTTGCAGCTTGAACTTGGCCAAATCACCGAACCCGATGCCCGTCGGCGCCTGCGCGCGGTGTCCGATGCGCTGCACGCGCTGCATCAAATTGACCACTACCCCGGCGCCGCCGCCGAGCAAGCCGAGGCCGACCTGGGCCAACTGCGCCGCGCCTTCGACGCGTGCTTTTCACGTGGCGAGCCGCAGGCGCTGACTGAGCACAACATCCCCACACTCGACCCCGCCAAGTTCCAGGGCAAGCGCTGGGCCACGCGCGCCCGGCCCTGGGTGGACCGGCTGGCTTGCGCCTGGCTGATCCAGCGCTTCATTGACCCGCAGGCTGAGTTGATCTGGCTGACCGATGCCGCCAAAGCGCCACGCGGCGTGCTGGGCTATGACTACGACGGCGCGCGTTTCAGCCACGTCGGGGCGCGGGTTAGCTTTGAGGTGCTGATGGCGAGCTTTTCACTCACCAATAACGCCGCGTTGCAGCGCATTGCCAAGGTGGTGCACTACCTTGACGTGGGCGGCATCCCTGCGCCCCTGGCCCCCGGGCTGGAAGGCGTGCTGGCGGGGCTGCGTGCGCTGCACCCCACCGACTGTGCCCTGGTGGCGGCCAGCCACACTGTTTTTGATGCGCTGTACGCCGCGCCAAACACTTGAACTTGAAGACCACCATGAACCCCAGCCCCGACACCCCACGCCCGCCCGACCTGCTGGCCCTGGCACCGCCCGCAGCGGTGAGTTTTGCCCAGGCCTTGGCCTTCTGGCTCAAGCTGGGTTTCATCAGCTTTGGTGGCCCGGCCGGGCAGATTGCCATCATGCACAGCGAGCTGGTGGAGCGCCGCCGCTGGATCAGCGAAAAGCGTTTTTTGCATGCGCTGAACTACTGCATGGTGCTGCCCGGCCCCGAGGCCCAGCAGCTGGCCACCTACATCGGCTGGCTGATGCACCGCACCTGGGGCGGCATCGTGGCGGGCGCGCTGTTTGTGCTGCCGTCACTGTTCATCCTGATTGCCTTGTCGTGGGTTTACCTGCAATTTGGCAGCCTGCCACTGGTGGCTGGCGTGTTTTTTGGGCTCAAGCCCGCAGTGACGGCGCTGGTGCTGCACGCGGCCCACCGCATTGGTGGCCGGGCGCTCAAAAACCGCTGGATGTGGGGCATTGCGGCGGCCTCATTTGTGGCCATCTTTGCCTTCAACACGCCGTTCCCGGTGATCGTGCTGGCGGCGGGATTGATCGGGCACTTTGGCGCCCGCGCCGCACCCGGCGTGTTTGCGCTGGGTGGTGGCCACGGCAGCGCCCAACAAGGCTACGGCCCGGCCTTGATCGACGACCACACGCCCACGCCGGCGCACGCCCGCTTCTCGCGTGGCCACCTCGCCCGGGTGTTGGGTTTTGGCCTGCTGTTGTGGGCTGCCGCGATGGGCGTGCTGGTTTGGCACAGCGGCCTACAAGGCACGCTGGCCACGCTGGGCTGGTTTTTCACCAAGGCGGCCTTGCTGACCTTTGGCGGCGCTTACGCGGTGCTGCCTTACGTCTACCAGGGCGCCGTGGAGCAACACCACTGGCTCACCGCCGTACAGATGATCGACGGCCTGGCCCTGGGTGAAACCACGCCCGGCCCGCTGATCATCGTGGTGGCGTTTGTGGGTTTCGTGGGCGGCTGGACGCAGCGTGTGCTGGGGCCAGACACGCTGTTTTGGAGCGGCGCGCTGGCGGCGGGCGTGGTCACGTTTTTCACCTTCTTGCCGTCATTCGTCTTCATCCTGGCCGGCGGGCCCTTGGTGGAGGCCACCCACGGCAAGCTGGGTTTCACAGCGCCCTTGTCGGCCATTACCGCCGCCGTGGTGGGCGTGATCCTGAACCTGGCGCTGTTTTTTGCCTGGCACGTGCTGTGGCCGCAAGGTTGGGCCGGCCGCTTTGATGCGGTGTCGGCGGCCATTGCCCTGGCGGCCACTGTCGCGCTGTTTCGATTCAAAGTGGGCGTGATGCCTTTGCTTGCGGCCTGTGCGCTGCTGGGCTTGGTGGCGCGCCTGGTGTTCCCGGTGTCACCCTGAAAGGATTCAAGATGCACGCGCTGATGCGGGATTTGACTTTTGACCTCGACTCTCTTGCGGGCCTGTCGTCCACGCTGCTGAAGAGCCACCATCAAAACAACTACGGCGGCGCAGTCAAACGGCTCAACGGCATCCGCGACGCGCTGGCCGGCACGCCTGCGGCCAACCGGCCGGGCTTTGAGCTCAACGGCCTGAAGCGTGAAGAGTTGATCGCCACCAACTCGATGCTGCTGCACGAGCTGTACTTCAACAGCCTGGGCGGCGATGGCCACATCACCTTGCCGCCTTTGGACCTGGCGCTGACCGCCAACTTTGGCAGCGTGGCGCGCTGGCGCGACGAGTTCAAGGCCATGGGCCGCGCGCTGGGCGGGGGCTCGGGCTGGGTGCTGCTGAGCTTTTTGCCGCGTGATGGCACGCTGGTCAACCAATGGGCCAGCGACCACAGCCAGGCCCTGGCCGGCGGCGTGCCGCTGCTGGCGCTTGATATGTACGAGCACGCCTACCACCTGGATTTTGGCGCGGCGCTGGGGCCGTATATCGACGCCTTCATGGCCAACATCGACTGGGCCGCCGTGTACCAGCGTTACCAGCACGCGGTGCACGCCGCGAGCGAGCCGCTGGCCGCCAGCCACGATGACGCCGCCGGCGCGATGTTGCTGGACGTGCGGCGCGCCGGCATGTTTGAGCAAGCGGCCACCATGATCCCCGGCGCGGTGTGGCGAGACCCTGCGGGCGTGGCCGATTGGGGCGCCCGCCTGGTGGCTGAACTGCCCGCCGACCACCCGCTGCTGGTGTACTGCGTCTACGGCCACGAGGTGGGCCGCGCCACCACGCTGCGGCTGCGCGCGGCCGGCCTCAACGCCCGCTTCATGCAAGGTGGCATCGACGGTTGGGTGGCGGCGGGCCGGCCGCTGGTGGCCACGCCACAAGCCGCATCAAGCTCAGGAGATACCCCATGAAATGGATCACCCGTGAGCGGCCCAAGATCGACCGCATTGCCTGCCCCTGGCTGATCTTGCGGTTCATTGACCCGCAGGCCGAGTTTTTGTACGTGCCGACGGCCGACGTACTGCGGCTGGCCACTGAAACCGGCGCCACGCCCTACGACATCCCCGGCGTGTTGATGAGCCATGTGGGCGAGCTGTGCAGTTTTGACGCGTTTTTGGCCAAGCACCAGTTGCACCAGCCGGCGCTGGCGATGCTGGCCACCATCGTGCGCGGCGCCGACACCCAGCGCCTGGATCTGGCGCCGCAGTCGGCCGGGCTGTACGCGATCTCGCTAGGCCTGTCGCGCGTATTTGCCGACGACCACGCGATGCTGAACCACGGCCTGGTGATGTACGACGCGCTGTACGCCTGGTGTCTTGAGGGCCAGGGCGAAACCCACCAGTGGCCACCCACGATGCCCGCCTGACCCCTGCTAAACCTTTGTCAGGCCTGCTGCGCCAACAAGCGCAAAGCCGCTGGATCCAGCACGCGCAGGTTGTAGCCGTTGACGTCGATCACGCCTTGCCGCGTGAAGCTGCGCATCAATCGCGACAGCGTCTCGGGCGTGATCGCCAACTGCGAGGCCACGTCGCGCTTGCGCTCGTGCAGCTTCACCACCGCTTGGCCATCGGGCAGCGGCTCCAGGCGCTGGTGCAGCCATTGAGCCAGCCGCGCGGGCGCGTCTTTGTGCATCAGCTCATGCGTATTGACGGCCAGCGCCTGCACCTCACGCGCCAAGCCCTGGATCAAACGCTGAGCCAGCCCGGGGTGCAGCGCCAAGCGGGCCTCCGTGGCCTCACGCGGCAACTCCACCACGCTGGCCGGGCCCAGCGCCTGGGCATCCATGGCGTGGGGCTCGCCCAACCAGGCCGAACTCAGGTCAAGCCAGGCGGGCCCGCGCACGATGCGCTCGGTGCGGAAGGTGCCGTCGGCGGTGCGAAACCCCAGCGCCACCTCGCCGGTGCGCAAGGCCACCAAGGTGCTGGCCAGGGTGCTGCGGCACAGCACGCTTTGGCCGGCCACTACCACGCGCAGCACGGCAATCTCGGCCAGCGCCTGCACCTCGGCGGCGTCCAGCCGGGCGCCGCCCAGCAAGGCGCACCACAGCGCGCTGTCGGTGTCTTCAAGCCCTGCACGGGGCCAGGACCGGCTGAACAAGCCCGGCTCGGTAACTGTCGCGGCGTTATTTGTGGCGCTTGGTTCGGTGGATCTCAGCGCGGCCAAACGATCAGGCGGCACCACGATTCCTGATGGGGCGGCGTAAGAATGGTCCATGCTGTTCGTCGGCATTTAGGTCGGCTTTAAGGGCGGCATGAGCACAACGTTGTGATCGGGATGAAGTCCTGTTCGGGCACTGACGCGGGGATCAAAAAACCAAATTTCAGCAACGCCGCAGGATGAGCCCAACTGTCAACCACGCCAGCAAACCACGTTTTGCGTTGGATCAACGCTGCGCCAAGCCTGCCCAGCGTCAACGCAAAGGCCAGCCAGCCAAGCCTGCGGAACCCCGTCCGGCGCATCTGTGCCAAAGTGCGGCCACGGCGCTGGGCTGAACATCGCGCACCGATCACCACGCCAAGCCCAGACACTGATCGCGCCCCGTGCGCGGCCACGCGCTTCCCCCAGCCCACGCTCGCCTGCCTGCCCTCGTCGTGACGCCTGCCCCCACGCCCCCTAACCGCGCGCTGCTGCGGCAAATTGCCGCGCTGGCCGCGCCCACCACCGCTTTGTCACTGCTGCAAGTGGGCGCGCAGCTGGTTGAAACCGTGCTCGCCGCGCGCCAGGGCACGGCCGCGCTGGCGGGCTGGGCGGTGCTGCTGCCGTTTGCGCTGCTGTTGGCGCAGATGTCCACCGGCGCCATGGGCGGCGGCGTGGTGTCGGCGGTGGCCCGCGCGCTGGGTGCCCAGCGGCGCGACGAGGCGCAGGCGCTGGTGTTGCACGCCATGCTGATCGCCACCGCCATGGGCGCGCTGTTTGCGGTGGGCGTGTCGGCCGCCGCCGCGCCTTTGTTGCAAGCGGTGGCCGGGCCCGAGGCCGCACGCGCTGCCGGGCCCTACGCGCTGTGGCTGTTTGGCGCCGGCGCGGTGCCCGCCTGGTGGACCAACACCTTGGCCTCGGTGTTGCGCGGTGGTGGCCGCCACGCCCTGGCCGCGCGCGTGCTG
>JAYWDK010000198.1:0-5246 GCA_043779845.1 Betaproteobacteria bacterium | reverse complement strand
TTGGCCCTCAAGCTCAGCCAATGGTTTGTGACCTCGATTCACCCTCACCCCAACCCTCTCCCGCAAGCAGGAGAGGGGGCATACCGGGCTCCCTCTCCGCCGTACTCGGGGGAGAGGGCTGGGGTGAGGGGGCGATCCGCGCCGAAGCTGAGATTGAGGGCCAATCAGGACGGTTTAAGCCAAGCCCGCCACCGCCTGGCGCGCGGCGTCCTGCGCCTGGTCCAGCACCGCGTGTTTCCAGGCGTCGGTGTCGGTGTAAAACGCGTCGCGAATCTGGCGTTTGATGGCGCGAACCTGCGCCGCTGGCGCCTCGGGGTGGTTTTCGGCCCACTGGTCGGCGCGCAGGGCTTCAAGGCCGTCGGCGATCGGGATCGTGCCGTACTCCAGCGCGATGCCGGTGTACTGGGCTTGTGGGCATTCTTGCTGTGCCGCCAGCCACATCAGCCCGGTGAGCGGCGACGAGGTGGACGAGCCGTCGTAGATCGACGTGATCTTGCTGCCGTCCGGCCCACCCCACCAGGCGCGCGCCCGGGCCAACGCGGGCGCGTCGTCGGGGCCGGCAAAAATACGCTCACCCACGCCGTTAGGCCCTAAGCCGGTGTGGAAGTCGATCCAGCCCAGACGGGCACAGCGCTGGCCGTGGTCGCGCAGCACCTGGCGCAAAGTCTGCTGGCTCCAGGTGGGGTTGTGGCCGCCAAAAAACAGGCCCTCGGGGTGGTGGTACTGGCCGCTGGAGACGGCTTTTTGCCAGGCGGCCGGGCCGTGTTGTTGCAGGTAATCGGCCTGGGCCTGTTGAACCTCGGCCGACGGCGGCCAGGTGGCGGGCACCAGCAGGTGCGCGATCTCGTCGTAGTCGGTATTGCGCGGCAGCGGCTGGCTGAAATCCTGAAAGTTGCGGTTCAGATCGACGTTTTCTTGGGTGGTGCGCCGCCACCATGAAAAGCCGTAGGGGTTGAGCGCGTGCACGTGCAGCAGCGCCACGCCGGCAGCTTGGGCGGCTTGGCGCAGACCGGCGTCGCCCAGCAAACTGACCTGCACGCCCGAGCCGCAAAAGCCCTCCACGCCGTGGCAAGCCGAGCTTAGCAAGAGCAGGGCTTGGGCATCGGCGGGGCCGTCGCGCACCACGTCCATCGCCAAGGCTTCGCCGTCCTGGCCCAGCATGGGGTGTGGGTGGCTTTGAACGGCCAGCCCGGCGGCGTTGGCCGCAGCCAGGAACTTGGCCCGCGCCTCGGCGTAACTTTGGGCGAAGTTTTGAGGGGCAGATGGGGCGGTGCTTGTCATGTTGCTCAGCCCGGGTTCTTGAGCCAGGCCTCGGCCAAACGCACCCAGGCGGTGGCGCCCAGCGGGATCAAATCGTCATTGAAGTCGTAGCTGGGGTTGTGCAGCATGCACGGGCCCATGCCATGGCCACTGTGGCGGTGCTCACCGTCGCCGTTGCCGATCATGAAGTAGCAGCCGGGCTTCTCAAGCAGGTAATAGCTGAAGTCTTCGGCGCCCATGGTGGGCTCAAATTCAAGCACGTTGACGTCGCCCACCACGCTGGCCAGCACCTGGCGGGCAAACTCGGTTTCGGCCTCGTGGTTGATGGTGGGCGGGTAGTTGCGCTTGAACTCAAAATCACAGCCGCACTCGTAGGCCAGCGCCGTGGCCTCGCTCATGGCGCGCATGCGGCACTCGATCATGTCGAGCACCTCGGTGCTGAAGGTGCGCACCGTGCCCTCGATCACGCAGGCCTCGGGGATCACGTTGGTGGCCTCGCCGGTGTGGATCATGGTGACCGAGATCACCCCGGTATCCAAGGGCCGCTTGTTGCGCGAGATGATGGTCTGGAAGCCCGTCACCATGGCGCAAGCCGCTGGCACCGGGTCGATGCCCAAATGTGGCATGGCGCCATGCGCGCCACGGCCCTTCACGGTGATCTTGAACTCATTGCTGGATGCATAACAAGGCCCGGGCTTGAGCGCAAACTGGCCCACCGCCATGCCCGGCCAGTTGTGCGCGCCAAACACGGCTTCCATCGGGAACAAGGTGAAGAGCCCGTCCTTGATCATCTCGCGCGCCCCGCCACCGCCTTCTTCGGCGGGCTGGAAGATCAGGTACACCGTGCCGTCAAAGTTGCGGTGTTTGGCCAAGTGTTTGGCGGCGCCCAGCAGCATGGCGGTGTGGCCGTCGTGGCCGCAGGCGTGCATGCGCCCGTCGTTTTTTGAGCGGTAGCCAAAGCTGTTTTTTTCGTGGATGGGCAGCGCATCCATGTCGGCGCGCAGGCCGATGGCGCGCTGGCCGCTGCCGCAGACCAGTTTGCCGACGATGCCGGTTTTAGCGAGGCCTCTGTGCACCTCGATGTCCCAGGATTCGAGCTTGGCCGCGACCAGGCCCGAGGTGCGCAATTCTTCAAACGCTGTTTCGGGGTTGGCGTGGATGTCGCGACGTATGGCGCTCATCTCGGCCTGTTGCTGGAGAATTTTTTCGACGATAGTCATGGCTGTAATCTCGAATGCATAGTGACGATTTATAATGGTGCCACATTCTTCCCGGTTTCTCCCATGCGCAAACATATTAAAGGTATCGATCACGTCGTGATCGCTGTGCACGATCTCGATTTGGCCGCCGCGACTTTTCGCCGCCTCGGTTTCACTCTTACGCCGCGCGGTTATCACGACTTTGGTTCGCAAAATCATTGCATCATGTTCGGTGACGATTACATCGAACTGGTCGCGGTCCCGAAACCGCATCCGTTCACTCAGTACTACGTCGATTTTCTCGCACGTGGTGAAGGCCTTGCGGCCACCGCGCTCAAGACCAATGATGCCGCCGCCGCCGGCAGAGAGCTCGCGGCGGCCGGACTTGCACCCAACGGGCCGCTGGCCGTGTCGCGACCGGTGGTGGTCGATGCGTTCGCCCAAGATGCGCGTTTCGCCCTGGTCGGGCTGCCGCTGGAGGCAACACCGGGCCATCGCATGTTTTTGTGCCAGCACCTGACGCGCGACCTGGTGTGGCGGTCCGAGTGGCAGTCACACGGCAACGGTGCGACCGGCCTCGCCGCGATTGCCATCGCGGCCGAAGCGCCTGCGGTCGCCGCCGCGCCGTACCAGCGTATTTTCGGCGTGTCGGCGAAGGACATCGCCGAGGGTTTGGTGGTGGAAAGCGGCGACATGCCGCTGGCTTTCGTAACCGAGCGTTCGCTGGCGAAAAAGCTCCCCGGCGTGTGGATCTCCGGCCGGCCGGAACCCGCAGCGGTAGCCCTGTTCATCCACGTCGCCGATCGCGATGCCGCCGACCAGGCCCTGCGGCGTGGCGGATTTCATTGGCTGCGCATGCCCGATGGCTCGGTGGCGGTTGGCGCGACCGAGGCGCATGGCGTGGCGGTGGTGTTTGGCTAGACTTGCTGTTGGCTGGGAATGCCCGTTTGGCGTGGCTTTCCAGCGTGCATCCCGGCGGGGCGAAGCGCGAGAAAGCCCGTCAGGCTTTCTTCAATGCCCTCGCCGCATCCAGTGCGAAGTAAGTAAGAATCCCATCCGCGCCAGCCCGCTTGAAGGCGAGCAGGCACTCCATCATGCACTTGGATTCGTCGAGCCAGCCCATTTGCGCGGCGGCCTTGAGCATGGCGTATTCGCCGCTCACCTGATAGACATAGGTTGGCGCCTTGAACTCGTCTTTCACGCGCCGCACGATGTCAAGGTAGGGCAGGCCCGGTTTGACCATCACCATGTCGGCGCCCTCCTGCAGGTCGAGGCCGACTTCCCATAGCGCCTCGTCCGAGTTGGCCGGGTCCATCTGGTAAGTCATCTTGTTGCTCTTGCCGAGATTGGCGGCTGAGCCGACGGCATCGCGGAACGGGCCGTAAAAGGCCGAAGCGTATTTGGCCGAGTAGGCCATGATGCGGGTGTGGATGAGTTTTTTCGCATCCAGTTGCGCCCGGATGCGGCCGATGCGCCCGTCCATCATGTCCGAGGGTGCGACAATGTCGACCCCGGCCCCGGCCTGGGTGAGCGCCTGGCGCTCGAGGATGGCGAGGGTCTCGTCGTTGAGGATGGTGCCGGTTTTGTCGATCACGCCGTCCTGGCCGTGGCTGGTGTAAGGGTCGAGCGCGACGTCGCACATCACACCCAGTTCGGGAAACTCTTTTTTCAGCGCCTTGACCACGCTCGGAATGAGGCCTTTGTCGTTGAATGCTTCGCACCCGTCCAGGGTTTTCAGTCTGGCCTCGATCACCGGGAACAACGCCAGCACCGGCACGCCCAGCCTGAGGCATGTTTCGGCGACCGGTAACAGCTTGTCCAGGGTGTAACGTTCGACCCCGGGCATGGAGGCGACGGCCTGGGTTTTTTTCGACCCTTCCATGACAAACACCGGGTAGATAAGATCGTTCGTAGTGAGCACATGCTCACGCATCAGGCGGCGTGAGAAGTCATCGCGGCGCATGCGGCGCATGCGCACACTGGGAAAGCTGCCATAAGTCTTCATGAAGGTTTTTCTCCAACTGAATCAAAAAGCTAACAATTTGTTACGCATTCTCATGCGTGGCGCCTGCAACTTTTTGATCGATTCTAACTCCTACTTACGGATGGTTTCGACTGTCCCCCGCTTCACCTCCCTGAGCGGGTGCCTTAATCCTGTTAAGGCGTTTTGCCCCCGGGCTTACTCCCCTTTGCCCGGGGTTTTTTATTTCAAGCCCCGGAAGTACCCGTGTACTTCCGGGGCCTTGTTTTTGTGGTGGCGATGCGTATTTCCTCGCGCACCTCCCGCTTTTGCGCAGTGGTCGTTGTCGAAACGTTCGGCAGCCAACCGGCGAGCACCGCTTCGGCTTCCTCAATCCCGGTTTTTTTCGTGCTGGAAAACAATTGCGCCGAAAAAAACGGCGACGATTTTGCCAGCGCCGCCTGCACTTCATGCAGGGTTTTCATGCCCTGATTGCGCGTCAGCTTGTCCGATTTGGTGAGCAGGACATGCACCGGTTTGCCGGTGGGAATAAACCAGTTGAGCATCAGGCAATCGAGTTCCGTGAGCGGGCGCCGCACGTCCATCATCAGGGCCAGGCCGCACAACTGGTCGCGCGTGGTGAGATAGAACTCAAGCAGGCCCTGCCAGTGCGCGCGCACCGTGTGCGGTACTTTGGCGTAACCATAGCCTGGCAGGTCGACGAGGTAGTCACCGGTGGTCATGCGGAAAAAATTGATCAGCTGGGTGCGGCCCGGCGTCTTGCTGACGAAGGCGAGGCGATGGTGATTGGCAAGGGCGTTGATGGC
>JAYWDK010000197.1:0-5256 GCA_043779845.1 Betaproteobacteria bacterium | reverse complement strand
GTGGTGACAGGCGCCGACTGTCTGAGCCTGCTCGGCAGGCGAGTCCTGAGCACCGTGCCCGAAGCGGTCAAGGGCAAACCCATTGAAACGGGGTTCTGGCCCTTTTCTTTGCTGACTTTCTTTTCGGCCCGAAAAGAAAGTCAGGCGCCCGCCGGGGCGAACACCCGGCGCAATGCAGAAAGCGAGAACAGCAGCCTGCAAGGCGGTCAAGGACACACGGTGGCGCCTTGCCCCCTCTCCCCAACCCTCTCCCCCGGGTACGGTGGCGAGGGAGTCATTCAGATCATGCGCGTGCGCCGAGACGAGACGAGACGAGACGGGACGAGACGAGACGAGACGAGACGAAACGAAACGAGACGATTCGAATTGAATTGAATTGAATTGAGTTGAGTTGAGTTGAGTTGAGACGCGGCAAGTCCTCGAGTCGCGCTGCGGTCAGTATTGCCCCCTCGCCCGTTCGCGGGACAGGGCTGGGGTGAGGGCCGCTTTGCGCCGCCCAGCCCACAACCCCCGTCAAACCAGCTTCAGCGCCTTCACCAAACCGTCCACCTTGCGGCCCTTGCGCGCACGCTTGCCCTGGTGCAAAGCCAGCGACGCGTTCTTCAGCGTTTCGTCTTTCGGCTTGCCGCCCCGGCCGCTGCCCTGCACTGTTAGCACGTCGATGAACGTGGCCACCGACACCAGCGGCTCGCGGGTATCCACGTCCATCAACGTCAAGCCTTTGCCACCATTGGCTTGCAGCTTGAGCTCGTCGCGCGGGAACACCAGCAAGCGGCCGTCGATTGACAAACAGCCCACTTGCGTGTGCGCGGCTGACACCAC
Organism: Betaproteobacteria bacterium; assembly: GCA_043779845.1. Classification (GTDB taxonomy): domain Bacteria; phylum Pseudomonadota; class Gammaproteobacteria; order Burkholderiales; family Burkholderiaceae_C; genus Pseudaquabacterium. The sequence goes on along the minus strand of JAYWDK010000197.1, from coordinate 4,434 downwards.
CACCGGCGGCAGCAATCTTTCGTCGTCGGCCAGCGTCAAGAAGGCCTTGCCGCCCTTGTTGCGGCCTTGCATGTCGCTCGCTTTGGCCAATAGGCCATAACCACCGCTGTTGGCCAGCAGCAAGGTCACGTCATTGCCGCCGGCAAAATAATGCGCCGGCTGCGTGCCGGGCTCCAGGTCAATCTGGCTGGTGACTGGCAGCCCATCACCACGCCCACCCGGCAGCGCGCTTGCGGCCACCGAGTACACCCGCCCGCTGCCCTTGGCCGCCGTGCCAAACACCAGCAAGGTATCAACGCTGCGGCAGGCAAACGTGACGTGCAGCGCATCACCTGCCTTGAATTGCAAGGCGCCAATGTCCACCTCGTGGCCCTTGAGCGCACGCACCCAACCTTTTTGGCTAACCACCACGGTGACGGGCTCGTCCACCACGCGGTGCTCGGCCACGGCGCGCTTTTCGGCCTGGATCAGCGTGCGGCGCTCGTCGCCATGCAGCTTGGTATCGGCTTCAATTTCACGGATCAGCAGGCGCTTCAGGATCGCCGGGCTCGCCAAGATTTCTTCCAGCTTGGCCTGCTCTTCACGCAGTCCCGCCAGCTCTTGCTCGATCTTGATGGCTTCCAGCCTGGCCAGCTGGCGCAAGCGGATTTCAAGAATGTCCTCGGCCTGCCTGTCGCTCAAGGCAAAGCGCTCGATCAGCGCGGGCTTGGGCTCGTCGGCACGCCGAATGATGCGGATCACCTCGTCGATATTGAGCAGCACCAGCGCCCGGCCTTCGAGGATGTGGATGCGGGCCAGCACCTTGTCCAGCCGGTGCCGCGTGCGGCGCGCCACCGTGGCCTCACGAAAGGCCAACCACTCGGTGATCATCTGCCGCAGGCTTTTTTGCGTGGGTCGGCCATCCAGGCCAATCATCGTCAGGTTGATCGGCGCGCTGGTTTCCAGGCTGGTGTGGGCCAGCAGCTGGGTGATCAGCTCAGCCTGCTCCACCGTGCGGGTTTTGGGCTCAAACACCAAGCGCACCGGCGCGTCGCGGCCGGATTCATCCCGCACGGCGTCCAGCACCGCCAGGATGCTGGCCTTGAGCTGGACCTGGTCGGCCGACAGCGCCTTTTTGCCCGCCTTCACCTTGGGGTTGGTGAGTTCTTCGATTTCTTCCAGCACTTTTTGGCTGCTGGTGCCGGGGGGCAATTCAGTCACCACCAGTTGCCACTGGCCACGCGCCAGGTCTTCAATCTTCCAGCGCGCGCGCACCTTCAGGCTGCCGCGGCCGCCGGCGTAGGCGTCGCGGATGTCGGCATCGCTGCTGATGATCTGGCCGCCGCCCGGGTAATCGGGGCCGGGGATCAGGCGGTACAGCTCGTCGTCAGTCAGCGCGGCGTTGCGGATCAAGGCCACGGCGGCGGCCGAGATTTCACGCAGGTTGTGGCTGGGGATTTCGGTGGCCAGGCCCACCGCAATGCCCGAGGCGCCATTGAGCAGCGCAAACGGCAGACGCGCGGGCAACTGACGGGGTTCTTCGGTCGAGCCGTCGTAGTTGGGCACAAAGTCAACCGTGCCTTCGTCGATTTCATCCAGCAGCAGCCGGGCGATGGGGCTCAGGCGCGCCTCGGTGTAGCGCATGGCGGCGGCACCGTCACCATCGCGGCTGCCAAAGTTGCCCTGGCCGTCAATCAACGGATATCTGAGCGAAAAGCTTTGGGCCATGCGCACCAGCGCGTCATAGGCCGCCTGGTCGCTGTGCGGGTGAAACCGGCCCAGCACGTCGCCCACCACGCGCGCGCTTTTGACGGGTTTGGGCGCGCCACTGGCACCCGGCCCGGTGTGGCCCAGGCCCATGCGCTGCATGGCGTACAGGATGCGGCGCTGCACCGGTTTGGCGCCGTCGCACACATCCGGCAGGGCCCGGCCCTTGACCACCGATAACGCGTATTCGAGGTAGGCGCGCTCGGCGTAATGCGCCAGCGTGATGGCGTCGCCATCGTCGCCGGGCGGCAAGGGCGGCGGTGGCGGGGCCGGCGGTGGCGGCACCGGCGGCTCGGGCGGGGCGGGAGGCACTGGCGGCGTGGGCGGCAGTGCGGGCGGCAGTGCAGGCGGCGCCGGGGGTGGCGGTGGCGCGGGTGGGTCGATCAGCGACAGTTGTACAGACATGGGCGGCAAAAACTTCTCAGTGCTCGGGGCGTAGCCCCGAGGGTGCCGCGCTCCATACAGGGTCAGCGCGGGAACAGCTCGCGCAATTTCAGTTTCCAGAATTTGCCGGTGGACGTGCGCGGGATGGCCGCGATCACCTCATAGCGCTCGGGGCACTGCCACTTGGCAAAACCATGCTGTAGCAAGTGCGCGTTCAGCGCGTCCGGGGCCGCATTCTGCCCCGGCTTGAACACCACGCAGGCCAGCGGCCGCTCGCTCCACTTTTCATCAGGGATGGCGATCACCGCTGCCTCGGCCACCGCCGGGTGCGCCATCAGCGCGTTTTCAACATCCACGCTGCTGATCCATTCACCGCCGCTCTTGATCAGGTCCTTGGTGCGGTCGGTGATGCGCAAAAACCCCAGCTCGTCGAGCGTGGCCACGTCACCGGTGCGCAGCCAGCCGTCGGGGCTGAACTTGTCGTCGGTGATGGGCACCTCGTGGTAGCTGCCCGTGATGAAGGGCCCACGCACCTGGATTTCACCGACGGTTTTGCCGTCCCATGGCGCCAGCCCGCCCTCTTCAGTGCGCAAGCGCAGCTCCACCAGCGGCGCCATCACGCCAGCCATCGCCGCGCGCCGATAGCGCTCGTCATCCGAGGCATCTTTCAGCTCGGCGCGTGGGTAGCTGACAGTGGCCAGCGGGGATGTCTCGGTCATGCCCCAGCCTTGCAGCAGCCAGATGCCGTGTTTGTCAAACGCCCGGATCAGCGACTCGGGCACCGCCGCCCCGCCCACCAACGAGCGCATGCCGGCCGGCAGCTTCCAGCGGCCCGGGGTTTCAGTCTGGGCGCGGTCGTAGGTCTGGATCAGGCTCAGCCAGATGGTGGGCACGCCCAGCGACAGTGTGGGCGGCTCGATCTGCATCAGGTCCAGCAGGTCATCGGGGTGCAGATGCGGCCCGGGGAACACCAGCTTGGCGCCCATCATCACCGCGCCATACGGCATGCCCCAGCTGTTGGCGTGGAACATCGGCGTGACCGGCAGCACCACGTCGCTGCCGCGCAGCGCCCAATGGTCGGCCAGGCTGGCCACCAGCGTGTGCAGCACCGTGGACCGGTGCGAATACGCCACGCCCTTGGGCCGGCCGGTGGTGCCGCTGGTGTAGCAAATGGCGATGGCGTCGGTTTCATCGTGCGGCGCGATCACAAAACCAGCCGCGTCGCCCTCGGCAATGAACGCCTCGTAATCGGTGAAATCGGGCCCCCAAGACGCCTGCTGCGTCGCCCCCCCGGGGGGGAGGGCCGAGCTTGGGGCGGCCCGGCGCTCGGCCTCGTCCGGCACCGCCGCTCCCGAAAACGGAAACACGATCACCCGCTCGAACTTGTGCAGATGCGCCATCTGCCGGTACAGCGGCAGCAAGATGTCGTCGACGATCAGCACGCGGTCTTGGGCATCGGCGGCGATCCAGCCCAGTTCATCGGGCGACAAACGCAGGTTCAGCGTGTGCAGCACGCCCCCGGCTGCCGGCACGCCAAAGTAGGCCTCCAGGTGCACATGGTGGTTCCAGCACAGCGTGGCCACCCGCTCACCCTTTTGCAGCCCCATCTTTTGCAGCGCAGACGCCAACTGCAAAGTGCGCTGGTGCCACTGCCCGTAGGTGTGCGTGCGCAGGCTTTTGTCGGGCAGGCGCGAGACGATGGTGTTGTGCTTGAACAGCGTGCCGGCGCGATCCAGAAAATGGCTGATCGACAGCGGCACGTTCATCATCGTGGTCTTCATGGCGGGCATCTCGGGGAGTGGGCCGGGGATGATGCTTGAGGGGCCGGGCGGGGGGCGTCGCTTGGGCGTCAGGGGTGCGGCGGGGCCATGATGTCGGCAAGATTTTTTTCACAACGAGGCGCGCCATGAGCATCACCACGGTTTCCAGCCGGGCCTTCAATCGCAACGTTCACCAGGCTAAGCAGGCCACCGACGTGGGGCGGGTTTTCATCACTGAACGCGGCGTGCCGGCGTATGTGCTGCTGCGCTACGACGACTATCGGCGCTTGGTGGGGCAAGGGCCGAACATTCTTGAGCTGCTTGATTGCCCGGGCGTGGGGGATGTTGAGTTCGAGACGCCGCGCTTGGGTGCTGGCATTTTTCGGCCAGCGGATCTGGGCTGATGGTCTGGATCGACGCTGGCGTGCTGGTGGCGTTGCGGCGGCGTAAGCTCATGCCGTTAAATTGTTATTGCTAAAAACAGAAGTTAAATTTAGTGCCGAAATTCAAAATGATGTCGTCAATGTCGGCCTCCAGTGCCTTG
>JAYWDK010000196.1:0-14096 GCA_043779845.1 Betaproteobacteria bacterium | reverse complement strand
TGTGGTGCCAGTGCAGTTGCGCGCTCTGGGCAATCAACGGGTTGCCCGATGCGGCATAAATGGCCGCATGAAACTGCGCGTCGGCCGCCATCATGGTCTTGACCTGGCTGCTGCGGGCCGCAGCACGGCCCTGGCTGATCAGCCGGGGGTCTATCTGGACGTGGGCACGCGCAGCCAGCCTGGCCGCCAGCGCATCCAGCGCGCTACGCACCTGGTAAATTTGCAGCAGCCAGGCGACGTCGAGCGGCGCCACCAGCACGCCACGGCCTGGCGCGTCCAGCACAAAGCCGTCTTTTTTAAGCAGCCGCAAGGCCTGCAGCACTGGCTGGCGCGACACCGACAGCCGCTCGGCAATGTCTTCCTGCATCAGGCGGGTGCCCGGCGCCATTGAGCCGTCACTGATCACGTCCAGCAAGCGGCGATAGACCTGGTCCACCAAGTCGGGTGCCGATTCGATTTTGATGAGCTGGGGCGGCATAGTCCGTACACTGTATACAGACTTCAGCGAAAAATCAAATTGGCGCCGCGACGCTGCTTGCGCTGGAACGATGTTGCGCAGCCAGGGCTTGGCCGCGCAGCAACCGCGCGAGGAAGGCAAAGATGAGCTTGCCGACGCAGGCCAGGCGCCGAGCGGCTGTCAGCCGCCGCTCAAGCCTTGCCGCCATTGCTGCTCGGCGTCGTCCCAGGCGCCCAGCGCCTGCAGGTCAGGCACCCAGGCCAGGCCCGACTTGGCGTCGGACGACGCCGCTTCGGGCGTCACCAGCACGTCCAGCAGCGCCGGCCGCCCGGCACCAACCTCGGCCAACGCGCGCTGGATCGCGCCCGGCAGGTCTTCGGCGCGCTCCACCCGTTCGGCATGCAGGCCAAAAGCGCGCGCCATCGCCGCGTGGTCGGCAAACTGCAGCCGCGTGCCCACCACCTTGCCGTGGGTCTGCTGCTGGTCGCGCACCTCAATCGCCCAACTGCCGTTGTTGGCCACCACGATCAGCACCGGCGCCTGGTGGCGCGCGGCGGTGTCGATCTCCATCGCGTTGAAGCCAAAAGCGCCGTCGCCGGTGGCCACCACCACGGTGCGGCCGGGGCAGGCCAGGCTGGCCGCCACGCCAAACGGCGTGCCAATGCCGATGCAGCCCAGCGAGCCGGGGTCGAGGTAGCTGGTGGCCGGCAGGCCGACCCGGGCAAAGCTGAGGAAGTCACCGCCGTCGGCGATCAGCACGGCGTCGCGCGGCAAGGCTTCGCGCAGCGCGGCCAGCAGCCGGTTGGGGTGCATCAGGCCGTCACTGCCGGGTGGCGCCAAGGCCATCGACGTGGCCAGCTTGTCGGCGCGCGCCTGGTGCTTGGCGCGGGTGCTGCGGGCCCATTCGAGGTCGGTGGCCGGGGCGCGGTCGCCAGCGCGCGCCAGGATGGCGTCCAGCGCTGCCGCCGGGCTGGCGAAGATCTCGGCCGCGCCGCGCCGGTTGTCGCGCAGCTCGGCGGCGCAATCGGCAATGCGCACAAAGCGGGCTTCACCGAACACGGCGGGCGAGCCGTAGGCCAGCTGGAAGTCCAGCCGGCGGCCGACTGTGACCACCACATCGGCCTCGCTCATCACCGACCCGCGCATCGCCGCCACCACCGACGGGTGGTCCTCGGGCACCAGGCCGCGGCTCTCGCCGGTGTCCAGGTAGAGCGCACCCAGTTTCTCCAGCAGGCGCTGCAGCGGTGCGCCCGCCGCGCGCGCGCCACGGCCTGAGATGAACAGCGGGCGGCGCGCCGACCACAGCAGGTCCACCGCCTCGGCTATGGCCGCCGGGTCGGGCAGCAGCTGGCGGCGCGGCCGGGGCGCGAACAGCTCGGGCAGTTGCACTGCGCGCGAGACCGCAGCGCGCAGCGTATCGACCGGGAAATCCAGGTAGACCGGGCCCGGCTCGCCGCCGGCATGGCCCAGCGCGCGCGATACCGCCTCGTCCAGCTCTTGCAGCGCCAGGTCGGGCTCGCGCACGGTGCGGGCGTAGCGGGTGAGCGGCCGCACAAAGTCGGTGTGCAGCATGTCCTGCAGCGCGCCTCGGTTCTCTTGAGCGCGCGGCGGCGTGCCCGACAGCACCAGCACCGGAGCCTTGGCCACATGGGCATTGGCGATGCCGGTCATGGCGTTGGTGACGCCCGGCCCGGCGGTGACGATGGCCACGCCCAGGCCGCCGGTGAGCTCGGCATGGGCGTGCGCCATGTAGACGGCGGCGCGCTCATCGCGCACGTCGATGATGCGGATGCCTTCGGCGTCCAGCCGCATCCAGATCGGCATGATGTGGCCGCCGCACAGCGCGAAGACGCGGTCCACACCGCGGGCCTTGAGAAAGCGTGCCACCAGCGCCGCAGCGCTGTGCTCGGAGATTTGCGGAATGGTCATTTTGTTTGCTCAGAGAAAGCCGGTGGAGATGCGCGGAACGGCGGCCACCAGGGCCAGGCCGGCCAGCAACGCGAACACATAGCCGATGATGGGTTTCATGCCGTCCTTGGGGTCGACCCGGCCGATGGCACAGGCCGCGTAGTAGCCCACGCCGAACGGCGGCGCGAACAGGCCAATGCCCATGGACAACACGACCACCATCGCGTAGTGCACCTCGTGCACGCCCACCTGCCGGGCGATCGGAAACAGCAGCGGCCCGAACAGCACGATGGCCGGGATGCCTTCGAGCACGCTGCCCAGGATGATGAAGGCGACGATGGAGACGAACAGGAACATGCCCGGGCCACCCGGCAGCGAGGCCATGGCCTGCGCCAAGCCGTTCGAGAAGCCCGACTGCGTGAGAGACCAGGCCATGCCGGTGGCCGTGCCGATGATGAAGAGGATGGCACCCGAGAGCGCGGCCGTCTCGACCAGCATCGGGCCCAGCCGCTTCCAGTCGACCTGGCGGTGATTGAACGCACCCACCACCAGCGCGTACGCGATGCCCAGGGTCGACACCTCGGTGGCCGTGGCCACGCCGTTGACCACCGCAGCGCGGATGACGAAGGGCAGGGCGATGGCCGGCAACGCGGCCAGCAGCGCGCGGCCCACGGCGGCGGCGCCAGCGCGCTTCACCTGCGAAAGGTCCTCGCGGCGGTAGCGCCAGCCGATCACCGCGCACAGTGCCGCGCCCATCACCACGCCCGGCAACATGCCACCGGCAAACAGCGCCGCAATCGACACGCCCGTCACCGATCCGATGGTGATGAGCACCAGGCTGGGCGGGATGGTTTCGGTCTGTGCGCCGCTGGCCGCCAGCAGCGCCACCAGATCGCCCTTGCTCGCGCCGCGCTTTTCCATCTCCGGGAACAGCACCGGCGCCACGGCGGCCATGTCGGCCACCTTGGATCCGGAGATGCCCGAGACGAGGTACATCGCGCCCAGCATCACGTACTGCAGGCCGCCGCGCACATGGCCCAGCAGCGACGCGAGAAAGGTCACCATGGTGCGCGCCATGCCCGTCATCTCGATCAGCAGGCCGAGGAAGACGAACAGGGGCACCGAGAGCAGCACGACGTGCGACATGCCCTCGTCCATGCGGCCGACGATCACACCCACCGGCACATGCGTGGTGAGTGCCAGAAAGCCGAAGGTGGCCAGGCCGAAGCTCACGGCGATCGGTACGCCGATCAGCACCGTGGCCGCGGTGACACCGACAAAGAAGATCACCAGGTTCAGGTTGCCCAGGCTCTGAAACAGCGGCTGCGCCGCGGCGAAGGCCGCGCACACCGCCGCCACGCTGCCGAGCGCCGCCGCAGCCTGGCCCCAGGTGGCCGTCTTCATCAGCCGCAGCAGCGACATCGCCGCCATCAGCGCCAGGCCCACCGGCAGCGCGGCGACGCGCCACCCGGCCGAGATGTCCAGCGCCGGCGTGATGACGGCCGCCTCTTCCACTGCGTGCTCGTAGGCCGGCCAGAGATTGAACGCGAGGAAGGCCAGCGCCGCAGCGATGGCCACGGTGTCGAGGTAGGCACGCGCGCGCGGCGAGGCGCGGGCCACCAGCGCCGTCATGCGCATGTGCTCGCCGCGGCGGAAGGCCACCACCGCACCCAGGCTGGCCAGCCAGAGGAAGAGCGTGGAGGCGACCTCGTCGCTCCACACCAGCGGCGCGTGCAGCGCGTAGCGTGCCACCACGCCCGCGAACAGGATCAACACCTCGGCCACGATCAGCACTGCGGCGATGGCTTCGATGGCCGAGCCCAGGCGCCGGTCCAGCGCCTTGACCCAGACCTGCGCGGTGGAATCGGCCCGGGCGGCGGCCGGTGGGCAGCCCACGGGTGCCATGATGGGGCTCACGGCCCGGACCTCAGCCGATCTGGCCGGCGTACTGCTGCAGCAGCGCCCAGGCCTCGGGTCCGAACTTCTCCTTGGCCTGCGTATAGAAGCCGCCAACGACGAGCGCCTTTTGGAAGGGGGCGTTGTCCACGGTGTTGAAGGTCAGGCCCTTGGACTCCAGCTGCTTCTGCAAGTCGGTGTTGGCCCGCGCGATGTCGTCGCGCTGCTTGTGCGCCGCGGCATTGATGTGCTTGGCCACCACCTGCTGCAGGTCGGCCGGCACGGTCTTCCACACCTTGCCGCCGGCCACGAACCAGAAGCCGTCCCACGAATGATTGGTCAGTGAGCAGAACTTCTGCACCTCGTAGAACTTGGTGGAGTCGATCAGCGCCAGCGGGTTCTCCTGGCCGTCGGCCACCTTGGTCTGCAGCGCCTGGTAGGCCTCAGACAGCGGCAGGCTCACCGGCGCGGCACCCAGCGTCTTGAACATGCTCACCCACAGCGGCACCACTGGCACGCGGATCTTGAAGCCCTTCAGGTCCTCGGGCGTACGGATCGGCTTGGTGCTGGTGGTGATCTGGCGAAAGCCGTTGTCCCACACCGTGGCGAAGGGCACCATGCCTACCTTCTCGATGGCCGCGCGGATGTGGTTGCCCACGGCGCCGTCCATCGCGGCCCATACCTTGTCGTAGCTACTGAAAGCGAAGCCCACGCCGGTGATGGCCGTCACCGGGATCAGCGTGGACATCACGGTGCCCGGGAAGGTGGCCAGCTCCAGCGCGCCAGAGCGGATCTGCGACATCATGTCCGAGTCGCTGCCCAGCTGGTTGTTGGGGAACAGATCGATCGCCACGCGGCCGTGCGTCTCGGCGGCGATCGCCGCGATCGCCTCCTTCAGCCGCACGTTCACCGAATGGGTCGCCGGCAGGTCGTTGCCGAGCTTGAGCTTGAACTCGGCCGGCTTGCCGGTCTGCGCCAGCGCGAGTGCGGGCAGCGTGGCGGCGCCTGCCAGGGCGGTGGTGGCGAGGAAATGTCTGCGGGTCACTTGCATCGTTGTCTCCAGGGGCTGGTGGAACGGGCAGCGGCCCGACATGAAGAAATAGTATTCTGAATTCAGAGTACGACGATCAGTAGATTCCCTAATAGAACTCTGAATTCAGAGTTCTATCATCGGCGTCGTGGCGGCGGGCTGATGCCCGCAGCCGATGGCCGACTTGCTGGAGAACACCGATGAACCACCTGCTCACCCTGGCCGACGCCGTGGCCACCCACGCCCGGCTGCATCCGCACAAGCTCGGCGTGCGCGATTCGCACCGCGCCGTCACCTTCGCGCAGTGGCACGAGCGCGCCACCCGGCTCGCCAACGGCCTGCTGTCGCTCGGCCTGGCCAAGGGCGACCGCGTGGCGTTGCTGGCCTACAACTGCGTCGAATGGATGGAGATGTACGCGGCGCTGGCGCGCGCCGGCCTGGTGGCGGTGCCGATCAATTTCCGCCTCACTGCGCCGGAGATCGCCTACATCGCCGGGCACAGCGAGGCGCGCGCCTTCATCGTGCAGGACGACCTGCTGGAGCGGGTGGAGCCGGTGCGCGGTGACCTGCCCCAGGTGCTGGCGCAGGGCTGGATCCACTTCGGCGGCCGCGCGCCGGCCAACTGGCAGGGCTACGAGGCCTTGATCAAGGCCGCGAGCGCCCGGCCCTGCGAGGTGGGCGTGCAGCCGGGCGACCCCTGCGCGCTGATGTACACCTCGGGCACCACCGGCCGACCCAAGGGCGCCATGCGCAGCCATGAGGGCAACACGCTGATCGCGCTGGCCACCGCGCTGGAGATGGGTTTCACCCGGGACGACACGGCGCTGCTGGTGATGCCGATGTGCCATGCCAACTCGCTGTACTTCAGCCACACCTTCACGCACCTGGGCGCCACCTGCGTGGTGGACGACCGCAAGAGCTTCGATCCCGAGGCGCTGCTGGCCACGCTGTCGCGCGAGAAGGTGACCTTCACCTCGCTGGTGCCCACCCACTACATCATGATGCTCGGACTGCCCGCGGCGGTGAAGGCGCAGTACGACGTCAGCGCGGTGGAGAAGCTGATGATCTCCTCGGCGCCGGCGCGCAAGGACACCAAGCTGGCGATCCTCGAGCACTTTCCCAATGGCAAGCTCCACGAGCTGTACGGCTCCACCGAGACCGGCTGGGTGACGCTGCTGCGCCCCGAGGAGCAGATCGACAAGCTCGGCTCGGTGGGCCGCGAGTGGGCCGGCTCCGGCGCCATCCGCCTGCTGGACATCGACGGCAACGAGGTGCCCGACGGCGAGGTGGGCGAGCTGTACTCGCACACGCCCTATGTCTTCGACGGCTACTGGAAGAACCCGGAGAAGACCGTCGAGGCCTTCCGCGGCGCCTGGTGCTCGGTGGGTGACATGGCGCGCCGCGACGCACACGGGTACATCACCTTGGTCGACCGCAAGAGCAACATGATCATCAGTGGCGGCGAGAACGTGTACCCTTCGGAAGTGGAAAGCATTCTCGGCGCGCACCCGCAGATCAAGGACGTGGCCGTGATCGGCGTGCCGCATGACAAATGGGGCGAGGCGGTGGAGGCGGTGGTGGTGCTGCACGCCGGGCAGCAAGCCAGCGAGCGCGAGATCCTCGATTGGTGCCGCCCCCGCATGGCCGGCTACAAGCGCCCGCAGGCGATCCGCTTCGTCGAGGACCCGCAGATGCCGCGCACGGCCACCGGCAAGATCCTGCACCGCGTGCTGCGCGACCGGCTGGTCACACAACCGGAACGCTGAATGAAAGCCATCGCCAGCCAACCCAACCTGGTGGAGCAAGTCACGCAGGCGGTGCTCGATGAGATCACCGCCGGCAGGCTGGCCCCCGGCGAGCGGGTGATCCAGGAACAGCTGGCGCAGGCCCTGGGCGTGTCGCGCCAGCCTGTGCAGCAGGCTCTGCTGCTGCTGCGCAACCAGCGCGTGCTGCTGGACGCGCCTGGCCGCGGGCTGATCGTGGCACCCCTGGATGCGGTGCGCGTGCGCCACATGTACGCCATGCGCTCGGTGCTGGAAGGCCTGGCCGCACGGCGGGCGGCGGAGTGCAACGCCGAGCGCGCTGCCAGGCAGGGCCCGGCGCTGATCGAGGCGGGCCACCGTGCGGTGGCCAGCGGCTCCTTCGCCAAGATGATTGTTGCGGACACGCGCTTCCACGAATTCCTCTACGCGCTGTCGGGCAATGACCTGGTGGCGCCCGCGCTGGCCACGCACCTCACCTACACGCAGCGCGTGATGGGCGAGGTGCTGGTGGGCAACGAGAAGCCGGCCGACATCTGGCGCGAGCATGCGCAAATCCTGGAGGCCGTGTGTGGCGGTGACGGCGACCGCGCCGAGGCCCTGGCTCGACGGCACATCTCGGATGCGGCGGACTTCATGGTCGCGCAGTTGCAGCCGGCCGCGGCTGACGGCTCAGGCGTCTGAGCCGAGGCGGCAGAAGAAGGCCCGCACCGCCTCGGCCGCCTGCTGCGGCGTCTCCCAATGGACGAAGTGCCCGGCGTCGGGTGCCAGGCTCATTTTCAGGTTGGTGAAGGTTTCGCCCAGCCGGTCGGCCCAGGCCGGCGGCAACACCGGGTCGTGCGCACCCCAGAACACCCGCGTGGGCGTGTTGATCGGGGCGGGTGTCGCGCTGCGGCCTTCGATCACGGCCAGCCGTGCCGGCCAAACGCTGCGGTACCAGTTGAAGCCGCCCTGCAGGTTGCCGGGCTTCATGAAGTTGTCCACCCAGGCGTCGAGGTCCTGGTCGTCGAAGGCCCGTGGCTGGTGGGCCCAGTGCCGCAGGAATGCGCCCAGATAGAGGCGGCAGGCCTGGCGTGACGAACCCACCAGATCGGCGGCCCAGGGCTGCTGGTGGAACTGCTGGTACCAGGTTTCAACCAGGTGGCGCGGCGCCACCCAGCGGGCACCGATGCCGGGGTAGGCGCAGTTGAAGAAGAACAGGCCCGCCACCCGGTCGGGCGCACGCCGAGCGATCGTCTGCGCGACGAACGAGCCCACGTCGTGCGACACGATGCCAAAGCGTGCCAAGCCGAGTGTGTCGGCCAGCGCGAGAGTGTCGGCGGCGAGTTGCTCGGGCGTGACGTCGTCTGCGGGTCCTGCGGCGGGCTTGTCGGAATCGCCGAAACCGCGGAAGTCAGGCGCCACCAGCGTGAAGTCACCGCGCAGCTCGCCCATCATCGGCCGCCAGACGTGCGACCACTCGGGCCAGCCATGCAGCAGCAACAGGGGCAAGCCGCCCCCGTCGCTGTGCAGGTAGTGCAGGCGCAGGCCGTCGACCTGCAGGCTGCGGCCAGTGATGGCGCTCACTGCGTCTGCAGGTACACCACCTGGGTCTCGGTGTATTCGTACAGGCCGTGCTTGCCATCGGCGCCACCGATGCCGCTCTTGCGCCGACCGGCGTGGAAGCCCTGCATCGCCTCGAAGTGCTCGCGGTTGATGTAGGTTTCGCCGAAGCGCAGCTCGCGCACGGCCTTCATCGCGGCGTTCAGGTCACGCGTGAACACCGAGGAGGTGAGGCCGTAGTCGGATGCGTTGGCCAGCGCCAGCGCCTCGTCGAGGTCATCGACGACGCGGATCGGCAGCACCGGGCCGAAGATCTCCTTGGTCATCACGTCCATGTCGTCCTTGCAGCCCACCAACACCGTGGGTTCGTAGTGGAAGCCGGGCCGGTCGGCCACGCGGCCACCGGTCAGCACCTGCGCACCCTGCTGCTTGGCCGATTCCACCAGCGCCGCCACCTTGTCCAGACTGGCCCGGTTCATCAGCGGGCCCATGGCCAGGTTGGGGTCGGTGAGCGGGTTGCCGTACTGCGCGTCGGCCATCAGGCGCGTGACGCGCTGGATCAGCTGGTCGGCAATGCCCTTCTGCACGTACACACGCTCGGCGGCGTTGCACACCTGGCCGGTGTTGAGCACGCGGCTGTTGAAGAGGGCATTGGCGGTGAGCTCCAGCTCGCAGTCGTCCAGCACGATGGCTGGCGCCTTGCCGCCCAGTTCCAGGTTCACCCGCGTCAGGTTGCGGGACGCTGTCTCCATGATCCTGATGCCGGTGCCCACGCTGCCGGTGAAGGAAATCAGGCCCACGTCCTTGTGCTCGGCCAGGCGGGCACCGGTGTCGCGGCCGCCGGTGACGAGGTTGAACACGCCGGCAGGCAGACCGCATTCGGCCAGCAGCTCGGTGAAGTCGAAGGCGTTGAGCGGCGTCTCCTCGCTGGACTTGATGACGATGGTGTTGCCGGTCACCAGCGCCGGCGCCATCTTGCGGGCGATCAGGAAGAACGGAAAGTTCCAGGGCAGGATGCCGGCCACCACGCCGATAGGGCGGCGGTGCAGGTAGATCGTCTCGCCGGGGCGGTCGCTGTTGAGGATTTCGCCTTCGATGCGCCGCGCCCATTCGGCCATGTAGTCCATGTAGTTGGCGGTGAAGTCGATCTCGACCTCGGCCAGCGGCAGGATCTTGCCCTGCTCCAGCGAGATGCGGCGCGCCAGGCGCGTCTTGTGCTCGCGCAGCTTGGCGGCCACGGTGCGGATGTGCGTGGCGCGCTCGATGGCGGGCAGGCGCTCCCAGGCGGGCTGCGCAGCCCGGGCGGCGGCCACCGCGCGGTCGACGTCGGCGGCGTCGGAATCAGGCACCGCCGCGATCAGCTCACGCGTCGAGGGGTTGCGCACGTCCAAGGTCCGCGTGGACGAGGGCTTGACCCACTCGCCGAAGATGTAGTTGCGCTCGAAACGTTCCATGTCGGTTGACTCCAGCTTGGGTGGTGTTGGGTGGTCTGCGGCGACTGTGGTGGACGCTCACTTGGCGAGCTTGTAGACCATCACGGTGCCGCCCTGCGGCACCGGCGTGACCTTGCCCATCAAGGAGTCAATGCCGGCGCCCATGCGCGCGCCGTCCACGCCCCAGCCGGACTGCACGGCCACGTACTGCTCGCCGTTCACCTCAAACGTGGTCGGCACGCCGGTCACGCCGGAAGGGGTGGGGGTTTCCCAGAGGATCGTTCCTTTGCTCGCATCGAATGCGCGGAACATGCGGTCATTGGTGCCACCGGCAAAGATCAGGTTGCCGCCGGTGGTCAGCAGCGGCGCCCACAAGAAGGTGGGGAACTTCTGCACCCAGGCCAGTTTGCCGGTCTTCAGGTCCCAGGCCTGCAACTCGCCGATGGTCTTGGGCGCGGCGGCGTTGTTGCCGCCCTGGTAGCGCAGGCTGCCCAGCACCGCCTCGATCGGGTAGCCGATGTAGAGGTCGCCCTTCTTGTACTTGCTCGGCTCGGGTTCGGGCATCTCGGCGCACAGGTTGTTGTTGGCCGGGATGTAGAACAGGCCCGTCTTCGGGTTCCACGCCTCGGGCGGCCAGTCCTTGCCGCCCCACAGCGATGGGCAGAAGCTCACATTGCCCTTGCCCACGCCGGGGCGCTTGCTCTCGTCGTAGGTCGGCCGCCCGGTGACCTTGTCCACCGCGGTGAAGATATTGTTGTTGACGTAGGAGATCGCGTCGACGAAGTCGAGCTTCTGCCCGTTGCGCTCCAGCAGCCACAGGT
Source organism: Betaproteobacteria bacterium (assembly GCA_043779845.1). Classification (GTDB taxonomy): domain Bacteria; phylum Pseudomonadota; class Gammaproteobacteria; order Burkholderiales; family Burkholderiaceae_C; genus Pseudaquabacterium. The sequence goes on along the minus strand of JAYWDK010000196.1, from coordinate 3,249 downwards.
AACCGTTGCGGCCGGCGTGCACCGCTGCCTTCATCTTCCGGCCCTTGACCTCGGTGTCGATCAGCACCGGCGCCGACACCTCGTCCCAGTCCCAGGCGTCGTTGGGCGTGTACTGGTGGTGGCCCTTGATGGCGCCGGTGTCCACGTCCAGCACGATGGTCGAGGTGGTGTAGAGGTTGTCGCCCTTGCGGCCTTCGGTGGGCCACGGCGAGGGGTTGCCGGTGCCCCAGTACGCGAGGTTGCTGGCCGGGTCGTAGCTGCCGGTGATCCAGATGCTGCCGCCGCCGTTCTTGTAGGTTTCGCCGGGCCAGGTGTCGCCGCCGGGCTCGTTGGGTGCCGGCACGGTGTAGGTACGCCAGGCTTCGGCGCCCGTCTCCGCATCGAAGGCGGCCACGAAGCCGCGCACGCCGGTCTCGCCACCGGAGGACCCGACCATGATCTTGCCCTTGGCCGCCAGCGGTGCCAGCGTCATGTAATGGAGGGCCTTCCAGTCGCTGACGGGTTTGCTCCACACCACCTTGCCGGTCTTGGCGTCCAGCGCCACGAGGTGGCAGTCGACCGTGGCCACGTAGACCTTGTCGCCATAGAGCGCCACGCCCCGGTTGGTGGGGTGCAACTGGATCAGTTCGGCCGGCAGCTCTTTCTTGTAGCGCCACAGTTCGGCGCCGGTGGCCGCGTCCAGCGCGATCACCTGAGCGCCGGGCGTGGTGACGTACATGTAGCCGTTGTTGACGATCGGCGGCGCCTGATGACCGTCGACCTGCCCGGTGGTGAAGGCCCACGCGAGCTTGAGTTGGCTGACATTGCGGTCGCTGATCTTGTCCAAACCGCTGTAGCCCCAGCCGGCGTAGTTGCCGCGGTATTGCAGCCAGTTGGCCGGCTCCGGATTGGCCAGGCGCACGTCGGTGACGGGCGTGTAGCTGTCTGGCGCGGCGTGTGCAACCAGGGCGGGCAGCGCTGCGGCAAGGCCGGTCAGCAGGCGAGCAAGGCGTTGGGTCATTGGTTTTCTCCTCTTCGGGTGGTGGTTGCGTGAGCAACAGGGCGCCCGACTGCCCGCGAAGCGGGCAGTCGCGACAGGGATGGATGTCGCTCAGGCGGTCTGGCCACCCGGCGGCGCGCTGAACCCGCCGGCGACGACGATCAGATCGCCTTCGAGCTTCAGCGGCAGGCTGGGCAGGGACCGCTGGGCCGGACCGGCGGCCACAGTGCCGCCCTCGCGCAGGCGGAACTTCGAGGAATGGCAGAAGCAGATCAGCAGTTGCTCCTTGGACGACCAGGTCTTGAGGTCGCAGCCCTGGTGGGTGCAGATGGCCGAGAAGGCCAGCACCCCCCCGGCCGAGCGCGCGCTGCTCTGTGCATCCAGGGCGCCCTCGGCAAAGCGCATCAGCACGATCTTGTTCAGGCGCGAGGCATCACGCACCAAGTTCTTGGCGACATCGAAAGGAAAGGCCAGCACCGGCTTGCCAATCGGGATGTTGGCCAGGCGCAAGGGGGTGGGCGCGCCTTCGAACTCTTCCTCGACCAGGCGATCGCCATCGACGGGCTTGACATTGACCTCGCCGGCCACCACCGCCAGCGGTGCCGCCAGCCCACAGGTGGCAATCTTGATGATTCGGCGGCGGGATGCATTCATCGCTTGCGGAGTGCGGCACGCGCAGGCGCGGGCCTCGGGCTGGGACATGAGCAACTCTCCTTCGGGCAATCGGTGGCGCGAACGCGCGGCACCACTCTCAAGCGGCACCAGCGCGGGGCCGCAGCCAGGTGTGGAGAGAATAATAAAATGAATTCAGAGTTCTGAAGTCAGTACTATCCCCAGTGAGTTCTGAATTCAGAGTGCTATTTTTAGCCGACCCGAACTGGCTGCTGGTGCCGGGCGGCGGTTGTCGAGCCCGACCCCAAGCCCCGACAGGCTCCTAGAATCGGCCCGTCCGAAAGCCCTCTCATGAAGCAACTGTCCGCGCAGCCCAATCTGGTCGACCAAGTCCGCGAAGCGATCCTGCAGGAGATCGCCACCGGCACGCTGGCGCCTGGCGAGCGCCTGGTGCAGGAGCGCATTGCGGAATCACTGGGTGTGTCGCGCCAGCCGGTGCAACAGGCGTTGGCGCTGCTGCTGAGCCAGGGTGTGCTGCGCGACGCGCCGGGACGCCGCTTGATCGTGGCGCCGCTGGATGCCCAGCACGTGCGCCAGATGTACGACATGCGCGCCGTCATCGAGGGTCTGGCGTTTGCGCAGGCCGCGCGCCTGAATGCCGACCGCGCTGCTCGCCAGGGGCCGGCCTACATCGAAACCGGCCGCAAGGCGGTGGCCAGCGGCTCGGTGCCGCGCATGATCGCGGCCGACATGAAGTTCCACGCCTTCATCCACGAGTTGTCCGGCAATCCGCTGATCATGCCGACGCTTGCGCCGCACCTGACCTACATGCAGCGTGTGATGGGTCAGGTGCTCATCCGCGACCACAAGCCGCGTGACATCTGGGAGGAACACGAGCAGTTGCTGCAGGCGGTGTCCACCGGTGACGCCGACCGTGCCGAGGCGCTGGCGCGTACACACATCACCGCTGCGGCGGACTTCATGATCGCCCGGCTCGCAGAACCCGGGAGCGCGCCCGCTGCGCCCTGAGCGCCGGGGCAAGCCGCCGCAGGGCGTCGAGTGAGGGTTTGGCTGAGCGGCGCACGCGCAAGCGCGTCCGCTTCTTGCGAACAGGGCAGGGCTCAGACGCCCAAGGGCCGCAGCAAGGCCGCCTTGACCCGATCGGGCGTGAACGGAACCTCGCGCAGCCGCGCCCCCGTGGCGTCGAACACTGCGTTGCCGATGGCCGCCATCGTCGAGCCCGGCTTCGAGGTCGATCGAGCGCGGCGGGCCCTTCGGCGAGCGCGCCATCTCGTCGTCGCGCATCCACTGCACACGCACCGGCTGGCTGCTCAGCACCGCCAGCAGCGCGGCGTCGGTGGAAGCGTCTTCGTGCCCATTGCGCCCGTAGCAGCCCGAGCCTTCGAGGTAGACGATGCGCACCTTCTCGGGCGCCAGGCCGACGATGGGCGCGATCTCGGTCACCAAAGAGTGCGCGGCCTGCGACGCGCTCCACACGGTGAGCTGGCCGCCCTGGAAATCGGCCACGGCGCAGCTCGGGCCCATCGAAGCGTGCGTCTGCACGGCGAAGTCGTGGCGCGCCTTGAGCCTGCGCGCAGGGTTCGTCACAGCGGCCAGCGCCGCGCGCGCGTCACCGACGTTCTGCGTCACGTTTTCCT
>JAYWDK010000195.1:0-14110 GCA_043779845.1 Betaproteobacteria bacterium | reverse complement strand
GGTGATGGGCGGGGTGATGGGTGACGGGTCGGGCGGTTCGTGGGGTGGGTCGATTGACGGGTCTGCCAACGGCCAGCTGGGCGTCGGATTGAGCAACGCGGCCGGCAGCTGGGTGGGCGGCGGGTTGAACAAAGCGGCCTGCAGCTGGGTGGGCGTCAGGTTGAACGACGCGGCCGGCGGCTCGCGCCCCGCCACCAAAGCCGCCAACAGCGCCACGGTGTTGTGCAAATCGCCTTGCAGCGGCACCACTTGCAGCGCCACCCGGGTGTCGGCCGCCAGGCGGGCCAGCGCTGCGGCCTCCGCGGGGCTGGGCGTGCCCGCCGGGCCCAGCACCACCACCTGGCGCGGTGGGGCTTCACCCACCACGCCGGCGGTGCGGGGCGGCAGCACGCAGCGGTCCAAAAACAGCGGCGCGATGTCGGCAAACACAGCGCCCACGCAGACCACCAGGTCGGCGCGGGTGCGCAGCTCGGCCAGCGTGGTGCTGTAGCCACCGCGGTCTTGCAGCGCGCGCTGGCCCTGGGTCAGCGCGGGGCCTTGCGCGCTGTCGCTGATGGCGCCAGTGACAGTGGCCAGCCGGTACAGCGCCCGGCCGCCGGACACATCGGTGCCCAGGCCGCCCAGCAAGGGCTGGCGGCTGGTTTGCAGGATGCCCGCAGCGGCCCACAGCGCGGCGTCGAGCGTGATGGGCTGGCCGTTGAGCGTGGGCGTGGCCGGCGCGGGCGCGCCCAGCAAATCAGCCAGCCGCTGCTTGGCGCGGGGGCAATCGGCGCCTGCCAAGTTCACGGGTAACGCAACCGTGTCCACGCCCAGGTGCTCACAAAGCAGCGGGCAAAACGGGCAGATCCAGCGCGAGGCGGGCAGCGTTTTGGGCAAGGCAGGGGCGGCAAGCAGTTCGGTCATGGTGGTGCCCGACGCAAGCGATGTGCCACCACAGGCTGCCGCGCCAATCGCCCCCTCACCCCAGCCCTCTCCCCCGGGTACAGGGGCGAGGGAGCCAGACAGCACCCCGGGCTCTGTAACAGGCAAGCCGGTATGGCCCCCTCGCCCGCTGGCGGGAGAGGGTTGGGGAGAGGGGGCTTGAAGCCGATGCACCACACCGGCGGCGCCCGCTGTCGCGCCCAGTCTGATGATCGCTTTGCGCCCCCTTTGCCCCCCAATACCGCCACACACTGTGTCGTTTTCGGCGGCTTCGCCACGGATAAACAAGCCAATCGCCGGCTTGGCGTGGTGGCACGAATCGTGATGCGTGTTTGAGCATGCCCTGCCCGCCTCGCACCCCAATCCCACGGCCACAGGCGATGTCACGGCGTGGCGAGAGGCGCTTTGTCGATGGCCGGGTCAAGCCCTTGCGCCGGCACCCGCCCGTCATGCAAGGCACTGGCCACCAGCCAGGCCGCCGCGCCCGCCTGGCCTGCCCGCGCCAAATCATCGGCATGGCGCACGCCGCCCGCGCCGATGAAGGTGGTGCCGGGCGACTTGGCGCGCAAGGCTTGCAAGGTGTCGAGGTCGGGGCCGGCATCGGCGCCTACGCGCTCGAGCGTCATCACGATCACGCGCTCGGGCCAGTGCCCGGGTTGCTGCCAGGCGCCGGCGGCGTCCAGCGTTTGGCCGTCGCGCCGGTCCAGCGACAACACGTCGCGGGCACGGGCGCCGGGCGCGGCAAAACAGTCGGTCAGGGCCTGGGCCGAGCGCATGGCCTCGCTGGCAAACACTGTCACCAGGCGGGCTGCATCAGCGCCCAGCGCCTGGCGCAAGGCACGGTCAGCGCCGGCTTGGCCAAAGCCGCCGTCCAGCCAGATTTCGACGCCGGGCAAGGCTTGCAGCAGCGCCTTGATCTCGGCGGTTTGCAGCGCCCCGCCCTGCAGCGCGTCCAGGTCAGCCACGTACAGCTGGCGGGCGGCGCAGTGCTGCACCAGCGCCTGGGCCACCACCACCGGGTCACTGCCCTCGCACAATTTCGACTGCACAGGCTGGTAATTTTGGCGGTTGCCGCGGATGGCGCGCACCCCCTGGCCATGCATCAAGTCAATCACGGGAATGAGGTTCATGGGAGAGCCAGTGCAAGAACGGAGCCAAAGATGAAATGCCGCAGCGGCAGCGAGTATCCCCGCGCCAAGGCCACCGGGGCGGTGCGGTGAGGCCCACTGATGCATCCACCAACGCTGCCGCCAATGCAGCCGCAGACGCCCACAAAACCGCCCACAAAACCGCCGACAAAACAGCCACCGCCGACGCCGGCATCTTTGGCTGGGACATTGGCGGCGCGCATGTCAAGGCCTGCTGGCTGGTGGCCGGCCAGGTGCGTGATGTTGTGCAATGGCCTTGCCCGCTGTGGTTGGGGCTGGACCATTTGCAGCGGGTGCTGCAAGCCGCCTTGGCGCGTTGGCCTGGCCTGGGCGCGGCGCGGCATGCCGTCACCATGACCGGCGAAATGGCCGACCTGTTTGCCGACCGTGAAGACGGCGTGCGGCGCATTGCGGCCGAAATAGTGGAGCACCTGGGGGCGCCCAGCGCCCAGCTGGCCAACATTGGTGCACCCAACGCCCAGCCATCCCGGCTGCACTTTTTTGCAGGCGACGCCGGCTGGTGTGATGCCGACACAGTGGGTGATCACTGGGCCCAGGTGGCATCGGCCAACTGGTTGGCCAGCGCGCGCCATGCAGCGCTGGCTTTGCTGGATCAGGCACGCACCTCCACCACCACCACCGAAGGCGTGCTGGTGGACATCGGCAGCACCACCACCGACCTGATCGCCTTCAGAGGCGGCACCGTGCTAACCCGCGCCCGCAGCGACGCCCAGCGGCTGGCCACCGGTGAGCTGGTCTACCACGGCGTGGTGCGCACGCCCTTGTGCGCGCTGGCCCGGCGCGTGCCCTGGCAAGGCGCCACGCTGAACGTGATGAACGAGTTTTTTGCCACCACCGCCGACGTGTACCGCGTCACCGGCGAGTTGGATGATGAACACGACCAACACCCCAGCGCCGACAACGCCGCCAAAACCGTTCCGGCCAGCCAGCAACGCCTTGCCCGCATGATTGGCCTGGACCAACGCGACGGCAGCCCCGCTGACTGGCGCGCGCTGGCCGAGGCCTGGCGCGCCGAGCAAGTGGCCGAGTTGCGTGGCCAGTTGGCGCGGGTCATGGTGATGCACGGCCTGGGGCCAAAAACCGTGCTGGTGACCGCCGGCTGTGGTGACTTTTTGGTGCCCGATCTGGCGCGCGAGTTGGCGGATGATCTGGCGCACGATCCCGCAAGCGCGGGCACAGCGGGGGCCAAATTGCGCTGCGTGCGCTATGCCGATGCCGTGTCGCGGCGCCCGCCCCATTCAGCCACGTTGCACGGCACGGCCTGGGCCCAGGTTTGTGCGCCCAGCGTGGCCGTCGCGGCCTTGTTGTTGCGAGACTGCCCGGCCGACACCCAGCCGCACAACCCTATGCCAACCGCGCCCAAGGCGCTGGAGCCCTGCTGATGTGGGTCGTCAAACTTGGCGGCAGCCTGGGCCAGGACCCTGTGCTGCCCGAATGGCTGGCCTTGCTGGCCCAGTTGGGCGGCGGCCGCGTCACGGTGGTGTGTGGCGGCGGCACCTTTGCCGACGAAGTGCGCCGCACCCAGGTGCATTGGCAGATTGACGACCTGGCGGCCCACAACATGGCAGTGCTGGCCATGGCGCAAAGCGCTTACGTGGCGCACGGCTTGCAGCCTGATCTGCGCCTGGCCACGCGCAGCGTCGACATCCTGCGTGTGCTGCACAGCGGCCACACCGCCTTGTGGTTGCCACTCGACAAAACCAGCCCACGCGCCACGGCCCACACCAACTGGGACAACAGCGCCGACAGCATGGCGCTGGACTTGGCCATCGCGCTCAACGCCGAGCGCCTGGTGGTTGTCAAATCTTGCGCGGTTGAGCCCGGCCAGAGCCTGGCGCAGCGTGTGCAGGCCGGCGTGCTGGATGGCGGTTTTGCCCAGCGCGCGCAACGGGCGGTATTCCCGATCAACCTGGTGCACAAAACCGACTTGGCGGCGATGCGCTCGCTGCTGCTGGGCGAGGCGGGCGCGGTCGAGGTTTGAGGTGGTTCAAGGCGTGCTGACGGCTAACCGCGTTGGCGGGCTCGAGCTCACTTTTTGCGCCAGTGGCGCGTGCAAGGCCAAGGCCAGCGCGGCCAGGCGCGCCGGGTCCAGATCACCACTGCGGGCCCCCGCGCAGACCGCGCTTCGGAAACCGGCAAAGTCAGGCGCCAGGGCGCGCAACCCATCCAGATGCGGCAGGCGCAGCGCGCCGGCCAGGCCCATCATCAACCCGGCCTCGCGGGCCTGGGCCACGGCCAGGCGCAGCGCGGCGGGTGGCATCACGTCAAACAGGCAGCCGGCCAGCTTGTCGGCGGTATCGAGCATCACCCCGGCAAACGGCAGCTTGAGCGCTTGGCGCCACAGCGCATCGTCCAACCCGTGGTCGGCGATGAACACGGGCACCACCGCGAAGCCGCAGCCCGCCAGCCAGTCGAGCACCGCCGCCGCTTGGGGCCCGCGCTCGATGCCCACTTTGACGTAATCCACGCCGCAAGCGCCTACCGCCCGCACCCGCGATTGGATCTCGGCCAGCGCGTGCATGGGCACGTCGCCGATGGTGGCGCTGATGGGCAGGCGGCGCGGCGCGGGCGCGCTGGCTTGCCCGCCATCCTGCCCACCACGCTGCCCATGCAAAGCCGCCACGATCGCGCGGATGGTGGCCACCGACAGGCCGCCCAGCGCGCCCTGGCCGGGCTCTTTGAGGTCGATGAAATCGGCGCCGCCGCACGCGGCCAGCAAAGCTTCGGGCACGTCACGCACGCTGACCAGCAGTTGAATCGTCATGGGCATATCTCCGGGAGTCGCGTTTGGGCGTTGTGCGGGTTTGTCGGCTGAAGCGCCCGCAAGTTTCAGGCCGCTGGCGGCCCGCCGGGCGCCGCGATGCCGCGCGCGGCCACCGCCTCGCACAGCCAGCCCCAGGCCTCGTGCTCGGCGGGGCCGGCGGTTTTGTCGATGGCAATTTGCAGGTAAGCCATCTCCTGCGAGACCTTGTCGGCCGGCAGCATGTGCAGCCGGCTGACCAATACCGCGCCCTCGATCACGGCCGCCTGCGCCCGGTTGAGGCCCTCAAATGGCACGTGTGGGGTGTCACGCTCCACGCCCAGGTGCAGCACCGGCCGCTGGGCGTCGTCATGCCGCTCGGCCAAGCGCAAATCCAGGTGGCGCAAGGCGCCGGCCAGGCGTTGGCCGTGGCCATCGGCCGTGGGCAGCAAGGCGAGCGCCGCGTGGTCCCGGCGGCCAGTGACGCAGGCGGCAAATACCCGAGCATCACTCACGATATTGAGCACCGCGCGCCCGGTGGCCACGATGTTGTCGTGGGTGGTGGACGGCTTGAACGGCATCAGCAGCACGCCGGCGCTGCCATCGGCCAAAACCCGGTAACGCACGCCCATCGGCGCCACGTGCGCTTGGCCCTCAGGCGCCACGGTGCTGACGACACACTCAAAGATTTGATCGTTCATGGGCGGGGGTCAGGGTCGGAGCCGGGTGCGCTTGGCGCGCTGCTGGCGGCTAGGGCGGGCGCGGCGCCGGGTTCGGCGTCGGGTGCGGCGCCGGGCGTGGCAAGGCGGCTGCGGCTGACCGTGCTGCCCGGCGCGCACCACGCCGCCAAGTCTTGCGCGTTTGACGCCACCGCGCAGCCCCAGTCCAGCGGCTGATCTTGCACGTAGCGCTTGCCCAGCTTCCAGGCGATCTCGGCGTGGGCGAGTTCAACGCCCATGTAAAACGCGTGGGCGGCGTCACCCTCCAGCTTGAGCTGCGGCCACAGCTCAAACGCGCCCTGCCCGCGCCGCAAGCCGTCGCGGTTGTAAACGTGCAGGCCGTCGCTGCTCACTTGCACCCTAAAGTTGGGGTCACGCACCAGGGCGGCGGTCGTGGCTATCTCGTCGGTGGTATCGGGAAACGGCCGCTTGGCATGCACCGTCATCAGCGCGTCGTTCAAGCCCTTGGGCAGCATGGGGCCACGCGCGGCGGCAAACATGATGCGGCGCGCCCAGTCGGCCTCTTTCACGGCGCGCCGGGCGTGGCCGCTCACTTGCGTAGTTAGCACCGCCGCCACGCCCAGCTCGGCGGCCACGCCAAACAGCAGCGCGTTGATGCCGCTGGTATCGGCCTCGGTCAGCTCGGTGAGGTTGCCCACGCCCATCATGATGGCCACGTCCAAGTAGCGCTCGCGCAGACGGTGATAACGCACGATGGACGCGGTAAAACCAAAAGGAATGGGGTCAAGAATGGGATCAGCCAAAAAGGCGCGGCCCTTGTGCCGCAGCGCGTCGATGGCGGCAAACAGCGACGCCTCATTCGATGGCGTGCGTGGGATCAGCACCGGCGTGGCCGCCACTTCATCCGCCAGCCACAGCGTGTCCAGCGTCAGGCTCAGCAAGTAGTCGGCGCCGGCGCGGCCACCACGCAGCAACTCCTGGGTGTCCACCGAGTCAACGCTGACCTTGAAACCCTGTTCTTTCAGCGCGGCAATACTGTCTTCAAGGTGCCCAAAAACGGTGTCGGGCAAGCAGCCCAGGTCGATCACGTCGGCGCCATCGGCGCGCAGCCCATGGGCCCGGTCGACGATGGCCAATACCGACAACCGCGGTGCGTCCACGATCTCGGCAAAGATCAAGGCGCCGGGCTCACTCAAATCCACGGGCCGCGCGGCGCGGTTGAAGAACTGTGGCAAATCTTTCAGCTCTTCGGGGCCCCGCTGCACCGGGATGCCAAAGTGCCCGCTGAGCGCGGCCAGGTCGCCCCGGCAGCGGCCGGGCACGATCAGGCGGTTGGCGGCCCGCGCGGGCCGATCCAACCCGGGCTCACTCACCACCGGCGCAGCCACCCGCCGGCGGATCATGTCGGCCGTCATCAGCGCGGCCACTTGCAGTCCGATCTCGCGCACCTCAAACGTGAAAGGCGCTTGCGCTATGCCCGCCAGCACCGCGTTCAGTTGCGGCAAGGCCAGCCGGCCGGTCAAGAAGACGATGTGTTCCAAACCAGGCCCAAATACAGCAATCTGGCGGCAAGCGCCGCCTCCAGTTCAGACGGCGAGCAGACCACCTGGCAGTGGTCCATCTCGCGCAGCCGATCGACGTTTTGCAACTCGATGCGGCGCGGCCGCAACGTCACCCAATCGTGCGGCGATTTGGTGATCACCACGGGCTCGGTGTCACACGCAAATACGATGCCGAGGATGCCCAGCTTGCCCGCTTGCGCAAACATGTTGGTGGGCAGCGTATCGCTGATGCCCACCACGCACTTGGCCACCGTGTTGCTGGTGGCGGGCGCCACCACCACGGTGTGGTAGACGTCGTCATACAACATGCCCACGGGCACAGCACTCGCGGTTTTGTCGCGCAGCAGCCTGAAGCCCACGCCAAAGCGGGCTTTCAGCTCGTCGAGCCGGTATTTGTAGATCGGCAAAACCTCTTCGGCGGCGTCGGACAAAAACAAGTCCAGCCTCGGCAACCTGGCCGCCAGCGCGATGGATTCATCCAGAAAATGGCCCGAGCCGGTGATACACCAGGCAAAGCGCGATCGGGACGCCAGCGCCACGCCTTGGCTGCCGTCGTCAGTCAGGGTGCGAGACCTCGATGTGGAGCTTGTGGAGCTTGCGGTAGAGGGTGTTGCGGCTGACATCGAGCGCCTTGGCGACATTGCTCACATTCCAACGGTGCTGCTCCAGCACCTGCAGCAGCATCTGCCGTTCATTGGCCTGGATCGGGTTGAGTTTGACGGGCAAGGGTTCGTTGTCGGCAAGCCCGGCCGGCGTGGCCGCCCCGGTGAAACCACTGCCCAGATGCGCTGCCATGGCGGCTGCGTGGGCGGCGGAACTCGCGGCCGAACTGGCGGCCGAATGGGGCGCCGCCGTGGCGCCCGCCGACAAGGCGACGGGCGCCAGATTGAGCAACAAGCCCGGCAAGTGCTCAAAACCGATCTGCCGGCCATCGGCCAAGGCCACCGCCGTGCGCAACACGTGGCGCAATTGGCGGATGTTACCGGGCCAGGCATGGGCCATCAGCGCGCGCTCGGCGTCCAGCGAAAGCCGGGCCTCGGCGCCGCCCTCGGCGGCCAGCACCTCGCGGATCAAATCGCGCTTGTCGGTGCGCTCACGCAGCGGCGGCAGCATCAGCTCGATGCCGGCCAGGCGGTAATACAAATCCTCGCGGAACCGGCCCTCGCGCACCAGCGCGGGCAAGTGCTGGTGGCTGGCGCTGATGAGCTGAAAATCAACCGGGTGGGTTTCTTCGGTACCCAGCGGCGTGACCTGGCGCTCGTCCAGCACCCGCAGCAAACGCGCTTGCAACTCCAGCGGCATGTCGGCGATTTCATCGAGAAACAGCGTGCCACGGTCGGCCTGCAGAATTTTGCCCCGGCGCCCGTTGCGCTGCGCCCCGGTGAACGCGCCGGCGCGGTAACCAAACAGCTCGGACTCGATCAGCGTCTCGGGCAGGCTGGCGCAGTTGATGGCCACAAAAGCGCCCGCTGCGTGCGGGCTGTTGCCATGCACCGCGCGCGCAAAAACCTCTTTGCCCGAGCCAGTTTCACCACACAGCAACACCGGCGTCTGGCGCGCGATGACGCGACGCGCGGTGTCAAGGTGGGCCAGCAGGCGTGCATCCTTGAAGGTGCTGTCAGGCGAGCGTGCCACCACTGGACGGGCCACGGCACGGCCGGCCGGCGCCAGCAACTCGGCACCCGGCACCGCAATGCTGGCCAGCCGGGCAGACGGCGCCGACGCGCTGGCCAGGTTGGTGGCGGGCACATCCTGCGCGGGCCGCCTGGCCACCGCAAAAAAGCGCAGCGCGGCGTTGGCGCGGTAGGTCACCACCGGGTGAAAACTGGACTGGGCGCTGCGCTGCAGCATGTCCTCGAGCGAGGTCTGGAACAGGTCTTCGATGTGCCGCGTGCGCAGCTCGTCCATCGAGGTGAGACCCAGCTGGAACATGGCGCTGCGGTTGGCCGCCAGGATGCGGCCATCGGCGCCCACCGCCAGCCGGCCCTCGTGCAAGGTGTAAACAAACTCGGGCCGGCTGTGAAAGTGCAGCGGGTGCGCGTTGCGAAAGCGCTGGTCGATCAGCCGGTTCTCGATCATGCGGGCGGTCATGCCCAGCAACACCAGCAAGTGCTGTTGCATCATGCTGGAGCGGCTTGTCACGTCCAGCACCGCCGCGATTTCGCCCGAGGGCTCATACACCGGCACGGCCGAGCATGTGAGCGCGGTGAACTGCGTGAAAAAGTGATCCTCACGCCGCACCGACACCGGCGCGGCTGACGCCAGGCAGGTGCCCATGCCGTTGGTGCCGGCGGCCGACTCGCTCCAGAGCCCGCCCGCGCGCAGCCCCAGCGGGCCCACCTCGGCCGAGAACTCGGGCGAGGCCACCATGTGGATGATCACGCCGTCGGTGTCGGTCAGCACCACGGCCGTTTCGGCATCGGCCAGTTGCTGGTAAAGCGTGGTCATCTCGTAACGTGCGCAGGCAATCACGTCGGCGCAGCGGGCGCGGCGCTCGTCCAGCTCAACCCGGCCGATGAAGGCGGGTTGCTGTGGGCGCGCCGGGTGCAAGCGGTACTCGTTGAGGCAGCGGCTCCAGGACTGCGCCACCGCGTCGCTGGCGTGCTCTTGAAACCCCGTGCGCACCAGTTCAACGATGCGGTCGGCGTGGCGATCAGCCGGTTTGCTGGTCAAGCCCTCTGTACCCTGCACGGTTAAAGCCATGGTTGCCTCCGCTATCGTTATCCCCAGGTCGGGAATTCCTGCCGGATTGTCCGGTCACTCAAGCCCTGCACAGAGGGGTGAAAACACCGGGGCCGCACAAGATTCGGCCTTAACAAACCTCAACACAAAACGCAGGCCCGCTTATTGCTGCTTGGCGCCATAGCCGCAACCCTGCGGCTGCCTTGCAGGAGTGACCCACTTGATCCCATGCCCGTCCAGTGATGCCTTTGCCCATGCCGCCCAGCAGGGCTTCGACGCCGGCCCGGCGCCCACAGCCCTTCGCCCCCAAACCCTGGACTTGGTGTTCATCGAAGGCTTGCAGGTTGAGACGGTGATCGGCATCCATGAATCGGAGTTGCACCACCCGCAGCCCCTGGTGATTGACCTGCACGCCGGCTTGCCGCGCGCAGTGGCCTGCGACAGCGACCACATTGCCGACACGATTGACTACAGCAAGGTGCGCGTGCGCCTGCACCGCCTGGTGACCGAGCACAGGCTGCAACTGCTCGAGGCCTTTGCCGAGGCGGTGGCCGAGATTTTGATCACCGAGTTTCGCGCGCACTGGGTGCGGGTGAAGGTGGTCAAGCCACGCAAGTTTGACGACCTGCAATCGGTGGGCGTGCAGATCGAGCGCTGGGCGCCGCAAGACGGCCCTGGCCTGGCCGCCCCAACCCCCACAAGCCCCGCCACAAGCCCCGCCACAAGCCCCACCACAAGCCCCGCCACGAGCCCCGCCAGTGGCCCACAACGCGCCGCCGCCGTGCTGCAACTGATTGGGCGCGGCATGGTGCCCGGCAGCCGCGCGTGATACGCCAGCAGAACACGCCAGAACGCCAGCCTAGGCATGCTTGGCGAGTCAGACAAAAAAACAGGCAAACCGCAAAACGGTTTGCCTGGGTCAGACGGGGATCAGCCGGGGATCAGCGGGCGATCAGTGCGCCGCGAACGGATGCGGCGTCGAGCCCTTCTTGGCCACTACTTCGGCGGCCGTGGGTGAGCCCGCCACGGCGCGCTTGATCGACTCTTTGACGGCCTGGTAGTTGTAGTCCTGGATCTTTTTGTCGTCCTCGGCCAGCCAGTGGATGAACACGCCCACGCAGATGAACAGGTTGTCGGCTTCGTCGGCCGGGATGGTGCCGTCCTCAACGCTGTCGGCCACCGCCATGGCCACGCCGCGCTGGGCTGGGCCAAACATCTGCACGGCCTGCTTGGCACCCTTGATGGTGACCTTGTTGAACATCACCGTGGCGGGCTTGGTAAGCAGGTTGGGCGCCACCACGGCCAGCAACGAGGTGAAACCGTCCTTGTTGTTGACAAGCGCGTTGGCGAATGCCGATTCGACGGGCGAGCCACGTGGCCCGATCAGCAGATCGATGTGGGCAACCTCGTTGCCATCACCCACCAGCGATTCGCCGACCATCATGCGATCAATTTTTGCCATGGTTTTGATATCTCCTAAACGTGGTTCTGGGGTCATGTCGATACACCGGCCAACCGGCCAGCGCAGAGCTTTTGTTATCACGATCCGTGCCATGCCAAAACAGGCCTGGCGGCGCGCCGGCCCAGCGCCCTCAAGCGGGGGCCAGCAGCCCCGCCGCAAACAGCGCCGCCACGGTGAGATCGGCACTGGTGCCGGGGTTGACGCCTTGCTGCTTGAGCGCGGCGTCCCACGCGGCAAAGCCGGGATCAAGATCCAGGCAGTCACCGGCCTGGGCGCGCGCAGCCCAAGCCTGCGCCGCCTTCATGACAATGTGTGCCAGCGGCTCGCCGTGTTTTCTAACAATGTGTGAATCGGGCAAACCCGCCATCAGGCGCAGATAAACCTGTTGAACGCGGCCAGCAGTGGCGGCGGTGGCTTGGCCTTTGTCGCCCAGCGGCAACAGCCCCGGGGCCAGCAGCGGCAAGGCCAGTTCAAACAGCTCGGCATAACCGTTGGCGTACTGGCGCGCGATGCTGTCGCGGTCGGCCGCCAGCGCCATGGCTTGGCGCAGCGTCACGGTGGGGGCTTGGCGCACGTCTTGCGCCCCTGCCTGGCCCAAGCCACCCGGCTGTGCGCGCTGGATGGCGCAAAACGCGGCCTCGGCGTCGGCCAGGTCCAGGTCGGCCAGCACGGCTTCAACGGCGGCTTGCAGCCCGGGGGCGCTGCGCGGTGGTTGGCAGCGCTCGGCGGCCGCCGCCAAGGGTGCGCACAGCAGCAGGATGCCCAGGTTGGTATTGCAGCCCACGGCGCCCCAAGTGGCAGCACCGGCGGCGTTGATGCGCTGGCCCACACGTGCGCCCGGCGCCAGCAGCGGTGCGCAAGCGGCCTGGGCGCTGGTCAAAAACTGCGCCGCCACCATGCCGTGGCCGGGCCAGGCCACGCTGACGTTGCCGGGCTTTTGCACCAGCACGTCGAGCCAGCAGGCGCGCATAAAGCTGGCTTGGGCCGTGGCCAAAGATGGGCTCGCTGCTGCTGCGTCGGCCAGGGCCGCTGCCGTGTTGGCGTTGTCAGCGGGCGGCTTCATCAGGCTAACCGGGCCCACTGGTGGCGCGCAGGCGCCGCCCTGGCCGGCTGCGATGCCCCCAGCTTGCGGTCGATCAGGTCGGCCACCAGGGCCTGGGCGATGTTGAGGCTGGTCACGCGCTGCAAGCCTTGCCAGGCGGCCACGCCATTGACCTCGATCACTTGCAGCGGCGCGGCACCAGCTGAGGGCATCAGGTCAATGCCGGCGTAGTCCATGCCCAGGGCTTGAGCGGCCGCCTCGGCCAGCGTGGCCAGATCGGGCGTCAGCTGTGCGGGCTCGCAGCGCGCGCCCTGGGCCACGTTGTGGATCCAGAACTCGCTCACGCGCCGCATGGCGGCCACGGCGCGCCCACCCACCACCAGCACGCGCCAGTCAAAGCCCGGGCTGCTGATGGGCGGCACACGCCGCTGCAAATAGGCCAAGCTGCCGTAAGCCCCTTGCAACGGCGGCAAGGGCACAAATTGGCCGTCGACCTGCCCCACGAGCTGCAAGCCCTTGCCCTGCGAGCCAAACAGCGGCTTGAGCACCAACGCGTGGCCGGCGGCGGCCTCACGCATCAGCACGCGCTGGGCCTCGGCGGCCGACTCTGTCGCCCAGGTGGGTGGGCTGGGGATGCCGGCTGCGTGCAGCAGCAAGCTGGTCATGGATTTGTCAACACTGCGCTCGATGGCGCGCGCGTCGTTGTAGACCGGCACGCCCAGCTCGCGCAGCGCGTGCAGCACGCCTAGGCGTTTGGTCACTTGCTCAAAGCTGCCCCCGGCAATGCCACGCACCAGCACCGCGTCGGGCAGATCACGGCCAAACCCGGGCAGCACCAGGCCGTGCCAGGTGGCGGCCGTGTCGATGCGGCAATCGGCCAGATCCAGGCAGCGGCCCACATGCCCACGCTGGCGCAGCGCGGCCAACAGCTGGCGCGTATGCCAGCCGGTCTCGTCCGTCATGATGGCCACGCGCAGCTTGGCCACCGTCAAGCCTCTTGCAACCAAAGCCGGCGCAGCATGCCCATGTCGAGCTGGCCACCGTGCCAGGTATTGCCGCTGTCGAGGTTGCTGACCCACACCTCGGCCGGGGCAAACAAGGCCGGGTCGAGTTTGTAAAAATCGTGGCCGGCGGCCTCAAATAACTCGGCAAACGAGCGTCCGTAATCGCGCGAATGGCACGACGGCAATTGCCGCGCCAAATCACGCGCGGCCGCGTCGCTGCCGCGCACGCTGAGCTGCACCTGCCCGCCGTAGAGGATGGCGTCGTTGGTGCGGCCCATGGCCACCACCGCATCGGGGCTGGGCGCGGGCAGGGGCGCGCAGGCGTTGCCTTCAACGATGTTGCCCAGCGCAAAGCCCAGCGCGTGGGCGCGGTGCAGCGCCACCTCCAGCACGCGGGCCACCACCTGGGTGCTGCCGGCCAAGCTGGTGGTGGGCGTGAGCACCAGCGTCAAGGCCTCGGGTGCCAGGCCGCAATCCCGCAAGATTTTGGCCACCACCACGGGCGGCGGTGGCCGCATCACTTCAAGCACCAGCACGCCTTGCGCGGCGCTGTCGCGGTAGCCCAGTTCGGCGTACAGCGGCTCTTTGACGGCCAGCGCGCGCGCCGGGCCCGAGCCCAACGCAAAGAACTTTTTGCCGCCAGTTTCTTCTTTGCTGGCGGCCAGGCTCCAGCCAGCGTATTGGCTGGCCAGGCAGGCCAGCACGGGTTGAGCGCTGTGCACCTGCACCCACGTTGGCCAGCCTTCAGATTGGCCGGCGCGCAGCGTGGCGCTGCCGAAGCCGGCCATGCAGATCTCGGCGATCAACAGCCCGGCGGCCACGCTGCCCGCAGCATCAATGCCGGCGTC
>JAYWDK010000194.1:0-32588 GCA_043779845.1 Betaproteobacteria bacterium | reverse complement strand
ACGTGCTGCAACGCGGGCAACTTGGCGCCTGGTTCAGCCACGTTCGCCAACTGCAAAACCCGTGCATTGCCGCCGTGTTGCAAGTGATGCTTTTGACTGGCGCCCGCCCGGGTGAAGTGCTGGCGCTGCGCTGGGATGACGTCAACACGCAATGGAAGGGCCTGAGCATCCGCGACAAGGTCGAAGGCGAGCGCACCATTCCGCTGACGCCCTACGTTGCGCACCTGCTGGCCGCCCTGCCCCGGCGTAACGCGTGGGTGTTCTCAAGCCCCACCAGCGCGACCGGTTGCCTGACTGAGCCCAACACCCCACACGCCCGGGCCTGCGTGGCTGCTGGCCTGCAAGGGTTGACCCTGCACGGCCTGCGCCGCTCATTCGCCAGCCTGACCGAATGGCTTGAGGTGCCGGCCGGCGTGGTGGCGCAAATCATGGGACACAAGCCCAGCGCGACCGCCGAAAAGCACTACAAGGTGCGCCCGCTGGAACTGCTGGCCGTTCACCATGAGCGCATTGAAGCGTGGATTCTTGAGCAAGCCGGCGTGCAGTTCGACGCAGAGGCCACACCTTCATCTGGCTTGCGCGTGGTTGCAGCACATAGCAAAAAGGCTATAGTGTGACCACTTGGAAAGTGACCCTGCACCCGCTGGCGGAGCCTGAACTTCAAGCCCTTCCGGCCGACATGCGTGCCCGCTTCCTGCACATCGCTGAACTGCTGGAAGACTTCGGGCCGCAGCAAGTTGGCCTGCCGCACATCCGCCCCTTGGAAGACAAGCTGTGGGAGATGCGCATGCAGGGCCGAGACGGCATCGCCCGCGCCGTGTATGTCGCCATCCAAGGCCGCCGCCTGCTGGTGCTGCACGTGTTCGTCAAGAAGACCCAGGCGACGCCCCGCAGTGCATTGACGACCGCCCGCAAACGAATGGATGCCGCGACATGAAGACCCTCAAAGACCTCAAGCGCGACCTGTTGGCCGACCCGGCAACGCGCGCCGAGTACGAACAGCAGGCGGCCGAATTCGACCTGGCCCACGAACTGATTGCCGCCCGCGCCCGTGCCGGTCTCACGCAAAGCGACGTGGCCGCATTGATGGGCACAACGCAGAGCGTGATTGCCAGGCTCGAAGCAGGCAAGCGCGCGCCATCACTGCGCACCGTGCAACGCTACGCCAAGGCCGTGGGGGGACGTGCGGTGGTTCGCATCGAGCCGGTGCCCTTGGGCTGATGGCCATGACTGCCACACCTCGGCTGGCGGGGCGCGACGCACGCAGAGGCCCGACAGAACCCGCGCAAGCCGGCATGCCTGCACCCTGGCTGCGGGAAGACTGGCGCCTTGGGCCATCGCTACCCGCAGCCTGACGACATGGCTTTTATGTCCCAGCTAGGCCCGGCCGCAAACCGGACTGAAAGACGCGCCCCCCGACGCGTCCCGCTGGGGCTCCTTTTGTTCGGGTGCATCGGGGGATGCAATGCCAGAAATCGTGCTGCCTGCTGGCGCCGAACATGTGACCGTTGAGGAAATCCCGGCATTACTTGCGCTGGCGCTATTTCCGCTCAAATCGCCTGGCCGCGTCCTTTCGTACATAACCAAGTATGACCCGCTGTCGCTTCAGGGGCTGCCGCTGGCTCCGGGGGACGAAACCCTGCTGTCCCAGGTCTGGCACGCGCTGCCGCCGTGGCAGTCAGGCATCACAGACGCTGAGTGGTCGACCTATGCCGAGGCATTCAACGCTGCCGAGGCCCGGCCTGACTGGGTGCCCATGCCTGTTTGGCGTAATGACGCCCAGAACGCCAGCGTGCTGCGCGCCGATGCCGAGGAACAACACCGCCGCACCCTGGCTGATGCCATCGCCATGGGTGAGCTTGTCGCACTGAGTCACGCCCGACTGCCATCGCGCGGATTCCCTGGCGACATCGTGCTAGTTGACGCGTTGGCGGCCTACGCTGCACGGTACGAAGTGACTGTGCGTGTGGCCGAGCCGACTGCACAAGCTCAACCGGTGACGGCTGTGGCTTCGTTGGGGGGCGCTCCAGTCGACCAGCGCCCGCATTTTGTCACCGAGGTACGGCCGCAGTCCGTGCCCGCTGCGCTGTTGAGACTGAACCCAGACACGTTTGTTTCCTTCGAAGTCACGATGGGCCGCGAGCAAAAGAGCTGCGGCGCCTTCAGAGCCCGCGACTACATAGCCGACATTGAGACCCGAATTGAACGGCAAGCACAAGGCTTTTTCACAGTGAACGAGGCCGCACAGGTATTGGCAGACGAACGGCAAGGATTGAACGGGCTGGGTTGGGCGCTGCGGCTACTCCAGGCCTATGCCGATGGGGAGCTAGCAATTCGGGACGCTGGAACCCGCTTACGTTTAGTCAAAGGCGAGCGAGCCAACGACTATTGCCACTTGGTGAAGGTCCCCGACCTAAATGCATGGTTTCTGAAATCTGACACAGGTTATGGCTTCCCTACTGCCAGCCCCTCAGAACTTCAATCTAAATCAACCGGGGTGATTTCCGAGTCGCCGCCACCGAAAAGCGGGGCGTTGCCCAACGAGAAAGGGCTATCTACAAAGGATATAGCCAACTGCTTTGATGGGCTGCACTGGTCTGAAGTTAAGTGGAAAAAGCCTCTCGGCGACAAACCGAAATGGCTTCGTGCTTGCATCGTGCAGCAAGGAGCCCGGGGTGTTTGTGAGACGCGATGGAATCCGGTTCTTATTGGTGCCGCGCTGGTAGCTGGCCAAAAAGCGCAGGCTCGAAGCGTTCGGGCAAAGTTTCAAACGAAACACCAACTAAAACCCTGGCTTGATGCTTGGAAAACCTACGAATCCGAAAATATTTATATCCCGTGAAATGCCGATTAAACCCCGGGGATGAACCCCGCAAAATGGAGGCGATGCGCCGCAAACCCGCACGAATGCTTGATTCTTGAACCCCGGGTAAATTCGCTGAAATCAGGGGTTTTCAAAGTTCGCTCCATGCCTGGCGCCGCTGGGCTTTGGAGTACGAACACATGCAAACCATCGAAACCAATCACAGTTCGCAAACCCCGCAAGGCGCCACCGCCGCGCACCTAGGTTTTGCGCCCAATGCCGCCAAGCTGGCGTGCTGGGAGAAGAGGGCGCCGGCTGCCGCGCCTGCTGATTTCGTACCGCTTCACCTGGAAACAAGAACGCACGTCACAACCGCTGTGATGTGTCGACACCTGAACCGCAAGGAGCAAACCGCGCGGGGCTGGGCAAGTGCCGAAACATACCCGGAAGGCTTGCGCCCGCTGCGTGTCATGGGCCGATTGGCCTGGCCTGTCGCTGGCATTCGTGCTGTGTTGGGGGTGGCTTAAATGGAAAACGCCCGCCCCACCAACGGTAAGACGAGCGCCCCCAAACATGGCGATTCTAAAACCCCTGAGTATTTTCTTGGAACGACCAACTTGCGCCACCTGCGCGTGATTCAAGCCGCTTGGGTTCGCCCGATTCCACGCGAACAAGTGGATTCAGTGGCCGGCTGCGCGAACGGCCCCGAGCTGGTGGCCGAGCTTCGCCGCCGTGGTCTGGACTTTCCGTGCACTCGCACCAAGAAAAAAGACCGCGACCTGTTCGACTGCTGGCCTGGGGTGTATCACTTCACCCAGCAAGACCGCCGCAAGCTGACTGCATGGAAACGCAAGCGTGCCGCCAACAAAGGGCAATCATGAGCGCCGCACTGACTGACTACGGCCGGCGCCTGTTTGCCATGCTGGCCGCGTGGTGGCCGTGCCTCTTGGCGCTGGCGCCTGTCGTCGCTTCGCTGACCGAGCTGCTGATTCGTTTCGGGCGTGCCCATGCCGGCTGACCTCGACCGCGCACGGGATGCGCTGCAATTCATCCCGCCCGACCTGCCCCGCGACGAGTGGGTGACAGTGGGCATGGCCGCCCATGCTGCTGGGCTGCAATTCGATGACTTCAACGCCTGGAGCGCCGCTGCCGGCAATTACAGCGAACGTGACGCCCGCGACACCTGGCGCAGCTTCAAGCCGGGCAAGGGTGTTGGCGCTGGAACCTTGTTCAAGGTGGCCGCTGACCACGGACGCGGGCGGGACAGCGCCGCAAATAACGTGCGCCAGTCAAGGCCCACGCAGGCCCCCACAAGGCCCGCAGCGCCCGCCAAAGCGCCGCGCCCTGGCATGGGTGCTGCCGAGGTTTGGGCGCGCTGCAAGCCCGCCACCGCAGAGCATGGATACATCGTCGAAAAGCAAGGCAACGCCGCCGGCCTGCGCGTGGTGCCGGATGGCGACTTGCTGACGGTAGCCGGGCAACGCATGGCCGGTGCGCTGGTGGTGCCGGTGTTGGCGGATGGCGTGCCGGTATCACTGCAATTCGTGGGCTCACCTGAGCAAGCCGCAGCATGGAAGGCCGCTGGCCGGCCGTCAAAGCTGAACCTGCCTGGCGCCCCGGTGGCTGGCGTGTTCATCGTCGGCGACATGGTGGCCAGTGGCACTGTGTTCGTGTGCGAGGGCATCGGGCAGGCTTGGGCGTGCTGGCAGGCGACGGGCTGCGCCGCCGTGGTGGCTTTTGGCTGGGGCCGGGTTCGAGGCGTGGCCGCTGACCTGCGCCAGCGTGACGCATCGGCCCGGCTGGTGCTGGTGCCTGATGTGGGCAAAGAAACCGAAGCCGAGACCATCGCCCGCGAGGTGGGCGCCCTGTTCGTGACGATGCCCGAAGGCTGGCCGTTGAATGCCGACGTCAACAACCTGGCGCAGCGTGACGGCGCCGACGTGCTGCAAGCGCTGCTAACCAGCGCCAGCGAATCGCCCAAGCCTGAACCGCGCTTCAAGCTGCTGACCAGCGCCGACCTGCACGCGCTGCCGCCGCTGACCTGGCGCATTCGTGGCGTGTTGCCCGCGCACGGGCTGGCGAGCGTTTACGGGCCAAGCGCATCGGGCAAATCGTTTCTGGTGCTGGACATGGCCGCAGCCATTGCCGAGGGCCGCGACTGGTTCGGTTATCGCGTCAACGCCTGCCCGGTGGTCTATGTCTGCCTGGAGGGTGCCGCCGGATTCCGGCTGCGCGTGGCCGCATGGGAGCAACACCACGGACGCACGCTACCCGCCGGCCTGTGCGTGGTGCTTCAACCATTCAAGCTGACCGAAACGATGGACGTGGCAGACATGGCCGCCGCCGTGTTGTCGGCTGGCGCTGGTGCCGTCACCTTCATTGACACGCTGAACGCCAGCGCGCCCGGCATGGATGAAAACGCATCGCGGGACATGGGCCTAGTGCTAGAGGCAGCAAAGCGCTTGCAAGCGCTGACGGGTGGCCTGGTGGCCGCCGTTCACCACACCGGCAAGGATGCCGCCCGGGGTTTGCGTGGTCACAGTTCGTTGTTCGCTGCCCTGGATGCCGCCGTGGAGGTTTCACGCGACGGCGACCGCAAGGAGTGGAAGATTGCCAAGAGCAAGGACGGCGCCGACGGCGAGGCGCACCCGTTCCGGTTGGAGGTGGTGCAACTTGCGCCAGACAGTGACGGCGAGCCGGTCACGTCATGCGTGGTGACTGCCGACACTGCCGCCGCCGACATTCAACGGGTGCCGGTGCCGCAGGGCGAAAACCAGCGGCTGGTTTACGAAGGCATCCGCGTGCTGTTCAAGGACGGCCGAATTGGCAAGGCGGGCGCGCCACCGATGCGCCCTTGTATCGAACTGGAGGCCGCTGTAGTGGCGGGCGCTGCCCGCCTGGCCTGCCCGACGGACAAGCGCACGTCACGCGCCAGAACGGCAATTTCTGGCCTTGTTGCCCGTGGCGTGTTGGCCCTGAACGAGGGTTGGTTGTGGACAGTCTGAAACGCCGAAATTCTCCAAAAACGCCAAAATTGGAGAAGTTCGACGCCGAAATCCTCCCCTCCCACTATGTAGGGGGAGAGGTTGAGGGGAGTTTTCGGGGACTGGGTGAAAGTCACGCGCCGGCGCAGCAATCACACCTTGTTCGAGTTGCTGGCTGGCATACCGTGGATGGCGCCTGTTCGGTGCAGCAGTCAGGAGCCTGGCCAGCGAGCCGCACCTTGGACGAATGCCCAATCCTCGACCGCATCCGCGCTGCCGGTGGCGTGGCATTCATGGCCCGAGACCCGCGCGACATGTTGCGCGAACTGCAACCGACGAAGGACACGACGACATGACCACCGCAAGCAGCAAGCCGAAGCCTACCCGCAAGGCCAGTGACGCGCCAGCCCCGGCCGCCGAGCCTGCCGCCGCCGTGGTGAGCAAGAGTCGGCGCTTAGAAGTCTTTCGCAAACCGGACGAGACCGAAGACCGAGCTGTAGCGGGCATGGTGGGCCGTGGGCTGGTTACGAATGCCTCGACCGTGCTCCGGTTTGAGCAACACGAGCACGGCGACCTGTCGCTGATGGACATGGCCCGCGAACTGCGCGACCAAGGGCAGGCAGTCAACCGGGGCGACCTTTCAGCGCTGGAGCGACTGCTAACCGCTCAGGCCTTGTCGCTGAACGCGATATTCGGTGAACTGGCCCGCATCGCGCAGTGCAACATCTACAAAGTGCCAGAGGTGGCCGACCGATATTTGCGCCTGGCACTGAAGGCGCAGAGCCAGAGCCGCGCCACCGTCGAAACGCTGGCGACCATCAAGAATCCGCCCGTGTTCGCCCGTCAAATGAACGTGGCCCACGGGCCGCAGCAGGTGAACAACGGTGTCGCGCTGACCAGTACGCCCGCGAGCACGTACCCGGGGGAAACCGCTTTTGGGCAGACCGAACTTTTAGAGGGCTTGACGCATGGCCGCACGCAACTGGACACCCGAGCAACGGCAACAGCAGGCCGAGCGCATCAAGACCTGGCAGCCGTGGAAACAGTCAACTGGCCCGCGCAGCCATGAAGGCAAGGCTACCTCGTCGCAAAACGGCTGGAAGGGTGGGCATCGGGAGATGCTCCGCGAATTGGCGCGGGTGCTGTCTGCCCATAGTGAAGCCCTCAACAAGAAATGCGAACTACTGTAACGACAACTGACAGATTGACGTTGCACCGATGGTTACGGCGTACTCGCTGCCCATCTGGTCATAGACACAAATCCGGTTCTGACCCGACATGTAATGTCGTTTGAGGAAGCCGACCGGCCGAGTGGCAACCGGGGTAGGGGCGATGGGTCGCTGATTGGAAATCTGATTTCCGAGCATTAGCATCTGCATGGCCCTGTCGTTCGAGGCGCCACGGGCAGCCATCCGGGCTTGCACCATCGGGAGGTGGTCAGTGCAGTTGATGCCCCGCGAACGCACCATTTGACCTGCTAGTTCGCGTTCATGCGTGTACTCGCCTGCGATGCTGGAGTAGCACAACTCCCAGTCTTGCGACTTGCCTAGCTTTTCAGGGATGGAGTCGAAGGTTGTGCCGCACCCAGATATCCCAAGAACCAGCACTGCAACTATCGTCCGCATAACCAAACCTCCCGATTTTCGTTCTGACCTGACTTTAGCTTTACTCAGTCGGTCATGGGCCTCTTTGTTCTAAGGCATTGGGCTGAGCAATTTTTCTCGGTGGGGCGTAGGTGACCGCATTTCGGGCAGCACTTGGCTGTGAGCCCACCAGTTGACGCTACCTGTTGCCTCGTCGTTAGTCTGTACCGGTGGCTACATGGTGGCTACATGAGCCGCCCAAAGAAAAACGGGCTAGCAGCCGAAACTTCTAACCCGTTGATTTTGCTAGCGTTTTTTGGGGTGGCTGATGGGGCTCGAACCCACGACAACAGGAATCACAATCCTGGACTCTACCAACTGAGCTACAGCCACCGCAGAGCCGTGCAGTATACCTCGCTTTAGGGCTTGTTTGCGGACGCTGCAGCAGCGGACGCTACGGGATCAACCCGTTTGTCCACCTTGTAGCGCACGGTCAGGGCTTGGTAATAAGCCTCTGACTCCGCCCTCGCCCAAGCCTGGCCGTATTGCGCTTGCAGGGCCTTGTTTTCTTCGGGTTTGAGCTCACGCGGCAACACCTTGTCGACGCGCGCCACCCAGTAGCCTAGGCCGGGCAAAACCACGCCCAGCACGGTCGGCAGTTTGGTGGTGTCGGCGGCCAGCACGGCTTCGAGCGCCGGGCGGCTCAGCCCTTCAGGTTGTGCGCGCGACACCAGCGCGGGGCCCGTGAGGGTGCCGCTATTGGCATCAGCCTTGAGCTGGGCCAGGCGGGATTCGCCCTCTTTGCGGGCCATCGCCTCAGCCTGCGTGGCCACCAGGCGCTGGCGAACGGCATCCCGCACCTCGGCCAAGGGCTGCGTGCGCGCAGGAATGTGCTGCGTGATGCGCGCCGAGGCCAGTTGGTTCGGGCCCACGTCCACCGCATCGGTATTGCGCTTGTTCTTGATGGCGTCATTGCCAAACAGCGCCTCCAGCAGCTTGGGCGACGCCAAGGGGCCCGTAGTGCCCGGCGCGGGCGTGCGTTGCACGGTGGCGCTGCGCTTTTCAAGCTTGAGCTTGTCGATCACGGGCTGCAGGCTGTCGGACTGCTCGTAGACCATGTTGGTGAATTGCTCTGCGGCCTCGGCCCAGCGCTTGGTGGCAAGTTGCTGGCGCACTTCGTCTTCGATGGTTGCACGCACGGCCTCAAACGGCTTTTTGTCGCCGCCGCGCACGGCTTCGAGCTTGATGATGTGCCAGCCAAATTCCGACTCCACCAAGTTGCTGATCTCGCCGGGTTTCATCGCAAAAGTGGCGTCTTCAAAAGGCTTTGTCATGGCGCCTCGGCCAAAAAAGTCAAGGTCGCCACCCTGCACTGCCGAGCCTGGGTCTTCCGAGTTTTTCTTGGCCAGTTCGGCAAAGGCGGCGGGCGTTTTGCGGGCCTCGGCCAGCAAAGCCCCGGCACGCGCCTTGGCTTTTTGCTTGACATCCGCCGCCGCCGATTTGTCAACCGTGATCAGGATGTGCCGTGCGCGCCGCTGCTCAAGCGCGGTGTAGCGGCTGGCGTTTTCGGCGTAGTACTTGCGCAAGTCGTCATCAGGCACGACGATGCTTTTTTTCAGCACCGCCAAGTCGAGCAGCACGTAGTCGATGTTGGCTTGCTCTGGCGCCCGGAAGTCAGCCTCGTGCGCTTTGTAATAACTCTCAATGTCAGCGTCACTGGGATTGACCTTGGCCAGGTAATCCTTGGCCTCGAACCGCATGTAGCGGATCTCGCGACGCTGCAGCAGCGCGTCCAGTGCCTGGTTCACATTGGCGGTTGGCGACAGCACCGAACCCGTGATGCCACCCTGCACTTGCTGCATGGCCAAATCATGGCGCAGGCGTGACGCGAAGATGTCCGAGCTCATGCCTTGCGCGGCCAACAAGTCTTTGTTCACACTGCCATCGGCATTGCGCAACTGCGCAAATTGCGGGTCAGTGACGAAGAGGCGTTGCAGCCGCTCATCGGACACCACGAGGTGGAGCTTGTCCATGGCGGTGCCCAACACGCGTTCACGCACCAGGGCGTCAAGTGTCTCGGCCTTTGCCGCAGGCGTGTCGAACAGCTTGATGTCCCCATTGGGCATCTGGCGGCGCATGCGCTCCACCTGTTGCTGGTGGCTGTTGTCCCACTCAGCCTGCGTGATGGCCTGGCCGGCCACCTTGGCCACGGTGGCGTGGCCGCCACTGGTCATGCTGGAGTAGCCCTGAATACCAAACACCACAAACGACGGCAGGATCAGGATCAGCAGCAAAAACTGCAACAACCGGGTGTGCGTGCGGACAAATTCAAACATGTTGACGGCCTAGTGATTGGGCGTGCGGTGGTGGTCATTGACGTGCCCGACCCGGGCACGCTTCGGTGTCAACGCATGGCCATGGCAACAATCCGCGCATGCAAAAAAGGCGAACCAGGGTTCGCCTTGCGGAGAGTAGCGCCGTGTCAGCCAGGACACCAAAACCGAGATTCTAAGGGTGGTGGCCGCAGCACACGATCAGGCGGCTTGACCAAGTGCTGGTGAATCAAGAAGCTGGGCTTGAGGTGGTGGGTGCTGAGGGGCTCGAACCCCCGACCTGCGCCGTGTAAGGGCGACGCTCTACCAACTGAGCTAAGCACCCGCGAGACCAATCGCGGAACAAACAATTGCCAACTTGACAGCGACAACCATCGTCACCAAGACGCCATGAAAACTCAGTTCAGCGCGTCCTTCAAGCCCTTGCCGGCGCGGAACTTGGGCACCTTGGCGGCCTTGATCTTGATGGCCGCGCCAGTGCGTGGGTTGCGGCCACTGCGCGCGGCGCGCTTGGTGACTGCAAACGTGCCAAAGCCAACAATCGACACGCTGTCGTTCTTTTTGAGCGTGGCTTTGACGCCGTCGATCAAGGCCTCAAGCGCACGGGTGGCCGCTGCCTTGGAGATGTCCGCCTGCGTGGCAATGTGTTCGATCAACTCGGCCTTGTTCACGAAGGTGCCCTCTCGCACAGGTGTCTCAAAACGCCCAATATTCAGGCCGCAGCCCTTGCCAAAAACACGCGCAAAGACCGGCACAAATACAAGCCACAACCCAATTCATTACAGCGGCGCTTGTTGGCAGTGTCAAGCACAAAGCACAGATTCTAGGTGTATTCAGGCGCCCCCTATTTGCGGTCGCGTGAGCGACTCAACGACCTTGATCAAGCCTCGCCTTGCGCTGCCAAGTCTGGGCGCCCATCGCCACGCAGCACCAGGCCCACGCCCATCGCACACAAGGCCATGCCGGCCCAACCCGTGTTGGCCATGCGCTCGCCAAAAAGCAACCAGGCCATCATCGCCGTGCAGGGCGGGACGAGATAGAACAAGCTCGTGACCCGTGTTGCCGCGCCCCGCTGGATCAACATCATCAGCAGCGAGCTGCCGCCCAGCGACAGCGCCAGCACCGACCACGCCAAAGCCAGCAGCAGGTCCGGGTGCCATTGCAAAGTTCCCGGCTCCAGTGCCGCCAAGGGCAGAGACACCACCAGCGCGGCGGCGATCTGCACAAAATTGGCCGTGCGCACGTCACCCGCGCGCACATGCCTTTTCTGGTACAGCGTGCCCACCGTCATCGACACCAGGGCCACCAGCGACAAACCCAGGTTGAAGGCCGTCACCTCACCCATGCCCAGCTTGGGCCACACCACGAGCGCTACGCCGCCCAGGCCCAAGGCCAATCCCAGCCACTGCATGGGCGCCACGTGATGCTGCCCGCGCCCGCTGATCCACAGCGCCGTGAGCACGGGTTGCAGGCCAACAATCAGGGCCACGGTGCCCGCAGGGATGCCCGCCCGCACGGCCGCCCACACGCCACCCAGGTAACCCGCGTGCATGAGCACACCACTGACCGCCAAATGGCCCCATTGCGCCGGCCCCCGTGGCCAAGCCACCTTGGCCGCCCAGATCCACAAGCCAAAGGCCAGCAGCGAGAAGGCATAGCGCCAGCACAGAAAAGTGAACGGCGGTGCATGGGGCATGGCCAGCCGCGCAGCCACGAAGCCCGTGCTCCAGACCAGCACAAACACCCAAGGCATGGCCGCCAGCAAGGCTTGCTGGCGCGAGGCAGCAACGGCGCTTGTCACTTGGCGTTGGCCCTGATCTCGGGCAATGCACGCTGCAGGTAAAAAACCATTGACCAGATGGTCAACAAGGCAGCAATGATGATCAGGACCGTGCCCCAGATGCGGGTGTCGATCACGCCAAACAGCGCGCCGTCGTAGAGCAAAAACGGGATCGCCGTCATTTGCGTGGCGGTCTTGAGCTTGCCCAGCATGTGCACCGCCACACTGCGAGAGGCGCCGATCTGGGCCATCCATTCACGCAGCGACGAGATGGCGATCTCGCGGCCGATGATGACCAGCGCCACCAGCACATCCACCCGATCCAGCTTGACCAGCACCAGCAGCGCGGCGCTGACCAGTATCTTGTCGGCCACCGGATCCAGAAAGGCGCCAAACGCCGAGGTTTGGTTGAGCCGCCGCGCCAGCCAGCCGTCCAGCCAATCCGTGGCGGCAAACACCACGAACATGACGGTGGCGATGAAGTTGCGCGTGGCGGCATCGAGCTGCAGGTAAAACACGCCAACGATCAACGGGATCGCGGCAATGCGCGCCCAGGTCAGCAGTGTCGGCAGGGTCAGAAACATGGCGTGATTGTGCAGGAGCCAAAACCCTGCCCGGCCTGAACATCCACGGCCCGATCAACGCAGCGCACGGTAAATTTCTTCGGCCAGATCATGGGAGATGCCGTCCACCGTGCACAGCTCGGCCACGCTGGCGTCGGCCACGCCCCGCACGCCACCAAAGCGCTGCAACAAGCGGGCGCGTTTTTTGGGGCCCACGCCGGCGATGTCTTCAAGCTTGCTGCCGCCGGTGCGCACGCTGGCGCGCTTGGCGCGCATGCCAGTGATGGCAAAACGGTGCGCCTCGTCGCGGATCTGCGCCACCAGCATCAGCGCGGCCGAGTCATGGCCCAAATAGACTTTTTCGCGGCCGTCGGCAAACACCAGCTCCTCCAGCCCCACCTTGCGGCCCTCGCCTTTTTCAACGCCGATGATCAGCGACAAATCCAGGCCCAGCGCGCCAAACACCTCACGCGCCATCGACACCTGGCCCCGGCCGCCGTCCACCAGCACCAAATCAGGCAGGCGCAAGGCCTTGGGCAATACCACCGGGCCGGCCAACGCCACGCCCTCGGGCGGCACGGCTTCAACACCCGCAGCAAGCGCTGCCGCCCGCGCTTCGGCCACCTTGCTGTAGCGGCGTGTCAGCACCTGGCGCATGGCGGCGTAGTCGTCGCCACCGGTGATGCCTTCGATGTTGAAGCGCCGGTACTCACCGGGGCGCATGGCGTGGTTCTCATAAACCACGCAACTGGCCTGAGTCGCTTCCCCGGCGGTGTGGCTGATGTCAAAACACTCAATGCGCAAGGCGTCAAGGTTGTCCACCGCCAGGTCGAGCGAATCAACCAATGCGCGCGTGCGCTCACGCTGCGAGCCCTCTTCGGACAGCAAACGCGCCAGCGCCAGTTGCGCGCCTTTTTCAGCCATCTCCAGCCAAGTTCGGCGCTGCTCACGCGGCTGGCTTTGCGCATTGATCTTGATGCCGGTTTGCTCGCTCAAGGCCGCCAGCAAATCCGGCGCCACCGCGTGGCTGACCACCAGCGCTGGCGGCGGCGCCACGCCCAGGTAGTGCTGGGCCACAAAGGCTTCAAGCACCTGCTGCTCCACCGTCGGCCGGTCCTGGCGTTCGTCGGCTTGGTCGGCCGACAGCGCGGCGGCTTCTTCAACATGGGTTGGAAAATAGGCCCGGTCGCCCAGATGCCGGCCACCACGCACCATCGCCAAATTGACGCAAGCCCGGCCACCCAGCACCTTCACGGCCAGGATGTCGACATCACGGTCACGCGACGACTGGCTGTTTTCTTCCATGCTCTGCTGGTGCAGCACCTGCGACAAGGCGCTGATCTGGTTGCGCACCTCGGCCGCCCGCTCGTACTCCATCGCGTCCGAGTACGCCATCATCTGGCCCTGCAAGGTGGCGATCACTTCTTGGGCGTCGCCGCGCAAAAAACGCTCGGCATGGGCCACGTCCTGCTGGTAATTTGCGGCCGAAATCAGCCCCACACAAGGCGCGGAGCAGCGGCGGATCTGGTACAGCAAACAAGGCCGGGATCGGTTGGCAAAAACCGTGTCTTCGCAGGTGCGCAGCTTGAAGGCTTTTTGCAGCAGCAAGATCGCTTCCTTCACCGCCCAGGCACCGGGATAAGGCCCAAAGTACGTGTGCTTTCGGTCCACCGAGCCCCGGTAGTAAGCCACTCTTGGAAAGACGTGCTTTTGCAGCTTCAGGTAGGGGTAGCTTTTGTCGTCCCTGAACAAGATGTTGAAGCGCGGGTTCAGCGTCTTGATCAGGTTGTTTTCAAGCAGCAGCGCCTCGGCCTCGGTGCGCACCACCGTGGTTTCCATCCGGGCAATGCGGCCCACCATGTGGCCGATGCGAGTGCCGCCGTGATCGAGCTGAAAGTAGCTCAACACGCGCTTCTTCAGGCTGCGCGCCTTGCCCACGTACAGCACGTTGTCCTGCGCGTCAAAGTAGCGGTAAACGCCGGGCAGCGCTGGCAAGGCCGCCACCTCGGCCAGCAAGCGTGCGCGCACCTGCTCTGCGGGCGCCGGGGCGTCACTGGGCAAATTGGCGTTGGGCGCGGGGATAGGCGCGGGGAGGTCAACAGGCACGGGCATCGGTGGCGCATCAGGCCATCAGACTGGGGGCCCGATTCTGCCGCCCACCGCTTGGGTGTTGTGGGCGGCGCGGTTCGTGGTGTGGGTTCTGGCGCAAGACACGCCGCCAATAATCGGCGCCATGAGCTGGGACATTTTTTGCAAGGTGATCGACAACTACGGCGACATCGGCGTGTGCTGGCGCCTGGCCTGCACGCTGGCTGCACGAGGCAAGGCCGTGCGCTTGTGGATCGACGAACCCTCGGCACTGGCCTGGATGGCGCCGCAGGGCGCGCCGGGCGTGCGGGTGATTGCCTGGACCCACCCCGCACCCGATTTACCGCCAGCCGACGTGGTGATCGAGGCTTTTGGCTGCGAGCCGCCGGCGGCCTATGTGACTCGCATGAAGGATCGTGGCGCACACGGACTTGTGCACCTACTTGCACCCACCACGGCAAGCCGCCCCGCGCCTGTCTGGATCAACCTCGAATACCTCAGCGCCGAGGCTTACGTGGAGCGCTCGCATGGGCTGATGTCGCCGCAGTTCAGCGGGCCGGGTGCCGGGCTGAAAAAATGGTTTTTTTACCCTGGATTCACGCCAGCCACTGGAGGCTTGTTACGGGCCCAGAACGCTGCCTCGCCACCCCGCAGTGCCAGCGTGGCTTGGGCTCAAGGCCAGGGCTGGGCAGCCCACGCCAGTGAACAAGCCGTGACTGTTTTTTGCTATGCCAACCCCGTGCTGCCCGCACTGATACGGGCACTGGCCTCGCTGCAGCCCACGCTGCTGCTGGTGCCGCCCGGCCCGGCCGTGGCGCAGGTTCAGGGCTTGATGCGCGACTGGACCGCCTCCAAGTCGCTGCCGGTGGGCCTGCGGGTGATCAACCTGCCCTACCTGAGCCAGCCCGACTTTGACCAACTGCTGGCCAGCGCCGACCTGAACCTGGTGCGCGGAGAAGACTCATTCGTGCAGGCGCAATGCAACAGCGACGCGCCTTTTTTGTGGCAGATTTACCCACAGCATGACGGCGCGCACCTGGCCAAATTAGAGGCGTTTTTAGCGCTGTACCTGGCCAGCTGCCCACCCGACCTGGCACTGGCCGTTGGCGCGTGCTTCAGGGCGTACAACGGCTTGGCGCCGTGGCCTGCTGCCTTGCCGGAGCATGGCGCCTGGCGCGCCGTCCATCGCCGCTGGCGTGACAAGCTCGGCGAGCAAACCGACCTGGGCAGTCAGCTGATCGAGTTCGTGGCCGAAAGGCGGCTAAAATAGCCGGCTTTGCTTCACGCGGCCTGGGCCGCCGTGACGCAAGAATTGCACAAACGCTGCACCATCATTGCAACGCCACTGCAACGCCACTGCACAACGAGATCACCCATCCGATCTCCCCCACACTCCGGGAACCCCCATGAAAGTAGCTCAAGAAATCCGCGCCGGCAACGTCATCATGCAGGACAAAAACCCGTGGGTCGTGCTCAAGACTGAATACTCACGCGGTGGGCGCAATGCCGCCACCGTGCGCATGAAACTCAAAAGCCTGCTCAACAACCAAGCCACTGAGCTGGTGTTCAAGGCCGACGACAAGATGGACCAGGTCATCCTCGACAAGAAGGATTGCACCTACACCTACTTCGCTGATCCGATGTACGTGTTCATGGACGCCGAATACAACCAGTTCGAGGTGGAAGCCGAGAACATGGGCGAAGCCATCAACTACCTCGAAGACGCGATGCCCGTCGAAGTGGTGTTCTACGACGGCAAGGCCATCTCGGTGGAGCTGCCCACCTCGCTGGTGCGTGAAGTGACCTGGACCGAGCCCGCCGTCAAGGGCGACACCTCGGGCAAGGTGCTCAAGCCGGCCAAGATCTCAACGGGCTTCGACATCCCGGTGCCCATCTTCGTGGCCCAGGGCGACATGATCGAAATCGACACCCGCACGAACGAGTACCGCAAGCGCGTTTGATGCGCTGCAATTGACGCCTGGGCACTGCGCCCTGGCGATCACCACACACAGGGGCACTTCGGTGCTGGCTGTCAACAGGGGCACTTCGGTGCTGGCTGTCAACAGGGGCACTTCGGTGCTGGCTGTCAACAGGGGCACTTCGGTGCCCCTCGTCACATTGGCGCCGCAAAGCCGGTGCTAAGGTTCAAGCCATGAGCTTTGACTTCAACGCCGCCATCAGCACACCGCACCGCATGCAGCCCGGGCTGCGCCGCTTGGCGCCGGGTGCCGCGCAACTGACGCCCGCCGTTGAACCCCATCGCGGCGTTGCACGCCACCTGCGGGAAAAGCTGGCCGTGTTGTGGACCTTCCGAGCTCAAGCGCTGCTGTGCGCGCCGGGCTTCAATCCTGTGCCGGCCCTGAACGCACTGGCCGCCCATGCCGCGCAAGAACACCCACAAGCGTTATGGATTGCTGCGGATTCTTGGCACGCTCCCGGCCTGGGTTGGGCGCTGAATGCCGACGACGCACCCCAACAAACCGGCACCGACTGGCCCGAGATCGGCCCGCTTTTGACGGGTTTACCACCCGAGTGGCGCCGCGCCGCTCTGCTGGCGCTGGCCTTTGCCGAAGACTTTGCGATCTTGGACGCCCACACCGGCACGCTGCCTTGGATGGCGGTGGCGCTGCCGTCGATGTGGGCGCCCGAGTACAAAATCGGCCGCCACTTCACCGAGGTGCACGCGAGCGTGGCCGACAACCGCCTGATCGTGGGCGCCGCCGGCCACCTGATCAAACTGGTAACCGGTGGCGTGCGCTGGGAGCGCTTCGTCTGGACGCTGTCGGCCCACCCGCGCCTGCATGCCCACCCGCAGCGGGTGGATCCGGCGCGCTGGCCGGCGGGGCTCAATGACGCCGCCATCGCGGCACAAACCTGGTGGCGCACCGAGCGCCAAACCTTCATCCCCGTGCCCGGTTTGCCGGCGGCGCAGGCCCAATCGGTATTCACCATCCTCGTCAACGTGACGCCCCTGGCGCGGGCCTTCACCGAGCCCGGCCAGGCTGCCCAGGTGCATGACGCGCTGGCGTCGATGAGCGACGCCGTGCTGGCCTATCGCGGCCTGGCCGAAGTGCGCGCGCCGCTGCTGCGCTGGTTGGCCGCGCAGGCGTCGTGTTAGGTGCCGTGCCCTGGGCCGACGCAAATCGGCTCTACCTGGCCGGCAATGAGTTGCCACGCCGCTGGGCCGGCCAACCTCGCTTCGTGGTGCTGGAAACCGGCTTTGGCCTGGGGCACAACTTCTTGGCCACCTGGCGCGCGTGGCAACAAGATCCAAGGCGCTGCGAGCAGCTTTGGTACATCGCCATCGACCCGCAGCGCGCCTCACGTGAGTCCCTGGCCTTGGCCCACGGGCAGGCAACCGCAACCGCATCCGCATCCGCATCCGCATCCGCAACCGCATCCGCAGCCACACTCGCATCCGACCCCGCGCTGCACGGCCTGGCCACCGAGTTGATCGCGCGCTGGCCGCTGCCAACACCCGATCTGCACCTGCTTGCTTTTGACGGTGGCCGCGTTCGTTTGCTGTTAGCGCGCCAAGAAATCAGCCAGGGCCTGCCCGAGATCGTGGCGCGGGTGGATGCTTTTTACCTGGCCCAATTTGCCCCTGGCAACACCGCCTCGGGCTGGGATTTGCACCGCGTTCGTAGCCTGCCCCGGCTGGCCGCACCAGGCGCCACCCTGGCCACCTGGAACACCGATGACGCCGTGAGCCAGGCCCTGCGGTCGGCCGGCTTTGAGCTTGAGACCCACGTGAGCCTGGGCGACGCCCCGCCCGGCGCGGCGCGCAGCATGACGGTTGGCCGCTTTGCACCGCGCTTCCAGTCACCTGCCCCGCCCGGCCGCCAAAGCCCGCACAGCGCCCGCCGCGTGGCCATTGTTGGCGCGGGCCTGGCTGGCGCGGCAGTGGCCAGGGCTCTGGCCGCGCAAGGCGTTACGGTGCACGTCTTTGACCGCCAGGCGGGCTGCGCATTGGAGACTTCGGGCAACGCCGGGGGCCTGTTCCACGGCATCGTGCATGGGCATGACGGCCCACACGCCCGCTGGCTACGCGCGGGGGCGCTGCATACCGAGCGCGTGCTGCGGCCCTTGATCAAAAGCGGCCAGGTGCCGGGCGCGATGGACGGCCTGCTGCGCGGCGAACAAAGCCTGTCGGCCGAGGCGATGCAAGCGCTGATCCAGCAGCAAGCGCTGCCGGCCGAGTACGTGCAGGTGCGTGCCGGCGCCTTTCAGGGCGGCGGCCCCGCTTGGCTGTACCCAGGCGGCGGCTGGGTGGAGCCAGGCGCGCTGTGCGCCGCGTGGCTGGGCGCGCCGGGCATTCAAACCAGCTTCAACACGGTGGTTCAAAGGCTGGAGGCCAGCGCCAATGGCTGGCGCTTGTTAGGCGCCGATGGACACTTCCTGGACGAGGTGCAGGCCGTGGTGCTGTGCAACGCCGGCGATGCTGCGCGCTTGGTCGGTGGCTTGGCGGTCGACGCCACGGCTGATGGCGGGCTTGCTGGTGCGGCTGATCGCGCATCGGATGGCACGGCAGGCCTCGCGTGGCAGTCGACAAATCCCGCCGCTTGGCCTCTGCAATTGGTACGCGGCCAAACCACGCTGCTGCCCGCCCACATCGCTGGCCTGCCCGCGCTGCCCCAGCCGCTGGCCGACGCTGGCTACGCGCTGCGCCTGCAGGGTGGCCGCGTGCTGTGCGGTGGCGGCGCATCACCCGACGGCGAGCGCGACCTCGGCCCGCTCGGCAACCCCGACGACGACACCCAGTTGCGCCCCGGCGACCAAGCCGCCCACCTGGCCACGCTGCGCCGGCTCACCGGCTGGGCCGGCACGGTTGACGCCGCCGACCTGGGTGGGCGCGTGGGCTGGCGCTTGCAGACCGACGACCGGCTGCCCTTGTTGGGCCCCGTGCCCGGCCAACCCACCGGCACTACCGTGCCCCAAGCGCGGCGGCTGGATCAGCCTCGCTTCATCACCCGCCAGCCCGGTTTGTACGTGTTCACCGCGCTGGGTTCACGCGGCATCACGCAGGCGGCGCTGGGTGGCGAGTTGCTGGCCAGTTG
The DNA here is from genome assembly GCA_043779845.1 of Betaproteobacteria bacterium. GTDB lineage: Bacteria > Pseudomonadota > Gammaproteobacteria > Burkholderiales > Burkholderiaceae_C > Pseudaquabacterium. The sequence continues at coordinate 13,397 of JAYWDK010000194.1, read as the reverse complement.
GTTGACCGGCGCCCCGATGGCCGCGCCAAGCTCGCTGTTGGACGCGCTGGATGCCGCGCGGTTTGTGGCACGGGCGGCACGGCTGGCGAGCCGCTGACGCGCTTGGTCAGAAGGTCGACCCAGGCGTCGACCACCAACGCGGCCGAAGTCCACCGAACATCAATCGAAGATCAATCGAAGATCAATCGAAGATCAATCGAAGATCAATCGAAAGTCAGGGTGCGCACACCCGCCGCTGTGCCCAACAAGCACACCCGCGCCCGGTGGCGGGCAAAAATGCCCACCGTCACCACGCCCGGCCACTGGTTGATTTCCGTCTCCATGGCCAGCGGGTCGGCAATAGTCAGGCCGCGTACATCAAGAATCAGGTTGCCGTTGTCGGTGACCACGCCGTCGCGCACCGAGGCCACGCCACCGTAGGCTGCGGCAAAGCGCCGCGCCACTTGGGCCGCAGCCATCGGGATCACCTCCACCGGCAGCGGAAACTGGCCCATCACCGGCACCAGCTTGCTTTCGTCGGCGATGCACACAAAGCGCTCGGCCAGGTCGGCAACGATTTTTTCGCGCGTCAGCGCCGCGCCGCCGCCCTTGACCATGTAGCCCGCGTGATCAATCTCGTCGGCGCCGTCGATGTACACCGGGATGCTAACCACCTGGTTGGCGTCCAGCACAGGGATGCCGTGGGCGCGCAGCAACTCGGTGCTCTTGACCGAGCTCGACACCGCCCCGGCAATGCTGTGCTTGATGCTGGCCAGCGCCGCGATGAACTGGTTGACGGTGGACCCGGTGCCCACGCCCACCACGGTGCCGGGCACCACGTAATTCAATGCGGCGTGGCCGACAAGCGCCTTCAGTTCATCCTGGGTCATGGGGGTGTGCAAGAGCTTGATTGGGGGAAATGGGGAGATGGGTGGACGGTTGCGTAGGCGCCAAACAAGGCCCTCACCCAACGCAAAACCAAGGTCAACAAACCGTCTGGGACAATTGTCACATGGCTTTTGTCCCCTACGCACTCACCCGCCCCTTCCTCTTCGGCCTTGACCCGGAGCGCGCCCATGACCTGACGATGGACGCCATCGCCGCGCTGCAAGGCACGCCCGCGCAATGCGCGTGGTCGCAAAAACGCGTTGACGACCCGGTCACCGTGGCGGGGCTCAAGTTCCCCAATCGCATTGGGCTGGCGGCGGGTCTCGACAAAAACGGTCGCTGCATCGACGGCCTGGGCGCCATGGGTTTTGGCTTCATCGAGGTGGGCACGGTCACGCCCAAGGGCCAGTCCGGCAACCCCAAACCCCGCATGTTCAGGCTGCCCGAGGCGCAGGCGCTGATCAACCGGCTGGGCTTCAACAACGAGGGCCTGATTGCCTTCATCAACAACGTGCGGCGCTCGCGCAGCTTTCGGGCCGGCGGTGGCGTGCTGGGCCTGAACATCGGCAAAAACGCCGCAACAGTGATAGCAGACGCGGCCAGTGATTACCTGCTGGGCCTGGACGGCGTCTACCCGTTTGCCGACTACGTGACCGTCAACATCAGCAGCCCCAACACCAAAAACCTGCGTGAGTTGCAGAGCGACGCCGCGCTCGACGCGCTGCTGGGCGCGCTGCAGGAGCGCAAGTTGCGGCTTGCGCGAGACGACGCCCGGGCCGGGCGCTGCGTGCCGATGTTCGTGAAAATCGCCCCCGATCTGGACGAGGCGCAAGTCACCGTGATCGCCACCACGCTGAAAAAAAACGGCATCGACGGCGTGATCGCCACCAACACCACCCTCCAGCGCGACAAGGTGCTGGGCCTGCTACATGCCGACGAGGCCGGCGGTTTGTCGGGCCGGCCCGTGTTTGAGGCCAGCAACCGCGTGATCGGCCAATTGCGCGCAGCCTTGGGCTCGGCCTACCCGATCATCGGCGTGGGCGGCGTGATGAACGCCGACGACGCGGTGGCCAAGATCAAGGCCGGCGCCGACCTGGTGCAGATCTACACCGGGCTGATCTACAAAGGCCCGGGCCTGGTGGCCGACTGTGCCAAGGCCTTGGCAAAACGCTGAACGCACCGCGTTGAACCGCGCAAGGCGCTGCGCACGGGCGCGGCGACTGTCAATCCCCCATCACCACGCCCTCGCGGCGTGGGTCGGCGCCGCCAAACCAGCCCGTGGGCGTGCGCTGGATGGCTTGCAAGCCACTGGGCAATTCAGTCTCGACCACAACATGCCCGCGCGCCTTCAGCGCCTGCACCGTGGCCGGCAAAAAGCGACCCCGCTCCAGCAGCAGCGGCCCGCCAAAAACACCAAAATTCGCACCGTCGATCGCCTGCTGGGCGTCCTGGCTCCAGGCCAGCGTGGCGAGCAAGGTGCGCGCGGTGAAGTGGATGATGGCCGGCCCACCGGGTGATCCCAGGCTCATCAGCAGCCGGCCATCCTGGGCGTCAAACACCAGCGTGGGGCTCATGCTCGATCGGGGCCGCTTGCCGGGCTGCACCCGGTTGGCCACCGGCCGGCCGGCGGCGTCGGCGGGCGCCAGCGAGAAGTCGGTGAGCTGGTTGTTCAACATGAATCCGCCGCCCAAGCCAGTGCCGCCGTCGCTCATCAGTTGCGCGCCAAAAACGTGCTCGATCGTCGTCGTCATGGCCAGCGCCCGGCCTTGGCCGTCGACGATGCTGACGTGGCTGGTGCCGTGCTCGTCCTGCTCGGCCTGGCGCGCCCAGGCCAGTGGCGTGCCGCCCGGGCGGCCGGGCGCGGCTGCATCCATGCGGCGCGGGCCGATCAGCGTGGCCCGTTGGCGCAGATAGGCCTCGTCAAGCAAGCTGTCCCAGCGGCCGGCCGGGGCGGGCACAAAGTCGGGGTCGGCGACAAACTGGCCGCGGTCTGCAAAAGCCAGGCGCGAGGCTTCGGCGTAGACGTGCAGCCAGTCGGCTGACGGTGAGACGGGTGAGGTGAATGATGGGGTGGCAGGCGCCGCCTGGTCCAGCAACTGCAGGATCTGCATCACCGCCAGGTGGCCTGATGACGGTGGCGGAAAACCGCAGATGCGCCAGCGCACGCGCCAAACCGTGCACATCGGCGGGCGGTCCAGCGGCTGGTAGAGCGCCATGTCCGCCGCACTCAACCGGCCCGGGTTGCCGGCATGGCCACGCACCCGGGCCACGATGTCATCGGCCACCGGGCCGGCATGCAGTGCGGCGCTGCCCTGCGTGGCAATGCGGCGCAAAACCTCGGCCAGCGCCGGGTTGCGCAGGCGATGGCCCACGGGCCAGGGTTGACCATCGGCCTGGTAAAAATAACGCAATGCCTGAGCGTCCAACTTCAGCTCAGGCGCGCTGCTGAGCTGGGTGTGCAGGCGGTGGCTGACTTCAAAACCTTGCTCCGCCAACTTGATCGCCGGCAGCAGCAGCTGCGCCCAGGGCAAAACGCCATGCCGGCGGTGCGCCAACTCCAGCATTCGCACGGCGCCCGGCACGCCCACCGCCCGGCCTCCCACCAGCGCCTGCATGAAGGGCATCGGTCGGCCGTTGGGCAGCAAAAACAGGCGCTCGTCGGCGTCAGTGGGCGCCGTCTCGCGGCCGTCCAGCGCCGTCACCTCGTGGCCGTCCCAGTGCAGCAAAAAAGCCCCACCGCCGATGCCGCTGCTCTGCGGCTCCACCAGCGCCAGCACCATCTGCACGGCCACCGCCGCATCCACCGCGCTGCCGCCGGCCTGGAGCACCCGATACCCCGCCTCGGTGGCCAAGGGGTTGGCGGCGGCCACCGCAAAGTGCCGGGTCGCCCAGCCCGGTTTGGCGGTGAAACCGCTGCCGATCTCGGGCTGAAGTGGCGCGCCGGTGCTGGTGACCAGCCCGCCACGGTTGCCGGGCTCGGCGGCGTTGCGGGGCACCTTGCTGCCGCAGCCCACCAAGCCCACCAAGCCCAGCGCCAGCACGCCAACGACACCCATCTGGGCGGCTAACCGCCCCCTGCTGGCGGCGGAACAAACAAGCTTACGGAGGTGGTTTCGACGCATGGCGGATCCGTCGGATGAAGCCGGCAATGCTAGCTTGGGCCGCCCATAAAAAAGGCCGGCAAAGCCGGCCCCGATCAAACCGCGGCGGCGCTCAACGCAAGCGCCTGGCGCACGCCATCAGTGCAAAAGCACGCCGGTTTTTTCTTGCAGCTCCTCGCGCGTCACGCCCGGCGCCAACTCCACGATCTTCAGGCCATACGGCGTGATGTCGAGCACCGCCAGGTCGGTGATGATGCGGTCGACCACGCCCACGCCGGTCAGCGGCAGCGTGCAGTGCGGCAGGATTTTCAAGTCAAAACCGCCATCCTTGCGGCGCGCCACGTGCTCCATCAGCACCACCACGTTTTTGACGCCGGCCACCAGGTCCATCGCGCCGCCCATGCCTTTGACCATCTTGCCGGGGATCATCCAGTTGGCCAGATCACCCTTTTCGCTGACCTGCATCGCGCCCAGGATGCTGAGGTTGATCTTGCCGCCGCGGATCATGGCAAAGCTGTCGTGGCTGCCGAAGATGCTGCTGCCGGGGATGGTGGTCACGGTTTGTTTGCCGGCGTTGATCAGGTCGGCATCCACTTCGGTCTCGGTCGGAAACGGGCCGATGCCCAGCATGCCGTCTTCACTTTGCAGCCACACCTCGATGTCGGGCGCCACAAAGTTGGCCACCAGCGTAGGCAGACCAATGCCTAAGTTGACATAAAAACCGTCTTGCAGTTCTTGGGCCGCGCGGGCGGCCATTTGGTCGTGGGTCCAGGCCATGTCAGGCTCCTGCTTTGTCGGTGGCGGAAATTGCGGCAGTCACGGTGCGCTTTTCAATGCGCTTTTCGGGCGTGGCGTTGACGACGATGCGGTGCACGTAAATGCCGGGCAGGTGCACTGAATCGGGGTCAAACGTGCCCGTCTCCACAATCTCCTCCACCTCGACCACCGTCACGCGGCCGGCCATCGCTGCGGCCGGGTTGAAGTTGCGCGCCGTGCGGCGAAACAGCAGGTTGCCGCTCTTGTCGGCCTTCCAGGCTTTGACCAGCGACACGTCGGGCAGCAGCGCGTGCTCCATCACGTAGGTGTGGCCATCAAAGTCGCGCAGCTCCTTGCCATCGGCCACCAGCGTGCCCACGCCCGTGCGCGTGTAAAACGCCGGGATGCCCGCGCCGCCCGCGCGCAGCTTTTCAGCCAGCGTGCCCTGGGGCGTGAACTCAAGCTCCAGCTCGCCCGCCAGGTATTGGCGCTCAAACTCCTTGTTTTCACCCACGTAGCTGGAGATCATTTTTTTGATCTGCCGCGTTTCGAGCAGCCTGCCCAGGCCAAAGCCGTCCACGCCGGCGTTGTTGCTGATCACCGTCAGGTTTTTGACGCCAGACGCGGCCAGCGCGTCAATAAGCGCCTCGGGGATGCCGCACAGGCCAAAACCGCCAACGGCCAACAACTGGTCATCGCGGACGAGGCCGGCCAGCGCCGCGGCGGCGCTGGGATAGAGCTTGTTCATGGTCGGGGCTTTCGCAAGTGATCGGACGGCAGCGAGGGTACTACTTACTTGATTAAGTAGGGGTTACGTAAAATCGCCTAATCGTGCTGCAGGTCTTCACCCCAACGCCCTCGGGCCGCCACCAAGTCGGCACCCCACCCCCCCCCACCCCATCACTCAAAGGCCTTGCATCCATGACTACTGCCGAACCCACTGTTGACTTGGCTGCACTGCAAAAAATGCTGCAAACCGTGTTTGCGGCCTGGATCAACGAGCTGGATTTGCGGCTGCTGGAGGCCCGGCCCGGCGAGGTGGTGCTGGCGCTGCCGGTGAGCGCGCGCCACGTGCACGCAGGCGGCGTGGTGTGTGGCCAAACCCTGATGGCCGCCGCCGACACGGCCATGGTGCTGGCGATCTCCAGCCAGCTGGGGGGCTTCAGGCCCATGACCACGGTGCAACTGCAAACCAGTTTTTTGCACCCGGTGGCCGGCGACAGCGTTGAGGCCCGCGTGGTGGCGCGCGTGCTGCGACTGGGCAAAAGCCTGGTGTTTGGCGAGATCGAGGTGCGCGACGCCCAGGGCCGATTGGCCGCGCACGCCACCACCACCTATGCCTTGTTGTGAGCGGCCTCACGCTGGACTACCGCACGGCATTTGACCTGGCGCCCATCGGCTTGGTGATGTCGCGCCAGCGCCAGATCGTTGACTGCAACCAGCAGGTGCTGGCCATGTTTGGCGCCGAACGGGCGCAATTGGTGGGCCGCAGTTTTGAGGTGCTCTACCCCACCCAGGCCGAGTTTGAGCGCACTGGCGCACGCATCGTGGCCAGCCTCGATGCCCAAGGCTGGTATGCCGATGACCGGGTGATGAAGCGGGCGGACGGCCCCAACCGGGGTGAGCTGTTCTGGTGCCACGTGTCGGGCCGCGCGCTGAACCCGGCCGAGCCCCACGCGGCCGGCATCTGGTCGTTTGAGGACCTGTCGTCCAAGCGCAAACTCAAGGTGGATTTCACGCCGCGCGAGCGTGAAATCGCTGCGTTGCTGATGGCCGGCCTGACCAGCAAACTGATCGGCAAGCGCCTGACCATCAGCCCCCGCACGGTGGATGTGTACCGCGCCAGGCTGATGCGCAAAGTGGGCGCGGCCACCACCGCCGAGCTGGTCAACAAGCTGCTGGCGGGTTGACCCGAGGCACGCAAGGCCTCAAGCGCTTTACTTTGAGCGCGTCGCGGTGTTCAGCACGACGTCGACGTTGGGCACGTGGTCGTAATAGCCAACGTAACTGGTGCTCACGGCATTGATGGCGTCCATCACCGCCAAGCCGCCCGAGATGCTGCCAAACACGGCATAGCCTGGGGAGCTGCTGCTGGCGTAGTCCAAATTGGCGTTGTTCACCTGGTTGAAAAAGAACTCCGACGTGGCGGTGTTGGCGGCGTCCAACCGCGCCATCGCAATGGTGCCGCGCACGTTGCCCAGCCCCTTGTCGGTTTCCAGTGCGATCGCTGGGCGCGCGCCAACCTGCGGCGTCAACGTGCCGTTGGCCACGCGCGTGTAACCACCGCCCTGGCTCGTAAAACCGCTGATCACGCGGTGAAAAATCGTGCCGTCGTAGAACCCGCTTTGCACGTAGGCCAAAAAGTTGTCCACCGTGATGGGGGCGTAAGCAGGCTCGAGGTCAATCGTGATGCTGCCTTTGGTGGTGGTGAACACCACCTGCGGCTTGGGCACGGCCACGGTTGAGTTGTAGACCTCACGGTTGGCCGAATTGACCAGCAAACGCACGTTGAGCGCCTTGTTGGGCGTGCAGGTGAGCACTTGCTGCGCATTGCTGCCTCCGGCCTTGAGTGCCAAGCCGTCGCAACCGGTGGCGCTGAAATTGGCCAACGTGGCCAGATTGGTGCCGGTCACCGTGAAGGTGCTGAGCAGTCCGTAATTCAGGTAATCGTAGGTAACGCCGCTGACAGTGGGCGAAGGTGTGACGGCGAGCGTTGCGCCGTAAACCTCGCCGCTGCCCGAGCCAACGGCCAAGCGCACGCTGAGCGTGTTGTTGGGCGTGCAGGTAAGCGTCTGCTGTGCATTGCTGCCGCCGGCCATGATCGCCAGACCGTCACAACCCGCGATGCTGAAGTTGGCCGACGTGGCCAGGTTGGTGCCGGTCACCGTGAAGGTGCTGAGCAGGCCGTAGTTCACGTAATCGACGGTCACGCCGCTGACGGTGGGCGGCGCGGTGGCCGGCGTGCCGGCATCGCTGCCACCGCCGCCGCAGGCTTGCAGCAGCGCAGCACAGGCCAGCGCGGCGGCCATGACCTTGAACCGATGAAAAACTGAGACGGACGTGCAGGGTTTGAACATGGTTTTGATCACTTCAAAAAAGCGGTTGGTCTGGCCCGAACAAGGGCTCAGGAGTGACGCAGCGGCGCCGGGCCAAGCGTGGCGGAACAGCCCGGGCCATCAGCCCAGCAGCGCCCGGATGTGATCCGGCACCGGCACTGATTTTTGCAGCTTGAAATCCGTCCACACCACGGTGGCGCCGCCGGTGGCGTGCACCACGCCGGGTTGATCGGTGCGCTCCAGCGTGGCGTAGGTGTCGATGGTGCTGCGACCCACGGCGCCGGTGTAGTGGCGGGCCAGCACGTCACCCGGGTATTCCAGCTGGCGGATGAAGCTGCAGAACGCGTTGATGATGACCGGGCCCACGCCATCGGCGTCGGGCAGGCAGCCGATGCTGCGGAACCACTCGATGCGCAGGCTTTCGAGGTAGCGAAAGTAGTTGGCGTTGTTGACGTGGCCCATGGTGTCCATGTCGCCCCAGCGAATGGGGATCCTCATCTCGAAGCACAGTATTTTGTCGTCGGGCAGGTCAAAGCGCATGGTTTTGGCGGTTCAAGGGTTGAGGCCGTTGACGCTTGGGACCGACGTGGCTGCAGCGGCCGCCGTGGTGTCGATGCCCAACTCGTCGGCCATGCGCTGCACCAAGCCGCGTAGCGCCAGCAACTCGGCCGCCATGCGGGTTTGCTCGGCCCGCAGCGCCGACAGCTCGCCCAGGCTGACAGTGTCTTCATGGCCGGCATAGCCCATGGCGGCCCGGGGCGTGCCGGCCTGCACCTCGCCACACAGCAAATGCGCCCAGCGCGCCTCGCGCTCGCCCGGGGCGCGGGCCAGTTTGATGGCGTGCGGCGGAAAGCGATCGGCCAGCTCTTCAAGCACCACTTCAGTGGCCGCAATATCGGCAAAACGGTGCAGGCGCTCGCAGTTGGCGCGCAGCTCGGACGACGTTTGCGGCCCACGCAACATCAGCACGCAGAGCAGCGCTACGGACGATGCCGGCACGTTCAGGCCGCGCACGGCGTTGTGCTCGTAGCGCGTCACGCGGCCGCCGCTGCTCTCGAACAGCAGGCTCATGCTCTTGAGCCCATCCACCGCCATCAAGACCTCGGCGTCGGTGGCGGCCATCACCGGATCGCGGGTGGTTTTTTGGTTGCACCCCGCCACCAGGGTGTTGAGCGACAGCGGGTAGGTGTCAGGCACCGTGGCGTGCTTTTCAACCAGCACGCCCAGCACGCGGGCTTCAAGAGGCGTCAGGGCGCGGGCCATTCAAGCGCTCCGGAGTCAGCCGCCGAAGCCGTCGTCGGCGGACAGGATCGCGCCATTGATGAAGTGGCTTTCATTGGCGCACAACATCATCAGCGCCGAGTCCAGGTCTTTTGGCTGGCCAACACGTTTGCGCGGCAGCAGGTTCATCAGCTTCTGGCCGGCTTCGGTCTGCCAGTGCTGGTGGTTGATCTCGGTGTCGATGTAGCCCGGGCACAGCGCGTTGACGTTGATGCCGAACTTGCCCCACTCCAGCGCCATGGCGCGGGTCATGTGGATGACGGCCGCCTTGCTGATGGCGTACACGCCAATCTGGCTCAGGGGCCGCAGGCCGGCCATCGAGGCCACGTTGACGATGCGCCCACCCGTGAAGGTGCCGGGCGCCGCACCCCGCGAGCGGGCGATCATGCGTTTGCCCACTTCTTGGGCCACAAAAAACGCGCCCCGGGTATTGGTGCCCAGCACGTAGTCAAAGTCTTCGGGCGTCACGTCGACCAGTTTTTGGGTGGTGCTCACGCCCGAGTTGTTGATCAGGATGTCGATCGTGCCGACCTCGGTTTCAGCGTGGGCGATGGCCGCCTTGATGCTGTCGGGGTCGGTCACGTCCATCGCCACCACGTGGGCGTCGCCGCCCATCGATTCAATCTCGGCGCGCAGGGTTTTGAGCCGGTCCACGCGGCGCGCGGCCAGCACCACGGCGGCGCCGGCGCGGCTCAAGGTGCGGGCAAATTGCTCGCCCAGGCCACTGGATGCGCCGGAGACAAAGGCCACGCGGCCCGATAAATCAATGTTGTAGCTCATGGTGGTTTTGGGTCGAGATATTGGAAAAAACCGCGGCGTTGACCGGCGGGAGAACGGGACTTGAACGCTTGCAGCGTTCAAGTCAAATAGGGGCAGCGCTGGCGGGGCCGATGCACACGTGCCGGCAATGTCGCCATAGCCTCCAACTCACGTTAGCACGGTGGCCGGACCGGCCCGATGGGGCGACAGATCGGGCGACAGATCGGACGAGGTCAAACGCCGCCCGCTGCGCCCGAGACGATGGCTGCCACGGTGGGCACCGGTGGCACCGGCGCCAGGTGAGTGGGGGCCGACAAGGGCAACACCGGCGGCTGGCCGCGCGAGAGCCTGAGCAGCTCCAACCACTCGTCCACCGGCATGGGCCGCGCAAAGTGATAGCCCTGGAACTCGTCCACCCCCATGGCCGTGAGGGCGGCCAGTTGCTGCGGGGTTTCAACGCCCTCGGCCACCGTGCGCATGCCCAGCACCTTGCACAGGCTCACGATGCTCTCCAACAGGCGCGCCGCCGCTGGGTCGCGGTCGATGTCGGACACAAAACTGCGGTCGATCTTGACCTTGTCAAAAGGCAGATGGCGCAAATAGCTGAGCGATGAATAGCCGGTGCCAAAGTCATCCAGCGCCAATGAAAACCCATGGCCACGCAAGCGGTGCAGCATGGGCGTGACGACATCCATGTTGTGCACCAGGGCCGATTCGGTGAGCTCCAGCTCCATCATGCCGGGCTCGATGCCGTGGCGCTTGCAGGCATGCAGCAGCAGGCTGTCGAGCCCGGGTTGCTGCAATTGCCTAGGCGACAAATTGACGGCCACCGGCAGCGAATAACCCAGCTCCAGGCAACTTGCCGCCAACTGCGCTGCGGCATGTGCGGCGTGGCGGCCCATCAGCTGGATCAAGCCCACTTTCTCGGCCAACGGAATAAATTCAACCGGCGATACGCTGCCAAATGCCTCGGTGGTCCAACGCATCAGCGGCACGCCGCCCTGGCTGGTTTGCAGCTCGCAACCACCGCGCCACAGCCCGTCGGCCAACACCTGGTCGAGTGGGCAGTCACCGGCGCGCACCCATTGGCGCAAATCGCTGCCTGGCGCAAGGCCGCTGTCCCGGCCGGTGAGCCGCCCCAAGGCCTCGTTGATTTCGAGCACCGTCCAGGCCGAATCGACCACCGCCATGGCGTCCCGCGTGCTCGAAAACGCGTGTGCCATCAGGCGCAGCGAATCTTCGGAATCACGTTGCGCGGTGACGTCCTTGAGCGTGCCCAGAACATGTTCAGCGACGCCTTGGGCATTGCGCGCCAGGGCGCGACCTCTCACCCGCAACCAGCGCTGGCTCCCCGTGGGGCCCATGACCCGGAACCGGAGGTCGACGTCAGGGTGCGCGCCGCGCAAGTGCAGTTGCCAGGCCAGGCGCAGTTGCGGCGCGTCATCCACGTGGGCATGGTCAAAAAACTGCTTCAGCGTCAGGGAGCCCCCCACCATCGGCATGACCAGGACATTGATTTCATTTCGATCAACCACGACCAAACCAGAGTTTGCGTGCCATTCCCAGACGCTCTCGCCGCTGGCCCACAAAGCCAGCTTGACGCGCCGCTCGGCGGCCAGGGCGGCGCTCAAGGCGCTGCCATCGGCCGCAAGCGGGCTCAACGCAGCGGCATCGACCCCGCCGGGCAAGGTGCAAGGTGGATCGGTGTTGGACATCAGCGACGGCCCCCGGCCCTGCAAGTCCTGCGCAAAGTTGGTTGGCTATGGTGTGGCATGGCTGGCAATATCCGGGCGGACAGAGGTGTTCACGGCAAGCCTACCGCAGCCCACCGATTGGGCATCGCTTGAGAAAGCGCATGAAATACCGCCCTGGCCGGCCATGACTAAAAAAGCACGGTCGTGCTTTTTTAGGGCCTGTTGGTTAGAATCAATAAAAGCCACGCTCAGAACTTGAGCGACACAGAACCTTACACACAGGACACAACGGGATGACACCGCAAGAGATTCTCAGCAAGTTTGGCCCGCGCGAAGCCATGGAATACGACGTGGTCATCGTCGGCGGCGGCCCTGGCGGCATGGCCGCCGCCATCCGGCTCAAGCAGATCGCGGCGGCCCGCGCGCAGGAGATCTCGGTAGTGGTACTCGAAAAGGGCAGCGAGCCCGGTGCGCACATCCTGTCGGGCGCGGTGATGGACCCGATCGCGCTCAACGAGCTGATCCCCAACTGGCGTGATCTGGGCGCGCCGCTGCACCAGCCTGTTACTGGCGACCACCTGCTGGTGCTCACCGAAGACGGCACCGCCACCACGCCCGAGTGGCTGATGCCCGACTGCTTTCACAACCACGGCAATTACGTCATCAGCCTGGGTGCGGTCACCAAGTGGCTGGGCGAACAAGCCGAAGCGCTGGGCGTGGAGGTGTTCCCGGGCTTCACTGGCGCCGAACTGCTGTTTGACGACAAAGGCGCCGTGCGCGGCGTGGCCACCGGCAATCTGGGCGTGGGCAAAGATGGCGAGCCCCACGACGGTTTTCAGCTGGGCATGGAGCTGCAAGGCAAGTACACGATCTTTGCCGAGGGCGCGCGTGGCCACCTGGGCAAGCAGCTCATCGCCCGCTACAAGCTTGATGAAGGGCGCGACCCACCCAGCTTCGCCATCGGCATCAAAGAGCTGTGGGAGATCCCGGCAGACATTGCCCAGCCCGGTTTGGTGGTGCATACCAGCGGCTGGCCGCTCACCGACGGCACGTTTGGCGGCGGGTTTTTGTACCACCTCGAGGGCAACAAGGTGACCTTGGGTTACGTGCTGGGGCTGGACTACAAAAACCCCTGGATGAGCCCGTTTGAAGAGATGCAGCGCTGGAAAACCCACCACGCCATCCGCAGCCACATCGAGGGCGGCAAACGCATTGGCTACGGCGCCCGCGCCATCAACAACGGCGGCTTGCAGAGCCTGCCCAAGCTGGTGTTTCCGGGCGGTGCGCTGATCGGTTGCGACGCCGGCATGATGAACGCGGCCCGCATCAAGGGCAGCCATGCCGCCATCAAGACCGGCATGCTGGCGGCCGAAGCCGCCGCCGACGCGCTGGCTGCGGGCCGCAGCCAAGACGAGCTCAGCAGCTACCCCAAAGCCTTTGAAGCCAGCTGGTTGCACGCCGAGCTGATGCGCACGCGCAACTTCAAGGCCTGGTTCAAAAAGGGCAACCTGATCGGCACGGTGATGACCGGCATTGAGCAGTGGCTGATGCCCAAGCTGGGCCTGAAAACACCGCCCTGGACGCTGCACCGCGATACGCCGGATCACAAAATGCTGTTGCCGGCCGACCAGTGCCAGCAGATCAGCTACCCCAAGCCCGACGGCAAGCTCACGTTTGACCGGCTCAGCTCGGTGTTCATCAGCAATACCAACCACGAAGAAAACCAGCCCGCGCACCTGACGCTCAAGGATGCCAGCGTGCCGGTGGCGCTCAACTTGGCCAAATACGCTGGGCCAGAGGCACGCTACTGCCCGGCCGGGGTGTACGAGTTTGTCAAGAACGACGACAACAGCGACCGCCTGCAGATCAATGCCCAAAACTGC
>JAYWDK010000193.1:0-5272 GCA_043779845.1 Betaproteobacteria bacterium | reverse complement strand
CCCCCGACAGGCTCCTAGCGCAGCGCCACGGCGCAAGGGGCAGGGCGCCGGCTGGCGCCAAGCGCTGCGTTTGGCGCCAGCCAGAGGCGCCAAAATTTGCACTTTCCAGACGAAAGCGGGTGTGTGATGTCGCCCTTGCCCCGATCTCGTGCCAGCGCCGTGCCGGCGTTTGCCTTGTACGGCGAGCCTGGCGTGCCGGGCGCCGAAATGCTGCACCTCGAAAGCATCGCCTCGCGCAGCCAGCGCTACCGCTGGGAGATTGACGCCCACGTGCACCAAGGCCTGCACCAGATCGTGTGGTTGCAAAGCGGGGCCGCCGAGGTGGCGCTGGATGCCGAGCGCCGCAGCTGTGGCGGCCCGGCCGTGATCGTGATTCCCCCGGGCGTCGTGCACGCCTTTCGGTTCGACCCGGCCACGGACGGTTGCGTGCTCACGCTCAGCGCGCGCTCGGTGGTGGAGGGCGATCTGGCGGCGGCCGGGCAAGTCTTGCGCACGCTTTTTGCCACGTCCCGCGTGCTGACGCTGGCCAACGACGACGAGCACACGGCACGCATAGCCGCGCTGTTTGCGCAGCTGGCGGATGAGTTCCACGCGCCCGGATCGGCCGGCTCACCCGTGCCGCTTTGGCTGGCGCGTGCGGTGGTGTGGCGCTTGGGCCAGGTGGCGCTGCGGCATGACTTGGCGGTGGACCCGGCGCAGTGCGGGCACAGGGCGCTTTTTACGCGCTTTGTGGTGCTGGTCGAGGATCACTTCACCGAGCACTGGCCGATGGCGCGTTATGCCCACCAGCTGGGCCTCAGCCCCGAGCGACTGAACCGCCTGGCGCGCGCGGAATCAGGCCGTAGCGCGCTGGCGATGGTCCACGAACGCCTGGCGCGCGAGGCCTGCCGGCGGCTCATCTACGTGGCCGCCCCCATCTCGCAACATCGGCCGCCGTTTGCAGCGGGCTGCGCCGGCTGGCGTCGTAAAACACCGCGTAGTCATCCTGGAACAAGCGCTTTTGCACGATGTCCGCGGCGTCGGGCGGACGCGGTGACAGGGCGATCTGGCAATGGCCATCACGCAGCATCTCGGCGCTGGGCACGCCCGAGGCAATCACCCGCAGCGCAAACCCCGGTGCCTGCGCCCGCACCCGTTGCAGCAGCTCGGGCAGCAGCAGGTCTCGCTGCAAATCGTTGGCGGCAATCGTCACCGTGAGCGCCAACCGCGACGGATCAAACCCGCCGGCGGTGACAAAGCCTCGCAAGTCATCAAGCAACAGGCGCGCACGCTGCGCCAGCACCTCGGCGCGCGCGGTGGCCACGATGCCGCGGCCCGCGCGCACAAACAGCGGATCTCCGACGATGGCGCGCAGCTTGTCCAGCGAGTGGCTGACTGTGCTTTTCGTTCAACGACGCAGTCAATCGTGACGCCTTTCTGGCCGATGAAAACGCCTACTGCGCCAAGTATGGATTGAACGCGCAGCAGATCGCAGCCATCCAGTCGCGCAACGTGCTTGCGCTGATTGCCGCCGGTGGCAACGCCTACTACCTGGCCAAGTTCGCCGGCATTTTTGGGCTCGACATGCAAGACATCGGCGCCCAGCAAACCGGCCTGACCAAAGAGCAGTTCAAGGCCAAGTTGCTGGCCGCGCGCTAGCCCAAAACACCCCTTCGCACAAGACATCAACATGACCCAGATCATCGGTGGCATCACCACCTCGCACGTGCCGGCCATCGGCCGCGCCATCGCTAAAAACTTGCAGCAAGACCCGTACTGGAAGCCGCTTTTTGATGGCTTCGTGCCCAACCGAAAATGGCTGGCCGAGGTCAAGCCCGACGTCGTGGTTGTGCTTTACAACGACCACGGCCTGAACTTTTTTCTCGACAAGATGCCCACGTTCTCGATTGGCGCGGCGCCCGAATACCGCAACGCCGACGAGGGTTGGGGCATCCCGACCGTGCCACCGTTCAAGGGTGATCCGGCGCTGTCATGGCATCTCATCGAACCCCTGGTGGGCGAGGAGTTTGATCTCACCACCTGCCAGGAAATGAAGGTGGACCACGCCTTTACGCTGCCCATGGCGCTGCTGTGCCAGACCAGCAATGGCCTGTGCGCACTGTGCCGGTTTGCATCAACACCGCTCGAACACGGCGTCTGGGCTGATGCTGCTGGAGCCGGTGGTTTGAGCCTGAACCCGGCATGATCCGCGCGCTTGCGATGCGGGATCAGTCATAAAAAAGCCCCTCACGCACCAAGGTGCGTGAGGGGCTTTTTGCGTGGGTGTCAGGCCTGGCTTGTCGCCAAACCGTCAGTCAAGGCTTGGCGCCGCCTTCGGCTTCGGCTTCTTTGCAGTTTGGCGAACAAACAAATTGCGCCTTGCCCAGCAAGCGGCGCGACTTGAGTAGACTGCGCGGGCGATGCTTGCCACAAAGGAAACAAGACATGGTGGCCGCGCCAAAAGCGCCAGCGGCGGTGAACGGTGAACCCGGCGTTTTGCTGCGATAGCGCAGTCCGTCGGAATCGATGGAAGTCTTGGTATCAGCTTTGGCCATGAATGGGGTGCGTGCGGGCGTTGAAGTGGCGGTGCAGGGACCTGCTCGTCACTGCGGCTGAATACATGATTCGGCCCAGTTGCATGTATTATGCCACAGTTGTTTGATTTTACATAATATACATCGTCGCGCTTTTTGGTGTCGTGCACATCACGCTTTTGGGTGTGGGCGCCACGCAGGCACCCTTGGTTTTTTGCGATCGGATCGGTGGCCACAGCCTGCGCAGGCCCGGCACCGGCGGGCTTCGATAATGGCCACATCCGCCACCCGCTTGGGCGGATTCACCCACCTCACCGGCCGCCATGCTCGACGACATCAAAAAACACTTTGGGCCACCGCTGACAAACCCGACACCTTTGCCGCCCGCCGCGCCGAGTTGAGCTGAGCACACGGCTCAGCAACCCCGACGACGACTATTTTTACGGCCAGGCCAGCCCTGAAGACCTGGCCGCCGAACTTGAAGACCGCGACTACTACCGCGAGGTCAATGCCGTCCAGCTGCCCGAGCCCGCACGCTGGGAGGCGCTGCGCGCCGCCGCCACGCAGCCCGACATCGGCAAACGCATCGACTTCAACACCAAGATGCAAACGCTGACCGAAAAACTGGGCGAGCAGATGACCAAGAGCGCGGCGCTGGACGCGCTGATCCGGCAAAAACTGGGGGGCCTGGGTTATGAGTTCTGAGCCCAAAACCGCCGCCATTGCCCAAGTGCCCGCCATGCCCGCCGAGGCCGTCGAGGCCGCGCCACCTGCGGGTTATGGTGACTTTTTGGTGCAGATCAAGGCCCAGATCCGGGCGCGGCAATTTAGCGCGCTGCGGGCCGCCAACCAAGAGTTGGTGGCGCTGTGGTGGCTGGGCGACAACATCAGCCAGCGGCAAGCCACGCTGGGCTGGCGGAACGTGTCAATGACTTTGCTGCACCCGGCGTCATGAATTTAAGGTGCAAGGTTCGGGTGTTTTCGGTCTGATGGTCTCGGTTACTGGTGGGTTGATCCAAACCGCAGTTGGCAGATTGAACGGTGCTGGGCGACGGCCCTTGAAGCGATTGGGCGTGGCAAGAAAAGCCGCATCGAGGGCCACCTGCCGGACTTCGCGCAGCGCCTGCGCATGGCCGTAGTGCACGGCCTGCGGCGTCATGTAGCCGATGCCTGAATGCCGGTGCTCGTTGTTGTACCAGGCGAAGAACTCCTGGCAGTGCAGGCGAGCGTCCTCGATGCAACCGAAGCGCTTGGGGAAGTCGGGCCGGTACTTCATGGTCTTGAACTGCGACTCCGAGTACGGGTTGTCGTCCGAGACGTGGGGTCGGCTGTGGCTCTTGGCGATGTCCAGGTCCACCAGCAAGGCGGCCACCGGCTTGGAGCGCATCGCGGCACCCCGGTCGGCGTGCAGGGTGAGCATGCCGGGCTCCACGTTGTGACGCGACACGCAGTCGGCGATGAGTTGCTCGGCCAGGTCGGCACTCTCGCGCTCGGCGATCAGCCAGCCCACCACGTGACGGCTGAAGATGTCCAGGATCACGTAGAGGTGGAAGCAGGTCCACTTGGCCGGCCCCTTCAACTTCGTGATGTCCCAGGACCAGACCTGGTTGGGCTGAACAGCCAACAGTTCGGGCTTGACGTAGGCCGGGTGGGTGAGCTGGTTGCGCCGCTCACGTGAGCCGCCATGCAGGGCCAGCAGCCGGTACATGGTGCGCACCGAGCCCAGGTAGCGGCCCTCGTCGAGCAGTATGGCGTGCACAGCCGCAGGCGCCGTGTCGGCGAAGCGTTCGCTGTTGAGCGTGTCAAGCAGCAGCGCGTTCTCCTGGGCATCCAGCGCCAGCGGCGGACGGGCTCGCGCCCTGCGTTGCGGCAGTGGCCCGACCAGGCTTGCGCGGCGTGCCTGAGCATGCTGGCGAGCGGGCGCGCCGCGTGGCAGGCCCAAGGCCGCGCATGCCGCGCCAGCGCCCAGCGCGGGGGTGAGTTCGTGCACGGCGGCGATCACAGCAAGCCGCCGCTGGCGTCCATCGAGTTGCCCAGCAAGGCTGCAAGTTTTTTTTGGACGTCGATCACCAACAGCGCCTTGTCCAGGCGGCTCTTGAGGCTGTCGCGCTCACGCGTGAGCTGTGCGATGTGCAGGGTCTCGGCACGGTGAGGGTCGGTCTTGGGGCCGCGCTTGACAGGCGCCAGGGCAGCCAGATCGGCGGCCTCGCGTTGGCGCCGCCAGGTACTCAGCGACGATGAATACACACCCTCGCAGCGCATCAGCGCACCGATCTCGCCGGGCTTGGTGCAGTTGTCCACGGCCTGCAGAATGCGCCGCTTGTCGGCGTTGGAGAACTGCCTGCGACGGGCGCGTGGGACCACCTCGGCGTCGTTGCAGAGATGCTCACCCGGCGGCGCCGATCCGGGCGCCTCTTCAGTCGCCCTACGGGCTCCTTGCGAGGCGCCCGGATCGGCTGAACTCTTCACTGCGTGCATCGGAACCTTGGGTTGCTGGTTGATCGTCATACCTACCTCGTTGCTCACTGATTTATCAGGGGTAGGTGCGGCAGGTCATATTGGCACGGGGGGCGCATCGGATCGCTCATGCCGACGCTCCTGCGGCAAGCTTCGCGGCGGTCGGCTGCACGCCCGGTGATCCCGCACGATTGATGCCCGCAAGCTTGGTGCGCTTGAGCATCAGCGCGTTGATGGCCACCACCGCCGAGCTGCCCGACATCGACAGCGCGGCGATCTCCGGCGACAGCGTGAACGGGTAG
>JAYWDK010000192.1:0-5285 GCA_043779845.1 Betaproteobacteria bacterium | reverse complement strand
CCTTCCTGGATGCGCGCGCCGCCCGAATCGTTGAGGCCGATCACCGGCGCACCGACCTTCATGGCCTGGTCCATCACCTTGCAGATTTTCTCGGCGTGGGCCTCGGAGAGCGCGCCGCCGAAGACGGTGAAATCTTGGCTGAACACGAACACCAGGCGGCCGTTGATCATGCCGTAACCTGTCACCACGCCGTCGCCCGGCGGGCGGTTGGCCTGCATGCCGAAATCGTTGCAGCGGTGCTCGACAAACATGTCCCACTCTTCAAACGTGCCTTCGTCAAGCAGCAGCTCCAGCCGCTCACGGGCGGTGAGCTTGCCTTTGGCGTGCTGAGCGGCAATGCGTTTTTCGCCGCCACCCAAGCGGGCCTGGGCGCGCATGGCTTCTAGTTTTTGCTGGATGTCGTGCATGGCATGGTTCCTCGTTCGCAGAAAGTTCGGATCGGGTGTTGAGACAGGCTCGGATTCAATGAAACAGATCAAGCAGCCGGCGCGCGGCCACCGACGCGGCCAGGCGGCCGGCGCGCACCTCGGCGGTCAGCGCGGGCAAGGCGGCGCACACCTCGGGGTGGGCCTTGAAGCGCTGCTTGAGGCCGGCGTCGATGCGCTCCCACATCCACGCCTGGTCTTGCGCGTGGCGGCGGCCGGCAAAGCGGCCATTGGCGGTTTGCAGTTGGCGAAATGTGCCCACGGCGGCCCAAAAATCAGGCAGGCCCGAGCCCTTGAGCGCGCTGAGTTGCAGCACCCTGGGGTGCCACGCGGCCTGGTCATGCGAGTTGTTGTCGGGGTTGCCAAGCGAGCCCAGCAATTGCAGCGACGCGCTGATCTGGGCGCGGGCCCGGGTGGCGGCCATCGGGTCGATGTCGGCCTTGTTGATGAGCACCAGGTCGGCCAGCTCCATCACGCCTTTTTTGATGGCTTGCAGGTCATCACCGGCGTTGGGCAATTGCATCAGCACAAACATGTCGGCCATGCCGGCCACGGCGGTTTCGCTTTGGCCCACGCCCACGGTTTCGATGATGACGACATCAAAGCCCGCCGCCTCGCATACCAGCAGCGCCTCACGGGTTTTTTCGGCCACGCCGCCCAGGGTGCCGCTGGCGGGGCTGGGCCGGATGTAGGCGCGCTCATCCATGCACAGGCGCTCCATGCGGGTTTTGTCGCCCAGGATGGAGCCCCCGCTGATGCTGGACGACGGGTCCACCGCCAGCACTGCCACGCGGTGGCCCAGGCCAATCAGGTGCAGGCCCAGCGCCTCGATGAAGGTGGATTTGCCCACGCCCGGCACGCCGCTGATACCCAAACGGAATGACCTGCCGGTGGCGGGCAACAGCGCATTGAGCAGCGCGTCGGCACGTTGGCGGTGGTCGGCGCGGGTGGACTCCAGCAAGGTGATGGCCTTGGCCACGGCACGGCGCTGCGCGGCGTTGGGCGCGCCCAGAACGGCGTCAAACAAGGCCTGGTCGGGCGCCGGCAAGGCCAGCTTGGATATGGGCACGGCGTCACGCATCACGCTCTCCGGGCGCGGGCCGCACGTAATGCAAATCCCACTCGCTTTCATGCTGCAACTCGAACCCGTTGTGCTGGTAAAAATGGTTGGCTTCGCTTTGTTTGAGCGCCATCAGGCGCACCGGCAAGCCCAGCCTGTCGGCTTCTTCAAGCACCTGCGTCAGCACCCAGGTGCCCACGCCCCGGCGCTGGGCTTGCGGTGCCACGTACAGGTGATCGAGCATCAGGTGGTCGCCCTGGGGCAGCAGCACCACAAAGCCCACGCGCTCACCGCCCATCAGGATGTGGCGGGTATGGGCGGGCTCAAACGCGCGGCTGAGCCGCTCACGCGCCCGCTGCGGGTCAAACCGGCCCAGGCGCTGCAAGCTCTCGTGCATGGCGGCCAGGCGCCGGGACAGCAAGGCCTCGAAGTCGTCATCCGTGGCTGGCGCCAAGGCCAGCATGTAGGCGCAAGCGGCGTCGCCGTGGAGCAGGTCTGCCATGGGCAACCAGCCTGGTCAGGCCACGCCACCGGCGAGAAACTGAGCCGATCCATCGGTTGCCACCGCCTGATGCGAGCCCCGTTGCGCCGCGCGGATCTGCTCAAGCACGTCCTTCGCACTCACCGGGATCGGCGTGCCCGGGCCATAAATGCCCTTGACACCCGCGTCGTACAAAAAGCCGTAGTCCTGCTTGGGGATCACGCCGCCCACGAACACGATGATGTCGTCGGCGCCCTGCTTGCGCAGCTCGGCGATGATGGCCGGCACCAGGGTTTTGTGGCCGGCCGCCAAGGTGGAAATGCCCACCGCGTGCACGTCGTTCTCGATCGCCTGGCGCGCGCATTCTTCGGGCGTCTGGAACAGCGGGCCCATGTCCACGTCATAGCCCAGATCGGCAAACGCCGTGGCCACCACCTTGGCGCCGCGGTCATGGCCGTCCTGGCCCAGCTTGGCGATCATCACGCGTGGGCGCCGGCCCTGGTCGTCAGCAAAAGCGGCGATCTCGGCCTTCAGCTTGTCCCAGCCTTCGGCCGAGTCGTAGGCCGCGGCGTACACGCCGGTCACCTTCTGGATGTCGGCGCGGTGGCGGCCGTACACCGATTCCAGCGCGTCGCTCACCTCGCCCACCGTGGCCCGTAGTCGCATGGCCTTGATGCACAAATCAAGCAGGTTGCCCTGGCCCGTTTGGGCCGCGTCGATGAGCGCCTGCAGGGCTTGTTGCACGCCCGCCGTGTTGCGCGTGGCCTTGATTTTTTGCAGCCGCGCGATCTGGCCGTCGCGCACCATCACGTTGTCGACCTCACGGGTTTCGAGCAAGTCTTCGGTTTTGAGCTTGTACTTGTTGACGCCCACGATCACGTCGCGGCCGCTGTCGATGCGGGCTTGTTTTTCAGCCGCGCTGGCCTCGATCTTGAGCTTGGCCCAGCCCGAGTCAACGGCCCGGATCATGCCGCCCATGGCCTCGACTTCTTCGATGATGGCCCAGGCCGCGTCGGCCATGTCCTGGGTGAGACTCTCCATCATGTAGCTGCCGGCCCAGGGGTCAACCACCGCCGTGATGTGGGTTTCTTCTTGAATGATGAGTTGGGTGTTGCGGGCAATGCGCGACGAAAACTCGGTGGGCAGGGCTATTGCCTCGTCGAAGCTGTTCGTGTGCAGGCTCTGCGTGCCGCCAAACACCGCCGCCATGGCCTCAATAGTGGTGCGCACCACGTTGTTGTACGGGTCTTGCTCGGTCAAGCTCCAGCCCGAGGTCTGGCAGTGCGTGCGCAGCATCAGGCTCTTGGGATTCTTGGCGTCAAAGCCCTTCATGATGCGGCACCACAGCAAGCGGGCCGCACGCATCTTGGCGATCTCCAGATAGAAGTTCATGCCAATCGCCCAGAAGAAGCTCAGGCGCGGCGCAAAGTCGTCCACGTTCAGGCCCTTGGCCTGGGCGGTTTTGACGTACTCCTTGCCGTCGGCCAGCGTGAACGCCAGCTCCAGCGCCTGGTTGGCACCGGCCTCTTGCATGTGGTAGCCCGAGATCGAGATCGAGTTGAACTTCGGCATCTGCTGGGCCGTGTACTCGATGATGTCGCCAATGATGCGCATGCTGGGCTCGGGGCCGTAGATGTAGGTGTTGCGCACCATGAACTCTTTGAGGATGTCGTTCTGGATCGTGCCGCTGAGCAGCGCCTGCGCCACGCCCTGCTCTTCGGCCGCCACCACGTAACCCGCCAGCACCGGCAGCACGGCGCCGTTCATGGTCATGGACACACTCACTTTGTCTAGCGGGATCTGGTCGAACAGGATCTTCATGTCCTCGACCGAGTCAATCGCCACGCCCGCCTTGCCCACGTCGCCCGTCACACGCGGGTGGTCGCTGTCGTAGCCACGGTGGGTGGCTAGGTCAAACGCCACGCTCACGCCCTGCCCGCCTGCCGCCAAGGCCTTGCGATAAAACGCATTGCTTTCTTCGGCGGTTGAAAAACCCGCGTACTGGCGGATGGTCCAGGGCCGCACCGCGTACATGGTGGCTTGCGGGCCACGCACAAAGGGCTCAAAGCCCGGCAAGGTGTTGGCAAATGCCAGGCCGGCGGTATCAGTGGCGGTGTACAGCGGCTTCACCACCAAGCCCTCTGGCGTGGTCCAGTTCAGTGCCGCCACATCGCCCGCAGGCGCCGATTTGGCGGCCGCCTTGACCCATTGCTCAAGCGTGGCAGGGTTGAATTCAGGGGTGTTTGACATGCTGTGATCCTTGGTGCGGGCCGGGCGTTGATGCCAACCATCATACATGATGCATAATTATTAATTCAAATTTCACCCGCCTGACACTGTCGCCCGGAGCCATCCACTTTGCCTGCCGTTGCCCTGCCCGCTGGCCCCCCACCCGACGCCAGCCGCTCACTGAAACCACGCGCCCTGTACCAGGACGTGGCCGAGCGCCTGCGCCACCAGATCTTCAGCCGTGAGCTGGAGCCTGGCAGCTGGATCGACGAGCAAAAGCTCAGCACGGAGTACGGCATCAGCCGCACGCCACTGCGCGAGGCGCTCAAGGTGCTGGCCGCCGAGGGCCTGGTCACCATGAAGGTCAGGCGTGGCGCTTATGTCACCGAGATGTCGACCACCGACGTGGCCCAGGTTTATCACCTGATGGCGCTGCTTGAAAGCGACGCGGCGGGCATCGTGGCCAGCAAGGCCACGGCGGCCCAATTGGCCGACTTGCAGGCGCTGCACGACAAACTTGAAAAACAGGTGCGCCAGCGCGATGCGTTTTTTGCCACCAACGAGCAGTTTCACTTGCTGCTGCTGGACGTGGCGGGCAATCGCTGGAGCGCACAGATCGTGCAAGACTTGCGCAAGGTGATGAAGCTCAACCGGCACTTGTCGCTGTTCAAGCAAGGCCGCCTGGCGGAATCGCTGGCCGAACACGGCGCGGTGATGGCGGCCATCAGCGCCCGCAATTCGCCCGAAGCCACGCGACTGATGCGCGCGCACTTTGACAACGGGCTGGAAGCCGCGTCGGTGTGACGTCAGGAAATGCCACGCCAACCCACCTTCTTGCGCCGCCCCGTCATTCATCACTTCATCCCGGCCTGACCCGCAACGGCCGACCCACGCGCCGACCCACGCGCTGTCCCACACACCACCCCACAATCAGCTTGCGGTCAGCCATCAACGCCACACTCTCACCCAACACATCCCGAGGAGCCTGCTTTGAAAATCCACGAATACCAGGGTAAAGACATCCTGCGCCAGTTTGGCGTGCCGGTGCCCCGCGGCATCCCCGCCTTCACCGTGCAAGAAGCGGTGGAAG
>JAYWDK010000191.1:0-32612 GCA_043779845.1 Betaproteobacteria bacterium | reverse complement strand
CTCGTTGTGTGGCTTGGCCACACGCCTCGTCGACGTCTAGCCCGGCACCGAAACTCTCCCCGGCGCGGGCCCGACCCCAAGCCCGACAGGCTCCTAGCGGCACCTTGCCCACGTTCATGGCGATGGCCACGCCGGTGGCGGCTGCGGCCAGTACCGCAGGCCAATGCGTGGCCAGGGTGGCCGCCGCGCCCGTGGCCTTGGCCTGGGCGAGACTGGCCGGCGCCAGCCAGTGCGCGCTCACCCCAGCAGCCCACGCTCCATCGGCATGGACGGCAAATCCACGGCGGGCTGGGGCTTCCAGCCCTTCTGGCGGTGCTCGGCGATCACGTTGGTGTAGATGCCGCCGCGCACATACCACTTGGCGGTGATGCGCACATAACGCGGCGCGCTAGCGGCCACGATGTCGTCCAGGATGGTGTTGGTCACCTTCTCGTGGAACGCGCCCTCGTTGCGATAGCTCCAGAAGTACATCTTCAGGCTCTTGAGTTCGATGCACAGCTTGTCGGCAATCATGTCGATCGTGAAGTGCGCAAAGTCGGGCTGACCGGTGAGCGGGCAATGGCAGGTGAACTCGGGCACCTGGAACTGGATCACGTAGTCACGCGCCGGCGACGGATTCTCAAACACGTGCAGCGCTTTGCTGGGCGCGCTGGGTGGGTTGGGCGGCAGCGGGCGCTCACGAGGAAACGACGGGCCGCTCCCGAGTGTCCTTGCCCCCTTGGGGGGCGGCCGACGTAGGTCGTCGGCCTCGGGGCGCTCACTCAGGGCAGGCAGGGCGTGCGAGGTCTTCTTGGCCATGATCGGAGCGGCTGGTAGCTCAGGGTTTGCAGGGGGAGCGATGGTATCATCCGGCCTCTTTTGATGGCGTCGGACCGCGCCTTAATCCTATATAAATCAATCACTTGCGGGTTTATTCCGGCGAGTTGAACCCCGCGAAAACACCTGCTGCCAGCGGCTCCGCCCGCAGCCGCGCCCGCCCTCCAGCCCATGCGCCTGAACCAGATCAAGCTCTCGGGCTTCAAGTCCTTCGCCGAGCCCACCACCTTCCAGTTGCCCGGCCAGCGCATTGGCGTGGTAGGCCCCAACGGCTGCGGCAAGTCCAACATCATGGATGCCGTGCGCTGGGTGCTGGGCGAGAGCCGTGCCAGCGAGCTGCGTGGCGAAAGCATGCAGGACGTGATCTTCAACGGCTCGGGCAACCGCAAGCCGGCCAGCCGCGCCAGCGTGGAGTTGGTGTTTTCGAATGAAGACGCGCGCGCCGGTGGCCAATGGGCCCAATACGCCGAGATCGCGGTCAAGCGTGTGCTCACCCGCGACGGCAGCAGCAGCTACTTTTTGAACAACCAGCCCGTGCGCCGGCGCGACGTGCAAGACGTGTTTTTGGGCACCGGCCTGGGCCCACGCGCCTACGCCATCATCGGCCAGGGCACCATCAGCCGCATCATTGAGTCACGCCCCGAAGAGCTGCGGCTGTTTCTTGAAGAGGCGGCCGGCGTCAGCAAGTACAAAGAGCGCCGCCGCGAGACCGAAAACCGGCTCAAGGACACGCGTGAAAACCTGACCCGCGTCGACGACATCCTGCGCGAGCTGAACGCCAACCTCGAAAAGCTCGAAAAGCAGGCCGCCGTGGCCGCGCGCTACAACAGCTTGCAGGCCGCAGGCGCGCTGAAGCTGCACCAGCTTTGGTTCTTGAAACACCGCGACGCCGCCACTGAAGAAAGCCGGGTGCAAAAAGCGGTGGCAGAGAGCACCAACGCGCTCGAAGCCCGGCTGGCCGAGCTGCGCCATGTCGAGGCCGATCTTGAGGTGGTGCGCCAATCGCACTACGCCGCCAGCGACCAGCTGCACACCGCGCAAGGCGCGTTGGCCGAGGCAGCACTGGAGGTGAGCCGGCTTGAAGAGCGCATCCGCTACGTTGTAGAAGGCCGCCAGCGTGCGCAGCAGCGCCTCAACGATTTGCAGGCGCAAACAGCGCTGTGGTTGCAAAAGCGCGAACAAGCCGAAGGCGAGCTGGAGGCGGTTGCCGAGCAAATTGCCAGCGCCGAAGAGCAGGCCGAGATCCTGGGGGCGCAAGCCGAGGAGCAAAACGAGCGCCTGCCCGATACCGAAGACGCGGTGCGCGCGGCCCAGGCCCGCGCCAACCAGCAACGCAGCTTGGTGGGCGGCGTGCAGCAGCAAATCCAGGTGCTGGCCGCCGACAGCCGCAACATCGGCGAGCAAAGCCGCCAGTTCACCACGCGCCGCGAGCGCCTGCACGCCGAGCGCCGCACCCTCACCGTGCCCGACCTGCATCGCCTTGACGAGCTGCGTGGCCAAAGCGGCACCGCCGACGAAGCCCGTGCCCTGGCCGAGACCCGCCTGTTTGAGCTGCAAGAGCAAGCGCCGTTGCTGGACGAACAGCGCCGCGAGATGCAGCAAACCGCCAACGCCGAGAGCGCCAAGCACAGCGGCATCAGCGCGCGTTTGTCGGCCCTGCGCGCGCTGCAAGACAAGGTGCAAACCGAGGGCAAGCTCAAGCCGTGGCTGGCCAAACATGGGCTCGAGGCCTTGAGCGGCCTGTGGACGCGCATCCACATCGAGCCCGGCTGGGAAACCGCCCTGGAGGCCGCGCTGCGCGAGCGCCTGAGCGCGCTGGAGGTGGGCCGCATCGATACGCTGCGCGCGTTTGAATCCGACGCGCCGCCGGCCAAGCTGGCGTTTTACACGCCGCCGCAAACCGGTGTTTCACCCGCTACACCCGCGATGGGCCACGCCAGCCTGCCCCGCCTGGCCGACCAACTGCGCCTGGGCCAAAACCTGGGCGACCACGGCCTCAAGGCTTTGCTCGGTGATTGGCTGGAAGGCGTGTTCACCGCGCCCAACCTGGACGACGCGCTGGCCCAGCGTGGTCAGCTCTCGCACGGCGAGGTCATCATGACGCCGGCCGGCCACGCGGTCAGTCAGTTTGCGGTGGCTTTTTACGCGCCCGACACCGAGCAAGCCGGCCTGCTGGCCCGCGCCCAGGAGATTGAAAACCTCGACCGCCAGCAGCGTGCGCAAACCCTCATCAGCGACGCAGCGCGCAGCGCCCTGGTGCGCATCGAGGCCGCCTACACCGACGCCACCCAGCGCCTGGTGGGCGCGCGCCGTGATGCCGCCGAGGCGCAAACTCGCGCGCATCAGCTGCAAGTTGAGCTGCTGCGCCTGAGCCAGCAAGCCGAAGCCTCGTTGGCGCGCAGCGGCCAACTCGGCGACGAGCTGGCCGAGGTGGATGGCCAGATCGAAGGCCTTGAAGAACGCCGCGCCCTGGGCGAAGCACGCTTTGAAGAGCTGGACATGCAGCTAGCCGATACCCAGGAGCGCCACGCCGAGCTTGAAGAGCTGGTGATCAGCGCCGAGCGCCGCCTGACCGAAGCGCGTGAAGCCGGGCGCGCGCTGGAGCGCCGGGCGCAAGAGTCGCAATTTCAGGCCAGGGCCTTGACGGCCAGGCGTGCTGAATTGCAACGCGCCATCGAGACCGCCCAGCAGCAAGACGCCAACAACGACCAGGCCGCCGAGCAACTGGCGCAAGAGCTGGCCACGCTCAACGACGCAGCCGCCCAGGCCGGCCTGCAAACCGCGTTGGCGCTCAAGCTGGAGCGTGAACAGGCGCTGGGTGCGCAGCGCAGCGCTTACGACGATTTGTCAGCCCGCTTGCGCGCGGCCGACGAGCAGCGTATGCGCTTTGAGCACAGCTTGCAGCCGCTGCGTGACGAGATCACCAAGTTGCAACTTGAGGCACAAGCGGCGCAACTGGGCGGCGCGCAGTACCTTGATCAACTCACGGCGGCGGGGGCAGACCTTGAATTGCTGGCGGCCGACGTGGAAGCCAACAGCGTGAAGCTGTGGGGCTTGCAAGGCGAGATCGACCGCATCACCCGTGACATCAGCGCATTGGGCGCGGTCAATTTGGCGGCGCTGGACGAGCTCACCACCGCCAGCGAGCGCAAGACCTTTTTGGACGCGCAAAACGCTGATTTGCTGGACGCCATCCAAACGCTGGAGGGCGCGATCCACAAGATCGACCTTGAAACCCGCGACATGCTGGCCACCACCTTCAACCAGGTCAACGAGCATTTTGGGCGCATGTTCCCCATCTTGTTTGGCGGTGGCATGGCGCGCCTGCAAATGACGGGCGACGAGATTCTGGACGCTGGCGTGCAGGTGATGGCCCAGCCGCCGGGCAAGAAAAACTCCACCATCCACCTGCTGTCGGGTGGTGAAAAAGCGCTCACGGCCATCGCACTGGTGTTTGCCATCTTCATGCTCAATCCGGCGCCGTTTTGCTTGCTTGATGAGGTGGACGCGCCGCTGGACGACGCCAATACCGAGCGCTACGCCAAACTGGTGGCCGAGATGTCGCACAAGGGCACGCAGTTTTTATTCATCAGCCACAACAAGATCGCCATGGAAATGGCCGAACAACTGATAGGCGTCACGATGCAAGAGCAAGGGGTTTCGCGCATCGTCGCGGTGGACATGGAGGCCGCCGTGAACATGGTGGAGCGCGCATGAGTTTCAACCTGACGCTGATGGAAGGCCTGGCCGCCGTGGGCGGCGTGGTGCTGGTGCTGGTGCTGGTGAACGGCTGGTGGACGGCCCGCAAAGCCAGCCCGCGCTTGCCCGACGCGGTGGATTCACAGCGTGTTGAGCCGTCGCTGCATGGCGACGGTGCTGGCGCGGTCTCGGGTATTGCCGCGGGTGATCTTGCCGGGACGGGTGGTGGCCTTGACCTGGATCTTGGCGGCGAGCGCACGGCCGGCGGCCACGATGCTGGCAGTGCACACGGTCAAACCTTGGGCCTTGACACGGCGCGGGCCACGGGCGATTTCCGGCCCGCCGCACCACGCAAGACGGCCCGGCTCGATCCACTGATCGACGCCATCGCCCTGCTGCGCCTGGACGCGCCCATCACCGGTGAACTGGCCTTGCTGCATTTGCCGCCGTCGCGGCGCGCGGGCACCAAACCTTGCCTGATTGAAGGCCTGAACGCCGATACCGGCGACTGGGAATTGCCTGCCTCGGGGCAGCGCTACGGTGAGTTCCAGGGCGGGGTGCTATTGGCCAACCGCAGCGGCGCGCTCAATGAAATCGAGTACTCCGAATTTGTACAAAAGCTGCAAGGTTTTGCCGACGGCGTGGGCGCCATGGTCGATCTGCCCGACATGCTGGACGTGGTGGCCCGGGCCCGCGAACTGGACGCTTTTGCCGGTGACCACGACGCGCAATTGGCCATCACGCTGCGCGCCAACGGCGCGGCCTGGAGCGTGGGCTACATCCAGCAATGCGCCCAGCGCCACGGCTTTGTGCCGGGCACGCTGCCCGGGCGCCTGGTGATGCCCGGCGTGGACGAAGGCGCGCCGCCCATGCTGGTGCTGAGTTTTGACTCCCAGGTGGCCCTGAGCGACGACCCCGGCGTGGCGGCGGTGCGCGAGCTGCAGCTGTCACTCGACGTGCCCCAAACACCCGAAGCCGGCGAGCCCTTTCCGGCCTGGCACGAGGCCGCCCGCCTGTTGGCCGCCGAGATGGACGCGGCCATGATCGACGACCAAGGCCGGCCCATCACGCTGCACGCTTTTGCGGCCATCGGAGGCGACCTGGCCAAGCTGTACGCGGCCTTGGCCTCGCGTGATCTGGCGGCCGGCTCAGCGGCCGCGCGGCGCTTGTTCAGCTGATACCAGGCTCCTAGCAGCAGCACCTGCCGCCCGCGCCAGGCAGCGCACAGGCTCACGGCCTCCAGGGTGATGCGAGCAAATATCATGGGCTGAGGCCGGCCGGCCCGTCGACGGTTGACTGTTATCGATGGCGAACATTACGACAGCCCAGGGAGGGCCCGACGATGGATTCAAGAACCTTCAACATCCAGCAAATTTTTCAGGATCGCCGACAGTACCGGGTACCCTTTTATCAGCGTCCTTACGTGTGGAATCGTGATGACCAATGGGGTCGACTATGGGAGGACATTCGCCTCAAAGCTGACGCGCGATTGCAGGACGGCAAGGTCTTCCCGCACTTCATGGGTGCGGTGGTATTGGAACCGCAGAAGAAGGTCGGATTGCTCGGTGTTGAGCGGCACCACATCATCGACGGCCAACAACGCCTGACCACATTGCAGTACGTGCTGACGGCGTTGAGTCACGCGCTGCGCTCGGCCAAGAATGAAAAGCTGCTGCCCCTGATTGAGGCATGCCTGAGCAATGCCAACCCCGAAACGATGGAGGATGTGGCCGTCGAACGCTTCAAGTTGTGGCCCACGTTCCGTGACCGGAAGCAGTATGAGCAGGCGATGACTGCCAGTTCGTTGGATGACCTTCGTCTGCGCTTTCCGGCCAGCTTCACTCAGACCGGCAACTTGCGCAAAATCGGTGTGACGCATCCGCCGGCTCTGGAGGCGATCGTCTTCTTTCATGACCAGATGGTCGAGTGGGTGAACGACAGCACCGAGGGCGATTCCGCGACGCGATGTATGGCACTTGCTTCGGCCGTGCTCACAGATTTGTCCATTGTCTGCATTTCGCTGAGCGATGAAGACGACGCCCAGGTGATATTCGAGACGTTGAATGGTCATGGTGCCGAACTGCACGCAACAGACCTGATTCGGAACTTCATCTTCATGCGTGCTAGTACGGACGCGGACGACCTCTACAACAACCTCTGGAGCCAGTTCGAGGCTCCGCTATGGTCGGAGGCCCAGTCCAGAGGTCGCCTCAATCGGCCTCGGCTGGAGTGGTTTGTTCAATCGGCAATGCAGGCCCAGACTGGCGACGAGATCGATGTCGGCCGCCTGTACGCCGGCTATCGCCGGTTTGTTGACGGCACACCAGGTCTGCACGATGCCAGCGCCCAGCTGGCGATGCTTAATCGATATGGCGAGCATTACAAGGCGCTGGTGACTGGCGCCGGCGCCGCACCGATCGCAGCCTTCGGCCGCAGTGTGGCTGTCTGGGATGCGTCTCCCACCCACGCGCTAGTCTTGCGCGTAGCCGCGTCGGCCCTGCCGCAGGCTGAGCAGGAAGAGATCTTCCGCTGCATCGAGTCGTACCTGGTTCGGCGTGCGGTTTGCGGCCTCTCGCGCAAAAACTACAACAAGGTTTTTGCCCAGCAGCTGCGTCGGTTGATTGAAGCAGACCTCAACGCGGCGTCGTTCCGAAAAGCGCTCACCGCCTTGACTGGTGAGGCGTCTCGCTGGCCAGGCGATGAAGAGTTTCGGCGACAGTGGCTTGATGGTGCGATGTACCCCGGACGCCTTGATGCGCCGAAGTTGCGTACCGTGTTCCATCGCCTCGAAACGGAGACCCGGACCGAGAAGACCGAAGAGCCGATACCGCTCGCGCTGGACTCACTGGACATCGACCACATCCTGCCGCAGTCCTGGTACACCTACTGGCCGCTGGCTGACGGGACCAAAGTTTCAAGTGATGAGCTGCTGGCTGCAGCGCCTATGCGGTACCTGACCGAAGGCGTGGATGCCCAGGCCCAATCGATCCTGAAGCGCCAGGACGCGGTTCCGTGCATTGGTAACCTCACTCTCGTCCACTACGGCGTGAATCGCGCGCTCCAGAACTATGCGTTCGATGCAAAGCGCAAGGCGCTGTTCGAGCACTCGAATCTGCAACTGAACCGTGGGCTGATGCAGCTTGCTGCATGGGACGAGGCAGCCATCGAGGAACGGGGCGAAGCACTTTTGAAGGCTGCACTGCGCATTTGGCCCGGGCCGGTTTGACGGAGCGCTCTCTTCGCGCGTTGCAAAGCGAGCTCGATTTCCACCTCACCACTGTGCTGCGGCTTGGCCGGGTCCACCGTGAGGTGCAGTTGGTAGGCCAGTGGCTGCACCGTGCCGGGCAAACGCATGGGCGGCGGCGCGCTGGTTTGGGGCCAGCGGCCGCAGCCAGTCCGCCCAGGCCCAAAAACGTGGCGATCAGCGCGGCCAAAAAACGTCGGAACAGCGGTGCAATGAGCATGGTGAACCCGGCGCGAGCTACAGGTGTAAAACCGGCCCCGACGCCGGCTAAATGGCGCCACTCTACACTTGCGCCATGCCCGTCACGCCCGATAGTGCCCCCCCTGCCGGCCCCCCGGTCAAGTCTGCTGATACCCGCGCCGAACAGGCTCATGAGAAACAAACGCCGGGCCGCCCCAAGTGTTTCTCCTCCCCCTCGGGGGGGCGGGCGCCGCAAGGCGGTGGCCTTGGGGGCGCTCCCAAGCCGGCAACCAAGCCGCTTGCTGACCAGCCCACGGCCGGGCGTGCCGCCGAGCTGCGCCGCTGGCTGCAACACCACGCGCACCGCTACTACGTGCTGGACGCGCCCGAGGTGCCCGACGCCGAGTACGACCGCCAGTTTGCGGCCCTGCAGACGATTGAAGCCGCCCACCCCGAGCTGTTGACGCTTGATTCACCCACCCAGCGTGTGCTGGGCCAGGTGCTGGCTGGTTTTGCCACCGTGCGCCACGCCGTGCCCATGCTCAGCATCCGCACCGAGACCGATACCGAAGCCAGCGGCGCCGAGGCCTTTGACACCCGCGTGCGGCGCGAGCTGGAGCTGGGCGACGACGCGCCGCCGGTGGCGTACGCGGCCGAGCTCAAGTTCGACGGGCTGGCCTTGAACCTGCGTTACGAACACGGCGTGCTGGTGCAGGCCGCCACCCGGGGCGACGGCGAAACCGGCGAGGACGTGACGCAAAACATCCGCACCCTCAACAAGATCCCGCTGCGCCTGGTGGGCGTCACCGCGCCGGTGCTGGAGGTGCGCGGCGAGGTGTATTTGCGCCGCGACGACTTTGAACGCCTGAACGAGCGCCAGCGTGAACGCGGCGACAAAACCTTTGTAAACCCCCGCAACGCTGCGGCCGGCGCGGTGCGCCAACTGGACCCGGCGGTGGCGGCACAACGCCCTTTGAGCTTTTTTGCCTACGGGCTGGGCGACGTGCAAGGCTGGGAGCGGCCCGCCACCCATGCCGCCACGCTGGACGCGCTGGCCGCCATGGGCGTGCCGGTATGCACTGAGCGCACCGTAGCGCTGGGGGCGGCCGGGCTGGTGCTGTTCCACCGCACTCTTGGCGCGCGGCGTGACGCCCTGCCGTTTGACATCGACGGCGTGGTTTACAAGGTCAACTCGCTGGCTTTGCAGCAGCGACTGGGCTTTGTGAGCCGCGAGCCCCGCTGGGCGGTGGCGCACAAATACCCGGCGCAAGAGCAGATCACCTTGCTGGAGCGCATCGACATCCAGGTGGGGCGCACCGGCAAGCTCACGCCGGTGGCCAAGTTGGCGCCGGTTTTTGTGGGCGGCACCACGGTGAGCAACGCCACCTTGCACAACCTGTTTGAGCTGCGCCGCAAGGGCGTGCGCGTGGGTGATCAAGTGATCGTGCGGCGCGCGGGTGACGTGATCCCCGAGGTGGTTGGGCGCGTGGTTAACGCGTTAGACAAGCGGCCAGATTTGACCCGCGATCTGGAAGCAAACGCAAGGCCGGATGCCGCCTTGCTTGCCCGGCCCGCTGGCAGGCCGGTCTATGTGCCCAATTTCCGCATGCCCAGCACCTGCCCCGCGTGCGGCAGCGCCGTGCAACGTGAGCGCGGCGGCGTCAACCACCGCTGCACGGGTGGGCTTTTTTGCCCCGCCCAGCGCAAGCAAGCCTTGCTGCACTTTGCCAGCCGGCGCGCGATGGACATCGAGGGCCTGGGCGACAAGCTGGTGGACCAGCTGGTGGACGGCGGCCTGATACGCACCTTGCCCGAGCTGTATACGCTGGGCGTGGCCAAGCTGTCGGCGCTGGAACGCATGGGTGAAAAAAGCGCCGTCAACCTGGTGGCCGGACTGGAAAAAAGCAAGCGCACCACCTTGCCGCGGTTCTTGTTTGCGCTGGGCATCCGCCAAGTGGGCGAGGCCACGGCCAAGGACCTGACCAAGCACTTTGGCGCGCTCGATGCGGTGATGGATGCCAGCACCGGGCAGTTGCAGCAAGTCAAGGACGTGGGCCCGGTGGTGGCCGTCAGCATCCGCACTTTTTTTGACCAGCCGCACAACCGCGAGGTGGTGGAGATGCTGCGCGCGGCTGGCATCACCTGGCCCGAAGGCGAGGGCGCGGCGGCCAACGTGGCGCCGCAGGTGCTGGCGGGCAAAACACTGGTGCTCACGGGCACTTTGCCCACGCTGGGCCGCGACGAGGCCCGGGCCATGATCGAGGCCGCCGGTGGCAAAGTGGCCGGCTCGGTGTCCAAAAAAACGAGTTATGTGGTGGCCGGCATTGACGCCGGCAGCAAGCTCGACCGCGCCCGCGAACTGGGCCTGGTGGTGCTGGACGAAGCGGGCTTGCTGGCCTTGCTTGAAGCCGTGCCGCCGGCCGATCAAACTCAACCCAACGACGACGAACCCCAACATGGCAGCCCGTGAAATTTTAAAAATGGGCGATGCCCGATTGCTGCGGGTGGCGCTGCCCGTGAGCGAGTTCAATACAACCGAGTTGGCCACCCTGGTGGCCGACATGCACGACACCATGGTGGCGGCCAACGGCGCAGGCCTGGCCGCACCACAGATTGGTGTCGACCTGCAATTGGTGATCTTTGGCTTCCAGCACAACGAGCGCTACCCCGAGGCGCCGCCACTGCCGCTCACCGTCTTGATCAACCCGCAGATCACGCCCTTGTCGGACGAGTTGGTCGATGGCTGGGAGGGCTGTTTGTCGGTGCCGGGTTTGCGTGGCAAGGTGCCCCGCTGGGCGCGCATCCGCTACACCGGCGTCGATCAATTTGGCACGGCCATTGACCGCGAGGCCGACGGCTTCCATGCCCGCGTGGTGCAGCATGAATGCGACCACTTGATCGGCCGGCTCTACCCCACACGCATGACGGACCTCACCCAGCTGGGCTATACCAGCGTGCTGTTCCCAGAGCTGGGCGACGCGGCGGTTGACGACTGACTGATTGACTGCTTGCTGCCCAAAAACGCACGGGTTTACAAACCAGCAACTGCGCTGCGTCAGCGATTGCGGCCCAGCAAACGTTGTAGTGCCATGCCGCCCCGTGGTGGGTGGTGGAGACAGGCCATGATCCGTGCCGAAACTGGCCCAATAAATGCCCGTACAGCGCTGCTGCAAACGCGCCAAGTTCAAGGTTTGGCGCGCTGGTTGCCGTGGTTGTGGTGCGTGGCCTTGCCGCTGCTCGCCTTGGGCTGGCTGGGCATCACCAGCCCGGCCCATGCCGGTGCCGTGCCAGGCGAGTTGCCAAGTCTGGTCGGCCGCCTGAGCACCTTGCAAGGCGACGTGCACTGGTTTGATCGCGACAGTGGCCAGTGGTTGGGCTCGCCTCAGCAGCCTTTGCGCAACTGGCCACTGGCCGAGGGGGATCGTTTACGCACCGGCGCCAATGCCCGCGCCGAATTGCGGGTGGGCAATACCACCGTGCGCCTGGGCCCCGACACCGAACTGACGCTGCAAGACCTGGACGAAAAAGGCCTGGTTTTGCAGTTGCAAGCGGGCACGGTGGCGCTGCGTTTGGCGGATTTGGCGGGCCGAAACCTGAACCGGGGTGACGCTGACGAGGGCAACGCTATTGAGCTCATCACGCCCGAAGGCCGGTGGCTGCCGATGCGCCCAGGCCACTACCGTTTTGACCGCCAGGCCCTGGCCCGCACGCCGGCCACCTTGGCCACGGTTTGGCGTGGCGAGTTGCAGTTTTTGGGCCACGACAGCGCGCTCACCATCCCCGCCGGGCGCCGTGCCGATGTGTGGCTGGATGTCGGCCACAGACACGATGCCGGGCGCACGCGTTATGCCTGGGCCTCGGTGGATCGCGACGTGTTTGCCGATTGGGTGGCCCGCGACGAGCGCCACGATGACGCCCCCAACACCGCCCAACACGTGCCCGCCAGCATGGCCGGCTGGCAAGACCTGGACCAGCACGGTGACTGGGTGGAGATCCCCGAGCAAGGCAGCGTGTGGCTGCCGCGCCAGGTGGCGCCGGGCTGGGCCCCGTTTCAAGACGGCCGCTGGGCCTGGGTGGCACCCTGGGGCTGGACCTGGATCGACGCTGCGCCCTGGGGCTTTGCGCCGTTTCACTATGGCTCGTGGTTGATTTGGCAAGGGCGCTGGGGTTGGTCGCCGGGCCCGAATGGCAGGGGAGGCGCCTGGGGCCGCAGCGATCGGATGGGCCCGCGTGACCCACGCGAGGGGCACGGCCAATGGGGCGGCCACGCGGTTTACGCCCCCGCGCTCAGCGCCTGGATCGGCGGCCCGCTGCTGGGCATCAACATCCGCATCGGCGGCGGGGGTGAGCGAGGGGGTGATCGTGGTGGCGAGCATGCTGATCGTGGTGATCGTGGTGACGGCCGGCGCCCGCCGCCGCCCCAGGTGGTGATGCCACGCGGCTTGGTGCCGCCATCCCCTGCGATGGTGCAGCGTCCGCCCGTGGTGGTCAGCCCGCCGCAAGGGCCGCGCCAGTCTGAGCCAAGCTGGGGGCCGCAACGTGACGGTCGCGAGCCTGCGCCGCGCGAACGTGACCAGCGTGGGCCTCGGGATCCTCGCGAGATGGCGCCCCGTGAAGCCGGCCCACGCGACCCGACGCCACGCGAGATGGGCCCCACACGGTCAGCCCCGCTTGAGATGGCGCCGCGCGCGACCGGCCCGCGTGTTGGTGCGCCCCGTGATGGGGTGCCCCGTGAGGCTGGCCCCCGAGAGCCCGATGGCGGCGCCGCCAATCGGCGCCAAACCCCCTTGGCGCCGCCGGCCGTCGCGCCCACGCCACGTGAGCCGGATGTCGCACCACGCAAAACTGAGGCGCCGCGCGCCACCGAGGCCCCGCGCATGACCGTGGCCGCGCCGGTGGTCCGGCCGCCCAAGGACGCCGCGCCCGAAGCCCGGGACACCAAGGATGAACGACGCAGCGCCGGGCCGCAGAACCGGGGTGATCGCACAGATCGTGAACAGATCAACGACCGCGAACGCCAGAACACACGCTGAATCGCGTCAAAGGACCAAGGCCCCGCGCCGCCCGCCGTAGCGCAGACTGGGGCTGAGGGCCTACTTCAACCAGGGCTTCATGACCGCCCACACATTGGCCATCAAGCGCGGGTGGGCCTCGGCCTTGGGGTGGATGCGGTCGGCCTGGAACAAGGTGTCGGCTTGCGGCCCATCGGCCACGCCGGCCAGCAAAAAGGGCAGCAGCGCCGTGCCCTGGGCGTGGGCCACGTCGGCAAACAAGGCCGTAAAGTCACGGCCGTAGCGCGCGCCGTAGTTGGGTGGCATCTGCATGCCGATGATCATCACCTTGGCGCCGCTCGCTTTGGCAGTTGTCACCATCGCCAGCAGGTTGTCGTGGGTCATCTGCAAAGGCAGGCCACGCAGTGCGTCATTGCCACCCAGCTCGATCACCACGTGGCTGGGTTGGTGCCGCACCAACAGCGCGGGCAAGCGTGAGCGCCCGCCCGACGTGGTATCGCCACTGATGCTGGCGTTCACCAGATGGGCGTTGACTTGGTCTTGCAACAAGCGCGCCTCCAGCAAAGCCACCCAGCCCGTGCCTCGCGCCAAGCCGTATTCGGCCGACAAGCTGTCGCCCAGCACCAGCACGGTTTTTGGGGCGCCGGTGGCGGCCTCGGCCGCGCCAGCCGCCACGCCAAAAAACAGGCTCAAAGCCAGCGCGCTACAGTGCAGCAGCGCCACTCGCCGCGACCCCGGTTGCGCAAAAATCCATCTCATGAGCGATCCCATCATTTCGGTTGAACACGTCAACCGATCCGTCACCGATTCAACCGGCACGCTGACGATTCTCCACGACATCAACTTCGCGCTGCAGCGCCGCCAGTCCACCGCCATCGTGGGCGCGTCGGGCTCGGGCAAGAGCACTTTGCTGGCCATCATCGCCGGGCTGGATCACCCCACCAATGGCACGGTGCGCATCGACGGCGAGGACGTTTTTGCGCTGAACGAGGACGAACGCGCCGGGCTGCGCGCGCGCAAGCTGGGCTTTGTATTCCAGAGCTTTCAGCTGCTGGGCCACTTGAGCGCGCTTGAGAACGTGATGCTGCCGCTGGAGCTGTTGGGCGCACCTGACGCGAGCGAGCGGGCCGCCGAGATGCTCAAACGCGTGGGCCTGGGCGAGCGGCTCAAGCACTATCCGCGCACTTTGTCGGGCGGCGAGCAGCAGCGCGTGGCGCTGGCCCGCGCGTTTGTGGTGGCCCCCGCCGTGCTTTTGGCCGACGAGCCTACCGGCAGCCTGGACCACGCCACCGGCGAGAAGGTGATGGCGCTGATGTTCGAGATGAACCGCGAGGCCGGCACCACGCTGGTTTTGGTCACGCATGACCGCAGCATTGCCGAGCGCTGTGATCGCCAATTGCTGATCGAGGCCGGGCGCTTGATCGAGGAAACTGCGCGTTGAGCCACCGTTTTGGCCAACGCGGCAAATCGCCCGCAAGCGTGCGCTGGCTGCCCCATCTGCTGCTGGTGATGGCGGCTGGTTTGCCAGCGTCGCCCTGGGCGCAGGCAGTGCCCGCCCCGGCAACACCCGCAGCGCCTCAGGCAAGCCAGCCAAGCCCGCAGTCAACAACGCTCAACAGCACGCCGGCCATCGCGCCAACCGTGGCCGGGGCCTTGGCCTTGCCAGCGTCGCGCCCCACGCCAGGCGGCCTGGCCTTGCTGGCGCTGGGCGCCAGCGCTGACCGGCCGGTGGCCCACTACGCCGGCCTGCCCGTGCTCGTGATCGGCAAAACCAGCGGCTGGACGGCGGTGGTGGGCATCACGCTGGACGCCAAGCCCGGCGACACCGTGCTGCAAGTGCGGCGGGGCAGCACCGCCGCCGTGCCCGTGCCGCTGCGCATCGGGCCGCATCGGTACCCCGAGCAGCGCTTGACGGTGGCGCCCGGCCATGTTGATTTGTCGGCCGACAACTTGGCCCGCCACCAACTTGAACGCGAGCGCCAGGCGCTGGTGATCAACAGCTTTAGCGCGCTGGCGCCCACCACCCTGTTGATGCAGGCGCCGGTGGCCGGCCCCCGCTCAAGTTCATTCGGGCTGCGCCGGATCTTCAACGGCCAGCCGCGCCAACCGCACAGCGGTATGGACATTGCCGCAGCCAAAGGTGTGCCGGTGAGCGCGCCGCTGGCGGGGCGCGTGGTGGATGTCGGCGACTACTTTTTCAACGGCAACACGGTCTGGATCGACCATGGCGCCGGCCTGCTGTCGATGATGTGCCACCTCAGCGCCACGCAAGTGCAGGTGGGCGACTGGCTGGCCGCCGGCGACGTGCTGGGCACTGTCGGCGCCACTGGCCGCGTGACCGGGCCGCACCTGCACTGGTCGGTCAGCCTGAACCGCGCCATGGTGGACCCGGCACTGTTTCTGGCCGCTGAACCCGTGCGTTAGGTTCTGGCAGGCGTTTTCGTCGGGCGTTTTTGACGGGCGTGTTTGACGGACGACAGCCGGCCGAATCTAAAACACGTGTGAGTCAGGCAAAAAAAAGGGCGCACCAGGGCGCCTTTTTTGCACTCAGCCAACGCCCGTCAGGGCGGCCAAGTGCGCTTATTGAGCAAACTTGTAATCGGTCTTGGCAGACTTCTTCATGTCGTCCTGATACTTCTGCAGCTTGGTCTGGCTCTGGCGCTGCTCGATCTGCGGCTTGACCGCGTCAAACGCCGGGAACTGCGCCTCGCGTGTGTCTTCGAGCTTGATGATGTGCCAGCCAAATTGCGTCTTGACGGGGGTGTCAGTCATCTCGCCTTTTTTCAGCTTGCTCATCGCGGCGCCAAACTCAGGCACGTAGGACTCGGGCTTGGCAAAGTCGAGGTCGCCACCGTTTTCGCCCGAACCTGGGTCTTTGCTCTTGGCCTTGGCCAGGTCTTCAAACTTGGCGCCACCCTTGATCTGGGCGATCAAGGCCTTGGCGTCTTCTTCGCCTTCAACCAGGATGTGGCGCGCGCGGTACTCGGTGCCGGTGGACTGCGACTTGAATTTTTCGTATTCGACACGGGCTTCGGCGTCGGTCACGGGGTTCTTCTTTTTGAAGTCCTCGAACAGCTCGCGGATCAGGATGCTTTGGCGAGCCAGTTCCATCTGGGCTTTGTAGTCGGCCTGGCCGGCAATGCCGCGCTTTTCAGCTTCTTGGGCAAAGATTTCGCGGCGCACCACTTCGTCTTTGGCCATGCCGGCCATCTCGGGTGACACCTGCTGGCCAGCACGCTGGGCTTGCTGCAGCAGCAACTCGACCCGGGCCTTGGGTACCGCACGGCCGTTGACGATGGTGATGTTTTGGGCGGCGGCCGCCAAGGGCAGCAGCAGGAAGGCGGCCAAGGTGCTGGCGGCAGCGGCGGTGCTGGCGCGCGCGGCAAAAGTCTTGCGGATCATGGGCGGTCTGGCCTTAAGGGTTGGGGGCTGAATTTGCGCACCCAAGCTGGGTGGCGGTGACAAAAAATCAAGGCAGTTCAGGCGGTGAAATCAGGTCGCGTTGCTGGCATGTTTACGGTGCGCCAGCCTCGATTGCCAAGGCATGAACACCCTGGGGGATCACATCGCGGAGGGCATCATACACAAGCCGATGTTGGGCTACGCGGCTCAAACCGGCCATGCAAACCGCGCTGATTCGCACCCTGAAATGTGAGCCTTCTCCGGCCCCGGCATGGCCGGCGTGCAGGTGGCTTTCGTTGATCACTTCCAGGTTTTGCAGCGGGCTGATGGCCGCACGCAGGGCTTGGTCAAGCTGGCTTGCAGTGACGCCGGTCATGTCAGTCCTTGGCCGCAGGTTTGGCTTCTTCGGGCAGGTGCCGGCTGATGTACAGGCCTTGGCCCAGCGTGAACAACAGCATCAGGCCGGTGGCGCCAAACAACTTGAAATTGACCCAGG
Source organism: Betaproteobacteria bacterium (assembly GCA_043779845.1). Classification (GTDB taxonomy): domain Bacteria; phylum Pseudomonadota; class Gammaproteobacteria; order Burkholderiales; family Burkholderiaceae_C; genus Pseudaquabacterium. The sequence continues at coordinate 15,763 of JAYWDK010000191.1, read as the reverse complement.
TGCTGGTGTCAAAGTTGTAGGCCACCCAGAGATTGAGCACGCCCATCAGCGCAAAAAACGCCACCCAGGCCAAGCCCAGGCGACGCCACACGGGCTCGGGCAACTCCATTTGTTCGCCGAGCATCAGCTTGAGCATGTTGCGGCCAAACAGGGCTTGGCTGATCAAAAACACCGCGCCCATCGCCCAGTACAAGCCGGTCGGCTTCCACTTGATGAAGGTTTCGCTGTGCAGCCACACCGTGAGGCCACCCAGCACCACCACCAGCGCCAGGCTGATCCAGAGCATCAGATCCACTTTTTTGCCCCGCGCCTTGAGCCACGCCACTTGCGCCAGCGTGGCGATCACCACCACCACGGTGGACAGCATCACGGGCGCCTCGGTGAGGCCCACCGTGCCACCGGCCACCATGAAGCTCAGGTGCTCAGTGGCAAACGCGGCGGCCCACTCTTTGTGGGATTCGGCGTATTTGAAGGTGACAAAGAACAGCAGGATCGGCAGGAAATCGAAAAGTATTTTCATGGCGGCGAAAGTGTAACGGCCGGCTAACCCGGCTCGCCCATCAGCGGTGAACTGTTCAATCGGATCAAGGCCTGGTCAGACCTTTGGCACAAAATCAACCGCCGCCGAGTTGATGCAAAACCGCTCACCGGTAGGCTCGGGGCCGTCTTCGAACACATGGCCCAAGTGCGTGCCACAGCCGGCGCAGCGCACCTCTACCCGGCGCATGCCCAGGGAGTCATCCACCAGGCGCTCGATGCGGCCCGGCTCGATTTCTTGTGACCAACTGGGCCAGCCACAGCCGGCATCAAACTTGGTGGCGCTCTCGAACAACACCTGGTTGCAGCCCACGCAGCGGTAAGCGCCATCGGACCAGTGATCCCAGAACTTGCCGGTGAAGGGGCGCTCGGTGGCGGCTTCGCGGGCCACTTTGTATTGCATCGGGTCCAGTTGCTCGCGCCACTGGGCCTCAGTTTTTTGCACCGGGTAGCGAGGGTCGTCGTGGCCGTGCACGGGCGGTTTGTTGCCGAAAAAGTTCATGAGGAGCAGGACACTTCAAGTTGGTTGGCCCAGTCTGGCGGCAGGGCGGCGTAGGCCGCAGGGGCCTCAGGGTGTTCGTCGAAGGGCTGCTGCAAAACTTGCAGCAGGCGCTGCACTTCAGTGAAGTCGCCGTTTTGCGCCAGTCGGATCGCGCTTTCGGCCAAATGGTTCCGCAGCACAAATTTGGGGTTCACGCGGTTCATGCGCGCCGCGCGCACGCTGTCAATACTGGCCTCGGCGCGCAGGCGCTGGGTGTAGCGCGTGGCCCAGGCGGCAAAAGCATCGCGGTTGATGAACTGGTCTCGCACGGTGGTGTTGTCGGCGGGCGGGCTTGCGTTGCCTTGATCGCCCATCTCGCTCACGAAGCCGCTCAGTGCGCGCATCGTGCGGGTGTAGTCGCAACGGTCTTGGGCCATCAGGCGCAGCAAGTCGTCGATCAAATCGGCGTCGCCCGCCTGGCTGCTGACCCAACCCAGCTTGGCGCGCATGCGGGCTTGCAGCGTATCGGCAAACACGGTTTTGTACGGATCGATAGCTTCTTTCGCGCTATCGATATCACCACCCAGCAGCGGCAAAAACGCCTGGGCCAGCGCGTGCAGATTCCAGAACCCCACGCTGGGCTGGCGCGCAAAAGCGTAACGGCCTTGGGCATCGGTGTGGTTGCAGATATGGCCTGGATCAAAGGCATCAAGAAAGCCAAACGGGCCGTAGTCGATGGTCAGGCCCAGGATCGACAGGTTGTCGGTATTCATCACGCCGTGGCAAAAACCCACCGCTTGCCAGCCGGCCAACATCACCGCCGTGCGGCGCGCAACGGCCTCCAGCAAGGCCAGCACCGGGCGGGCTGCGCTGCGGCATTCGGGGTAAAAGTGGTCGATCACCGCGTCGGCCAGCGCCTGCAAAGCCACCGTGTTTTGGGCAGTGTGGGCAAAGTGCTCAAAGTGCCCAAAGCGGATGAAGCTGGGCGCCACGCGGGCCACCACGGCGGCGGTTTCCACAGTCTCGCGGCGCACCGGCGCACGGGAGCCCACGACGGCCAGAGCCCGCGTGGTGCAGATGCCCAGCGCGTGCATGGCTTCGGAGGCCAAAAACTCGCGGATCGATGATCGCAGCACGGCGCGGCCATCGGCCCGGCGTGAATACGGCGTGGGCCCGGCGCCCTTGAGTTGCAGCTCCATCACGCCAGCGGGTGTGTCCAGCTCGCCCAGCAGCAGTGCCCGGCCGTCGCCCAGTTGGCCAGCCCACACGCCAAACTGGTGGCCGCTGTAAACACTGGCCAGCGAGGCGCCCACTGCCGGCTGGGCATTGCCACCCAGCAAGGCCAGGGCGTCGTCGCTGGTCAGCCAATCTGACAAGCCCAGCTCTTGGGCCAGGGCATCGCTGCGGGCCACCCAGTGCAGCTCGGGCAGGGGCGTGGCGGGCAATTGGGTGGCGAATGTCGAGCCCAAAGTGCTCAGCAGCGTGCCCATCAGCGTGGGTTCGCGCCAACGGGGCAGGGCGCTTGCGCTGCCCGATGGGTGGGCGGCTGTGAGGTCGGTGCGCTCGGGTGCGTTCATGGGCCGGATTGTCGGCGTTTGTGCGCGTCAGCCAGGCTCGGTTGGGGGAATCACCCCAGGCCGGCGCGGGCTCTGAAACGCGATACTGCGTCGTTGCTTGTGAGCCGGCCCCGGCTCACACTATGTCTATTTTTGACTCAGAGGACACCATGCTCGGACAAATGCAAGACCAAGCGCTGTTGCTTTCCAGCCTGATCGAGTTTGCAGGCCGCCACCACCGCGAGGGCCAAATCGTGTCGCGGCGAGTGGAGGGCGACATGCACCGCTACACCTACGCCGACGCATCGCGCCGCAGCAAACAGGTGGCCAACGCGCTGGACCGGTTGGGCCTGGCCTTCAGCGACCGCGTGGCCACCCTGGCCTGGAACGGCTACCGCCATCTGGAGCTGTACTTTGGCATCACCGGCAGCGGCCGCGTGGTGCACACCGTCAACCCGCGCTTGTTGCCCGAGCAGATTGCCTGGATCGCCAACCACGCCGAAGACCAGGTGATGTGCTTCGACATGACGTTTTTGCCCATCGTCAAGGCGATCTGGTCCAAGTGCAGCACCGTCAAGCACTGGATCGCGCTGTGCGACGCCGACAAGCTGCCGGCGGACACCGGCATCCCCGGCCTGCAGAGCTACGAAGCCTGGCTATCGGGCGAGCCCCAAAGCTACGACTGGCCGCAGTTTGACGAGCGCAGCGCCGCAGCACTCTGCTACACCAGCGGCACCACCGGCAACCCCAAGGGCGCGCTCTACAGCCACCGCTCCACCATGCTGCACGCCTACGCTGGCGCGCTGCCCGACGCGCTCAATTTGTCGGCGCGCGACGCCATCCTGCCAGTGGTGCCCATGTTCCACGTCAACGCCTGGGGCATCCCGTATGGCGCCGCCATGACGGGCGCCAAGCTGGTGTTTCCGGGCGCCGCGCTGGATGGCAAATCGGTCTTTGATCTGATCGAATCCGAGGGCGTGACGATGGCCGCTGGCGTGCCCACGGTGTGGCTGGGCCTGCTCAACCACACGGCGCTGCACGGGCTGAAGTTCTCCACCATGACGCGCACGGTGATCGGCGGCTCGGCCTGCCCACCGGCCATGATCAAGAGCTTTCATGACGACTACGGCGTCACCGTGCTGCACGCCTGGGGCATGACCGAGATGTCCCCGCTGGGCACGGTTTGCAAGCTGAAGCTGCACCAGACCACGCTGCCGATGGATCAGCAACTCGACATCATGGCCAAGCAGGGCCGCGCGGTGTTTGGCGTCGAGATGAAAATCGTTGACCCCGATGGCGCCGAGCTGCCCTGGGACGGCAAGACCAGCGGCGATCTGCTGGTCAAGGGGCCCTGGATCATCGCCAGCTACTTCAAGGGCGAGGGTGGTGATCCACTGGTGTATGTGAACGGTCAGGGCTGGTTTCCCACCGGCGACGTGGCCACGATTGACGCCGATGGCTTTTTGCAGATCACCGACCGCAGCAAGGACGTGATCAAGTCGGGCGGTGAATGGATCAGCTCGATCGACGTTGAAAACATCGCCATGGCCCACCCGGGCGTGGCCATGGCCGCCTGCATTGCCGTAGTGCACCCCAAGTGGGACGAGCGCCCACTGCTGGTGGTGATGAAAAAACCCGGTGCCGATGTCAGCAGCGCCGACATCCTGGCGCACTTCGAGGGCCGTATCGCCAAGTGGCAAATCCCCGACGACGTGGTGTTTGTGGACGCCATCCCGCTGGGCGCCACCGGCAAGATCCAGAAGAACAAGCTGCGCGAGATGTTCAAACAACACGCACTGCCCAGCGCCTGATTGCCCGCGCACCCGGCAACATCAAAACGCCCCTCCAGATGAGGGGCGTTTTCCGTGGCGGCCTGTTGCCGCGCGGGGCAGGCTTGTCCCCGGTGCGACAAGTTCGTGGGGAAGTCCCTGAAGCCCAAGCACGGGTCCATCCGTTACCGTGGCGGCCGTTGGTTGCACTGCACCATCCCTCCATGGAGACCTCGATGAATTTGCTGAAAAATCCGCTGCGCTTTGGGTTCAATTCAACGCTGGTGGCCACGGCCGCAGCGGGCTTGCTGCTGGCCTCGGGCGCGGGCTACGCCCAAAAGGGCGAGACCGTGAAGATCGGCTGGATCGACCCGCTGTCGGGCCTGATGGGCCCGGTGGGCCAAAACCAGATCAAGAGTTACCAGTTTGTGGCCGAGGTGTTCAACAAGAGCAACCTGGCCGGCGTCAAGTTTGAGATGGTGCCCATCGACAACAAGCTCAGCCCGCAAGAAAGCACCAACGCCGTCAAGAGCCTGATCGACCAGGGCGTTCGCTACATCGTGCAGGGCAACGGCTCAGGCGCGGCGCTGGCCATCATGGACGCCGTCAGCAAGCACAACGAGCGCAACCCCGGCAAAGAGGTGGTCTACCTCAACTACGCCGCCGTTGACCCTGATTTGACCAACAGCAAGTGCAGCTACTGGCACTTCAGGCTGGACGCCGACACGTCCATGAAGATGGAAGCGCTGACCACCTGGATGAAGGACCAGACCGACATCAAGAAGGTCTACCTGATCAACCAGAACTACGCGCACGGCCAGCAAGTCAGCCGCTTCGCCAAGGAGATCATGGCGCGCAAGCGGCCCGACGTGCAGTTTGTGGGCGATGACTTGCACCCGCTCGCCCAGGTGCGCGACTTTGCGCCCTACGTGGCCAAGATCAAGGCCTCGGGCGCCGACACCGTGATCACCGGCAACTGGGGATCGGATCTGACCTTGCTGATCAAGGCCGCCAATGACGCCGGTCTGAACGTCAAGTTCCTGACCTACTACGCCGGCGTCACCGGCACGCCCACCGCGCTGGGCGCGGGTGCTGCGGGCCGGGTGTATGCGGTGGCTTACGCGCACTCCAACATGCCGGGCGACGTGGGCAAGGTGGTCGACGCCTTCAAGGCCAAGTTCAACGACGACTACTACACCCTGGCGGTGCACCACGCGTTCTACATGTTGAGCGCGGCCATGGCGCAGGCCAAAACCACCGATCCGGTCAAGGTGGCGGCCACCATGGAGGGCCTGAAGTTCAAGAGCTTCAACGGCGAGGTGGAAATGCGCAAAGCCGACCACCAGTTGCAGCAGGGCTTGTTTGTCGAGGTCTGGAAAAAGGCCGACGCCAAGAACCCCTACAGCGTGGAAAACACCGGCTACAACTTCCAGCCCGTGAAGTACTACGAGGCTTACGTGGCCAGCACGCCCACCTCGTGCCAAATGAAGCGCCCCTGAGCCGGGTCGCTGTTCTGCTGCGCCCGCCGATCTCAGGCCTGCGGTGCTCGCCATACGGGTGTATGGCTCCGCTCCTCGACCTGACCTCGACGCGCTCGCGACGAACATCAACCCAGCTCAGCCCGTTTTAAACGCCTTAACCAATCCGTTGGGTTTGTTGCCCACGGATCATTTTTTTCCTGCGGGGTCGATCGCTTGTGGACCAAATCCTGATCAATGTCTTGAACGGCCTCAGCTCGGGGCTGTTGCTGTTCATGCTCAGCTCCGGGCTGACGCTGATCTTCAGCATGATGGGCGTGCTGAACTTTGCGCACGCCAGTTTTTACATGGTGGGCGCCTACGTGGCCTACACGCTGACCGGCTGGCTGGGCTTCTGGCCGGCGCTGTTCATCGCGCCGCTCGTGGTGGGTGGGCTGGGCGCCTTGTTTGAGCGCACGGCATTGCGACGGGCGCACAAATTTGGCCATGTGCCCGAGCTGCTGATCACCTTTGGCCTGAGCTACGTGGTGCTGGAGGTGGTGCAGCTGATCTGGGGCCGCACGCCCTTGCAGTTCAGCCCGCCCGAGCTGTTGCAGGGCCCAGCGTTCACCATCATCCAGTCCCCCGCCCAGGGTTTGACTATGGTGTGGGGCGTGGCCAGCGACGCGCTGTGCCAGGGCGCGCAGTGCTCACGTTTCCCCATGACACGGGCCTTCATGATGGGCGTGGCGCTGCTGATGCTGGTGGCGCTGTGGCTGCTGCTGACGCGCACGCGCATCGGGCTGGTGATCCAGGCCTCACTCAGCCACCCCGAGGCGGTGGAGGCGCTGGGCCACAACGTGCCGCGTGTCTTCATGCTGGTATTTGGCAGCGGCTGCGCGCTGGCGGCGCTGGCGGGCGTGATTGGCGGCGTGACCTTCATCACCGAGCCGGCGATGGCCTCTGTTGTGGGCTCGATCATCTTCGTGGTGGTGGTGGTGGGCGGCATGGGCTCGCTGGCGGGCGCTTTTGCGGCGTCGCTGCTGATCGGCCTGCTGCAAACCCTGCCGCTGACGGTGGACGCGTCGCTGGCCGATGCGGTAAACCGCCTGGGCGGCGCGGTAGGCCCCCAAACCCCCGGCTGGCCGCTGCTGCGCATCACGCTGGCGCAGGCCGCGCCGATCTTGCCGTACCTGCTGCTGGTGCTGATGTTGATATTCAGGCCCAAGGGCTTGCTGGGCACGCGGGAGGGGTGAGCATGGACGTGAGACAGCACCTGCGTTCTGACGAACGCCTTGCGAACGACCGGCGCCTCTGGCGCCGGGCTGGGAGCATTTGAGAAATTTATGTCGAAATCAATGACCTCCAACAATAAAGCCGCGTGGCTGGTGTGGGGCGGTTTTGCCGCCGTGCTGACTGTGGCCCCGCTGCTGTGGACCAGCAGCTTTGCGCAAACCCTGCTGTCGCAAATCGGCATCGCCATCATTGCCTGCCTGGCCTACAACATGCTGCTGGGCCAAGGCGGCATGCTGAGCTTTGGGCACGCGGTGTACAGCGGCCTGGGCTCGTTTTTGGCCATGCACACGCTCAACCTGGTGAGCCAGGGCAAGCTGGCTTTGCCGGTGGGCCTGGTGCCGCTGGTGGGCGGCTTGGCGGGCCTGTTTTTTGCCGTCGTGCTGGGCTGGGTCACCACCAAAAAGAGCGGCACCACTTTTGCCATGATCACCTTGGGCATGGGCGAATTGGTGTGGTCGATGTCGCTGATGATCCCCGAGTTTTTTGGCGGCGAGGGCGGCATCTCGGGCAACCGCGTGGTGGGCAAGCCAGTAGCCGGCATCAGCTTTGGGCCGCAGATCCAGGTGTATTACCTGATCGCGGTGTATTGCTTCATCAGCACGGCGGCCATGTACGCGCTCACGCGCACGCCGCTGGGCCGCATGTTGAACGCCGTGCGCGACAACCCCGAGCGGGTTGAGTTCGTGGGTTACAACACGCAAAAAGTGCGTTACCTGGTGTTCATCATCTCGGGGTTTTTCTCGGGCATTGCGGGTGGCCTGGGCGCGCTGAACTTTGAGATCGTCACCGCCGAAGTAGTGGGCGCGGCGCGCTCGGGCGCCTACTTGCTGTTTGTGTTTTTGGGCGGCGCCACCTTCTTTTTTGGGCCCATCCTGGGCGCCGTCTTGATGGTGGTGGCGCTGGTGTTGTTGTCCGAGCTGACCAAGGCCTGGCTGTTGTACCTGGGCCTCGTCTTCCTGGTGATGGTGATGTATGCGCCGGGTGGTTTGGCCAGCTTGATCATGCTCAACCTGCGCGTGGCGGCGTTTGGCAAGCTGCGCCGCTTGTTGCCGGGTTATGCCGTGCTGGGCGCAGCAGCCCTGCTGGCCTTGATGGGCGCGGCGGCCATGATCGAGATGCTGTACCACCTGCAACTCAACGCCGCGCTGGGGCCGGTGATGCCGTTTTTGGGCCTGAACCTGGATGCCAAGCAGGCGCCCAGCTGGATTGGCGCGGTGCTGGTAATGCTGGCCGGTGCCGGTTTGTTTGAGTGGCGGCGGCGCAGCTTTGGCCGCGAGTGGGGCACGATCACCGAAGAAATCGAAGCCGAAATCAAGCGCCGGGAGGCCTTGTGATGAACCCTCAAACCACCCATCCTTCCACCGCCCCATCCACCCACATGCGCACCACGCCCGAATTTGCGCTTGAGCTCAACAACGTGCACAAGCGCTTTGGCAAAACCGAGATCATCCGGGGTGTCCAGTTGCAGGTGCGCCCCGGCGAGCGCGTGGCCATCATCGGCCCCAACGGCGCGGGCAAAAGCACGCTGTTCAACCTGATCAGCGGGCGTTTCGGGCCCAGCAGCGGCTCAATCTTGCTCAACGGCGCGCGCATCGACGGCCTGCAACCGTTCGAGATCAACCGCCTGGGTTTGTCGCGCAGTTTTCAGGTTAGCAACTTGTTTGTGCGCTTGTCGGTTTTTGAGAACATCCGCTGCGCCGTGCTGTGGTCCATGGGCTACCGCTACTCGTTCTGGAAGTTTCTGAGCCGCTTGCATGACGCCAACCAGCGCGCCGAAGAAGTGCTGGCCATGATCAAGCTGGCGCGCCGTCGCGACCACCTGGCCATGAACCTGACCTACGCCGAACAGCGCGCGCTGGAGATCGGCATCACCATTGCCGGGGGCTCCAACGTGATCTTGCTGGATGAACCCACGGCGGGCATGAGCAAGAGCGAGACGACGCGCTTCATCCAGCTGATCCGCGAGGTGACGGTGGGCAAAACCTTGCTGACGGTGGAGCACGACATGGGCGTGGTGTTTGGCCTCGCCGACAAGATCGCCGTGCTGGTGTACGGCGAGGTGATTGCGTTTGACGTGCCCGAGGCCGTGCGGGCCAACCCCCGCGTGCAAGAGGCGTATCTGGGCTCCGTACTTGCAGATCAACAGGCGGCCGATGCGCAAGCTGCTGAAGCCGGCCATTGAGCCGGGCCATCAAGATGCTAAAACTAGACCAACTACACGCCTACTACGGCAAGAGCCACGTGTTGCACGGCGTGAGCTTCAACATCGGCCCCGGTGAGATCGTCAGCCTGCTGGGGCGCAACGGTTCGGGGCGGTCCACCACCGTCAAGGCCATCATGGGCCTGGTGCAGGGCGCGGGCGGCGTCAGCTGGCGCGGCGCGCCCATCCTGGGCAAAAAGGCGTTTGAAATTGCCCATCTCGGCATTGGTTACGTGCCCGAAAACCGCGACATCTTCCCTAAATTGACGGTGCACCAGAACCTGATGCTGGGGCAAAAATCCAGCAAACAACGGGGCCCAACGGCGCCGCGCTGGGGTTTTGACGACATGTACACCTTGTTCCCGCGCCTGAAGGAGCGCCAGCACACCGAGGCCGGCGTGCTGTCGGGCGGCGAGCAGCAAATGCTCACGCTGTGCCGCACCTTGATGGGCGACCCCGACCTGATCATGATCGACGAGCCCACCGAGGGCCTGGCGCCCAAGATCGTGGAGCTGGTGGCCGAGTACCTGCGTGAGCTCAAGCGCCGGGGCGTGTCGGTGTTGCTCGTTGAGCAAAAGCTCACCATCGCGCTGGCGGTGTCTGAGCGCTGCCTGGTGATGGGCCACGGCCAGATCGTTTTTGAGGGCACGCCGGCTGAGTTGAAGGCCAACCTTGAGGTGCGCAAAGAGTGGCTGGAGGTGTGAGAGCGCCCCCAAGGCCGCCGCCTTGCGGCGCCCGCCCACGGGCTTGCAGGCCCGTAGGCCTTCGCCAGCCACAAGGCCCCTTCCGGGCCCTTGTGCGCGGGCTCAGCCCCCCGAGGGGGAGGAGAAACACCTGGGGCGGCCCGGCGTTTGTTGCTCAAGAGGCCCTGGGCCCGCGCCTGGTGCCGATCAGGCGCGTCTGTCTCTGCTGAGACAGCGCTTGCGCTGCGCCTCTTTCTAGAATAGTACGATCGTGCTTTTTTCAAAGTCCCGTTGCTTCTTGTCATCCGTACCGCGTTGAAAGGTCAACCATGAGCGCCAGCTACCAAGTCACCGACGGCATTGCCGTCATCACGATGAACAACCCGCCGGTGAACGGCCTGGGCTATGAAACCCGCCGCGCCATTGCCGACGGCCTGGCCCGCGCCTTGGACGACGCAGCGGTGTCCGCCATCGTGCTCACAGGCGCTGGCAAGGCTTTTTGTGGTGGCGCCGACATCCGTGAATTTGATTCGCCCAAGGCCACGGCGGAGCCCAACCTGCTCACGCTGATCAAGCTGACCGAGGCCTCCAGCAAGCCCATCGTGGCCGCCATCCACACCGTGTGCATGGGCGGTGGCCTGGAGCTGGCGCTGGGCTGCCACTACCGCGTGGCCAGCAAGGGCGCGGCCATTGCGCTGCCTGAAGTCAAGATCGGCCTGATCCCCGGCGCCGGTGGCACGCAGCGCTTGCCGCGTGTGCTTGGCATCGAGACCGCGCTCAACATGATCGCCACCGGCAACCCGGTGCTCAGCGAGATGCTGGCCGCGCAACCCGGCCAAAAGCTGTTTGACCAGATCATCGACGGCGACTTGCTGGCCGGCGCCATCAGCTTTGCCAAGAGCGTGGCCGCCACCCGACCGCTGCCCTTGGTACGTGAGCTGAAAGTGCGCCACCCCAACCCCGACGCCTACATGCAGTTTGCCCGCAACATGGTCAAGGGCATGAGCAAAAACTTCCCCGCGCCTTTGGCCTGCGTGGACGCGGTGGCCGCGTCACTCAAGGCCAAAACCATTGACGACGGCCTGGCTGAAGAGCTGCGCATCTTCAAGGGTTTGATGATCACGCCCGAGTGCAAAGCGCTGCGCCACGCCTTTTTTGGCGAGCGGGCAGCCAGCAAGATCCCCGACGTGCCCGACAGCACGCCCCAGCGCCCCATCGCGCAGGTGGGCGTGATCGGTGCGGGCACCATGGGGGGCGGCATCGCCATGAACTTTTTGAACGCCGGCGTGCCAGTGGTGATGCTCGAGATGAAGCCCGACGCGCTGGAGCGCGGCGTGGCCACCATCCGCAAAAACTACGAAGCCCAGGTCAAAAAAGGCAAGCTCAAGCAGGACATTTACGAGCAACGCATGGCTTTGCTCAGCACCACGCTGAGCTACGACGACCTGAAAAACGCCGACCTGATCATTGAGGCGGTGTTTGAAGAATTGGGCGTCAAAGAGGCCGTGTTCAAGCAGCTCGATGCCGTGGCCAAGCCCGGCGCCATCCTGGCGTCCAACACGTCCACGCTGGACGTCAACAAGATCGCCAACTTCACCAAGCGGCCCCAAGACGTGGTGGGCATGCACTTTTTCAGCCCCGCCAATGTCATGCGTTTGCTGGAGGTGGTGCGGGGTGCGGCCACCGCCCACGACGTGCTGGCCACCGTGATGGGTGTGGCCAAAAAGATCAAGAAAACCGCCGTCGTGGCGGGCGTGTGCGATGGTTTCATCGGCAACCGCATGATCGAGCAATACAGCCGCCAGGCCGGCTTTTTGCTGGATGAAGGCTGCACCCCGGCCCAGGTCGACAAAGCCGCTGAAAAGTTCGGTTTTGCAATGGGCCCGTTCCGCATGGGCGACATGGCCGGCAATGACATCGGCTGGGCGATCCGCAAGCGCCGCGCGCTGGAGCACGCCAACCTGCGCTACAGCAAAACCGCTGATCTGCTGTGCGAACTGGGCCGCTATGGCCAAAAAACCGGCGCGGGCTGGTATGACTACCTGCCCGGCAAGCGTGAAGCGCTGCCGTCGGCCGTGGTCGATCAAATGATCGTCGACCATCGCAAAGAGTTGGGCCTGACGCCGCGCAAGATTGGCGACGAAGAGATCGTGCAGCGCCTGGTGTTTTCGCTGGTCAACGAGGCCGCGCACATCCTGCAAGAAGGCATTGCCAACAAGGCCAGCGACATCGACATGGTCTACCTCACGGGCTATGGGTTTCCGCTGCACCGGGGCGGCCCGCTGTGCTACGCCGACACCTTTGGCCTGTACAACGTGGTGACCGCCATGAAGCGTTTTGCGGCCAACCCGATGGACGACGCCGATTTTTGGCAGCCCGCGCCGCTGCTGGCCAAGCTTGTTGCCGAAGGCAAAAGCTTCACTTGAGGCGCTTGAAGGCAGGCGTGGTGCCCCCGTTCGCCACGCCGCCAGCACGCCGCCAGCTCGCGTTTTGACCGCCTGAACATCGCCAAACCAAAGCAAGGATTCCCCATGACCCAAGCCGTGATTGTTTCCACCGCCCGCACGCCACTCGCCAAGAGCTGGAAGGGCGCTTTCAACATGACCCATGGCGCCACGCTGGGCGGCCACGCCATCGCCCACGCCGTGCAGCGCGCCGGCATCGATGTGGGCGCCATTGAAGACGTGCTGATGGGCTGCGCCAACCCCGAAGGCGCCACCGGCATGAACATCGCGCGCCAAGCTGGCCTGCGCGCCGGCCTGCCCGTCACGGTGAGCGGCGTCACCATCAACCGGTTTTGCTCCAGCGGCCTGCAAACCATCGCCATGGCCGCGCAGCGAATCATTGCCGGCGAAGGCGACATTTTTGTTGCCGGTGGCGTTGAGAGCATCTCCTGCGTGCAGCAAGAAATGAACACCCACATGTTGGTCGATCCGGCGCTGCAAAAGATGAAGCCCGAGATCTACTGGAACATGCTGCAAACCGCCGAAAACGTGGCCAAGCGCTACCACATGTCGCGTGAGCGCATGGACCAGTACGGCGCCGAGAGCCAGCAAAAAGCCTGCGCCGCGCAAGCGGCCGGCCTGTTCAACGACGAGATCGCCGCCATCACCGTGACGGCCGGCATTGCCGACCCGGTGATGGGCCTGCGCAGCAAGGAGATCACCGTGAGCGCCGACGAAGGCCTGCGCCCCGGCACCACGTATGACTCGATCAAGAACCTGCGCTCGGCTGTGCCGGGTGGGCTGGTCACCGGCGGCAACGCCAGCCAGTTCAGCGACGGCGCAGGCGCTTGTGTCCTTGTCAGCGACACCTACGCCCAGCAAAAAGGCCTGAAGCCGCTGGGCCGCTTTTTGGGCTTTGCGGTGGCCGGTTGTGAGCCCGATGAAATGGGCATCGGCCCGGTGTTTGCCATCCCCAAAGTGCTAAAACGTCTAGGCCTCACGATAGCCGACATCGACCTGTGGGAGCTCAACGAAGCCTTTGCCGTGCAAGTGCTGTACTGCGCCGACAAGCTGGGCATCCCGATGGACAAACTCAATGTCAATGGCGGCGCCATCGCGGTGGGCCACCCCTACGGCATGAGCGGCCAGCGCCTCACCGGCCATGCGCTGATCGAGGGCAGGCGCCGAGGCGCAAAACGGGTTTGCGTGACGATGTGCATTGGCGGTGGCATGGGCGCGGCCGGCGTGTTTGAGGTGCTTTGAGGCCTGCCGCCAGACAAGCTTGAGCAGGTTCTGGCACTGGGCCGCAAGGGGTTGGCGCCGCAGCCCAAGGCTTGAATCCGGCAGCCCGCTTCAACGCCTTTTTTACCAACACCATTGACCTAGCGGACTGCCATGCGCGCCACTCTCGACTTTTTGCTCAATGACTGGCTGGCAGTAGTCAACCTGGCCAGCCGGCCGCGTTTTGCCGAGCACAGCGCTGAAACATTCACCCAGGTGCTCGACACCTGCGAGCGCATCGCGCGTGACAAGTTTGCGCCCTTCAACCGGCTGGTTGATACCGAAGAGCCGCGCTTCGACGGCGAAAAAGTGATCTTGCCGCAGGCCACGTTTGACGCGTGGCGGGCCTATGCCGAATCGGGCATGTTGTCGGCCGCGCAAGACTATGAGATTGGTGGCATGCAGCTGCCCTATACCGTTGAAGCGGCGGCCAACGCGTTTTTTGCCAAGGCCTCTGTCAGCATCAACGCCAGCCTGCTGAGCGTGGGCAATGCCAACCTGCTGATGGCGCACGGCACGGCGCTGCAAAAACAGGTGTTTGCGCTCAATGAGTTCTCGGGCCGCTTCTCGGGCACGATGTGCCTGAGCGAGCCGCAAGCGGGCTCGAGCTTGTCGGACGTGACTACCCGTGCCGTGCCAGACGAGGCCGCCGACGGTGACTTGCCGTGGTCACAGGACGCTCTGGGCCCGCGTTATCGCCTCAAGGGCAACAAGATGTGGATCTCGGCCGGCGAGCATGAGCTGACCGACAACATCATCCACCTGGTGCTGGCCAAGATACCGGGGGCCGATGGCCGGCCGGTGGCGGGCGCACGGGGCATCTCGCTGTTCATCGTGCCCAAGAAGATGGTTGACGTGCGGGGCCAGCTCACCGGCGAGCGCAATGACGTGGCGCTGGCTGGCCTGAACCACAAGCTGGGCTGGCGCGGCACCACCAATACGCTGCTCAACTTTGGTGAGGGCAAGTTTTTGCCGCAAGGCCGGGCGGGCGCCATCGGCTACCTGGTGGGCGCGCCCGGCGACGGCCTGCGCTGCATGTTCCACATGATGAACGAGGCGCGCATCGGCGTGGGCTTGGCGGCCACCATGCTGGGGCAGGCGGGCTACGAGGCGTCGCTGGCCTACGCACGCCAACGCCCGCAAGGCCGGCTCAACACGGCGGCCGGCAAAAACGCCGCCGCGCCGCAAGTGCCCATCATCGAACATGCCGATGTCAAACGCATGTTGCTGGCCCAGAAAGCCTATGCCGAAGGCGCGTTGGCCCTGGCGTTGTATTGCGCCCGGCTGGTGGACGAGTTGCACACCGGTGAGCCGCAGGCAGCGTTGGATGCCGGCCTGCTGCTGGAGGTGCTCACGCCCATTGCCAAGAGCTGGCCCAGCGAGTGGTGCCTGGAGGCCAACAGCCTGGCGATCCAGGTGCATGGCGGCTATGGCTACACGCGGGACTTTCCGGTGGAGCAGTACTGGCGCGACAACCGCCTGAACATGATCCACGAAGGCACACACGGCATCCAGGCGCTTGATTTGCTGGGCCGCAAAGTGGTGATGAACCAGGGTGCGGGCTTCAAGCTGCTGGCGGCCACCATCGGGCGTTGCATTGCCAAAGCGGCGTTAGTGCCCCGCTTGGCCGGGCACGCCAAGGCGCTGGCGTTGGCGCTGCAAAAGCTGGGTGACGCCACCCAGGCCGCGTGGTCTACCGGCTCGCCAGAAGACGCACTGGCCAACGCCACGCCCTACCTGCAAGCCTTTGGTCACGTGGTGCTGGCGTGGGTGTGGCTGGACCTGGCCGTGACGGTTTCGGGCGGCACCAGCACCCAGGTCGCCACCGGTTTTGCCCGCGGCAAGCTGCAAGCCTGCCACTACTTTTTTGCCTACGAGCTGCCCAAGATCGACGCCTGGCTGGCGGTGGTGGCCAGCCGCTGCTCGCTGTGCCGCGACATGCAAGACGACTGGTTCTAAGTCAGGACTTACGCAAAACCGCCCCTGCGTCGTTCCTCCTCCTTGCCGTGCTAGGCGCACTGTCTTCGTCGTCGTGCCTAGCCGGGACGATTTTGCGTAA
>JAYWDK010000190.1:0-5302 GCA_043779845.1 Betaproteobacteria bacterium | reverse complement strand
CCGCGATGCGCTCGCGTGCCTTGACCTTGCCGGCATCGCGGATGGCGCTCATCTCCTTGTCGACGATGGCCACCGCCTCGCGCAGCAGTTGCTCGCCATCGGGCGGGCAGGCTAGCATGTAGCTCTGGCCCAGGATGGTGGTCTCGATCTGCTTCATTCGACGTCCAATTCGGGGCTGGCGGCCGAATGCAACAAGGCCGGCGCCACGATGGGCGGGCCCGCCAGTGCGGCATCGGCCGGCAAGCGGTCGAGCAGGGCGTCGATGCGGGCCCGGGCCGCAGCCAGACGCGAACGCAGGCTGTCGCGCTCGCTGCTCACCAGGGCCACTTGCTGCTCCAGCAAGCTGTTAGTGCGTTTGAGTTCTTCGTGCCGTAGCACCAGGCGTTCGATCCGCTCGGCGAGATCATCAAGTCTTGACATGGTCTGCCGCCACCTCCAGTTAGGGCCCGCATTGTAGAGGGGGCGCCAGCGTCAGCGGCTGGCAAAAGGTATGGGGTAGCATGCGCGCCGTTGGTGCTCTGACCGAGGTTCATCGAGGTCAGGTTAAACGGGAAGCAGGAAGGTCGTCGTCCTCCGGATGGCAACCCAACCTGCGCTGCCCCCGCAACGGTAAGCGGACGGAGTGACGCGAGATGCCATGTCTCGCCAGCTTCCGCTCCTGTGTCTTTAGCCACTGATCGCAACAGCGCTCGGGAAGGCCACAGGGGTTGTTTCCGCCAGCCCGGATACCGGCCAACATGGGGCAGGCGCTGGCTTGAAGGCTGGCGCTTGCGAATTGGTTTGCCCTTGCGGGGACGCTAGGGCGGACGTTTTTGTTGCCGGTTTACCTTCCATGACTTCCTCTACTTTTCTGCGGCTGCCGCTTGGCGCCGCGCGTGGTGTTCGCTCGTCTGTTCACGCCACGGCCCGGGCCCGTGTTCGCCCTCACGCGGTCGCGTTGGCGGCCTTTGTTTGCCTGCAACCCATGGCGCTGCTCGCCGCCGATGTGCAAGGCAGTGAACCCCAATCGGTGACCGTGGCTGGCCGCGTGCCGGTGCCGGTTGACCGCCTGGCGGCCGACGTGGTGGTGCTAGATGCCGCGCGAATCCAGGCATCAAGTGCGTCGTCGCTGGCTGATTTTTTGCGCGCCGAGGCGGGCTTGCAGGTCTCCCGCAACGGCGGGCTGGGCCAGTCCACTGCCTTGTTCATCCGTGGTGCGGGCGCCGGCAATACGCTGGTGCTGGTAGACGGCGTGCGCGTGGGTTCGGCCACGCTGGGCCAGTCGGATATGGCCGCTTTGGGTCTGGCGCAAATCGAGCGCATCGAGGTGTTGCGTGGGCCGGCATCCAGCCTTTATGGCGCTGATGCGGTGGGCGGCGTGGTGCTGATCACCACCCGGCGCGGCAAGCCTGGTTTGCAGGTGTCGGCCAACGCTGCGGTGGGAGGTTATGGCGCCAGCGAAACGGCTTTGTCGGTGGCCGGGGCGCAGGGCGCCTGGGACTATGCCGGCTCGGTCAGCCGCGAAGCCAATACCGGAATGTCGGCCCTGCGTCCCGGAGACCGTTTTGGCAACTACAACCCCGACGCCGACGGTTTTGCGCGCCGCACGGTGCAAGCCCAACTGGGTTTTGTGCCGGCAGTGGGCCACCGCATCGGCCTGAGCCTGATCGACAGCCGGCTTGACGGCCAATACGACGCCAGCGAGTACGTGGCTCCCAGCTACAGCCAAAACGCGGCGGTGGATTTTCGCAGCCGGCTGGACACCCGCGTGCTGGCGCTGGACTACGACGGCCGCTTGTCTGGCGACTGGACGCTGAAGGCCAACCTGGCCAGCGACGTGGACGATTTGCACAGCGGGGGCACGGTGACGAGCCGCTACAACACCCGCCGCGAGCAATTGACGGTGCAAGCCGGCTGGACACCGATGCTGGGCCAGAAACTGGTGCTGGCGGCCGACCAAATGCAAGAGCGCGCCGACGTCAGCACTTACGCCGCGCCGGTGTCGCGTGACAACACCGGCCTGGTGCTGGCTTATGTGGGCCAGTTCAAGGCGCTGACGGTGCAGGCCGACCTGCGCCATGACAAAAACTCGGTTTACGGCGGTCAGCGCACGGGCCGCCTGGGGCTGAGCTGGGCGATGGCGCCGGGCTTGCGGCTGCGTGCACTGGCCGGCAATACCTTCCACGCGCCCAGTTTCAACGACCTGTACTACCCAGGCTACGGCGTGGCCAGCGTGCAACCCGAGCATGGCCGCAGCGCCGAGCTGGGCTTGACGTGGCAGGGCGCGGCGCAGTCGCTGTCGGCCACCGCCTGGCGCAACCACGTCAGCAACCTGATTGCCTACGAATCAGACAACAGCCTTTGCCCCAATGACCCGGCCTACACCTACGGCTGCGCCCGCAATTTTGGCAAAGCGCGTTTGTCGGGCCTGACCTTGGCGGGGCAACAGCAGTGGCAGGCGCTGATGCTGCGCGGTGAGTACAACTACCTGGAGGCCTATGACGGCCTGACGAACGCCTGGTTGCCACGCCGGGCCCGCCATCAACTGAGCCTGAGCACCGAATGGCGCAGTGGTGACTGGACGCTGGGCGCCACCTCGGTGGCCAGCAGTGCGCGCATGGACGGCAACGTGGCCCTGCGCGGCCGCCAGACGCTGGACCTGAACGTTCGCTTGAAGCTGGCCAAGCAGTGGCAGGTGCAAGCCAAGCTGCTCAATGCCACCAACACCGACATCGAGCCCGTGCGTGACTACCAGGCGCTGGGCCGCCAGGCCTGGCTGGGCGTGCGCTACGAGGGTGTCGGCCTGTAATCCGGCGCGGCACGGCGCGACACAGAAGGCGGTGCAAACCATGGGCTGTTTTCGTGAACTGATCCTGGGCGGCCAGAAGAGCGGCAAATCACGCGCCGCCGAGTCGCGTGCTGCCGCTTGGCTGGCAGATGGCGATGGCCGCGAGGCCTTGTTGCTGGCAACGGCCTGGGCGGGGGACGCGGAGATGGCTCTGCGCATCCAACGCCACCGCGTTGACCGCGCGCTGCGGGTGCCCGGGCTGGCCACGCTGGAGCTGGCGGCAGGTGGGGCGGTGGAAGGCGTCACTGACCTTGCCGCCACGCTGCACCAGCACAGCCAGCCGCAGCGCTTGTTGGTGGTCGATTGCCTGACGCTGTGGCTCACGCAACTGGCCATGCCGCTGCACGGCCAATCGGTGGGCGACGTCGCGCTGGACGCGGCCGTGGTGGCGCTGTTGCAGGCGCTGGCTGCGGCCCGTGGCCCGGTGGTGCTGGTGTCCAACGAGATTGGCCTGGGGCTGGCGCCGATGTCGGCCGAGCTGCGCCGGTTTGTGGACTTGCAAGGCCGCGTGCACCAGCAGGTGGCGGCGGCCTGCGAGCGTGTGACCTTGATGGTGGCCGGCTGTGCGCTGGCCATCAAGCAGGAGACAAGATGATGAATTTTGGCGACGGAGCTGGCGGCCAAGGCCGCCCGGGCAGGCAGGGGCTTAAAAGCTGGCTGCATGTCAGCCGCGCCGGTGGCTTGCCAGCGGTGGTGCTGGTGCTGATGCTGCTGTTGGGCGCTGCGCAAACCGCCGTGGCCGCCATCACCGTGGTCGACGACCGCGGCCACAGCGTCACGCTGGACCACCCCGCGCAGCGTGTGGTCACGCTGCTGCCGTCGCTCACCGAATCGGTGTGTGAGTTGCAAGCCTGCGAGCGCCTGGTGGGTACGGATCGGTTTTCAAACTGGCCGGTGTCCGTAGTCAGGCTGCCCAAGCTGGGGGGGCTTGAAGACACACAAATCGAGCGCATCGCGAGCCTCAAGCCCGACCTGGTGCTGGCGGCGGTGTCGTCGCGCGTGATTGAGCGGCTGGAGTCGCTGGGGCTGAAGGTGCTGGCGCTGGAAGCCAAAAACCTAGCAGACACCCAGCGCGTGCTGGAGGTAGTGGCCACCACCCTGGGCAAGCCCGGCGAGGGTAATGCGCTGTGGCGCCGCATTGACCAGCGCGTGGGCGCGGCGGCGGCACGCGTGCCGGCCCATCTGCGCGGTCAAAAAGTGTATTTCGAAGTGGCCGCAGCGCCCTATGCCGCTGGCGAGGCCAGCTTCATTGGCGAGACGCTCACCCGGCTGGGCCTGGGCAATGTGGTGCCCGCCAGCATGGGGCCGTTCCCCAAGCTCAACCCTGAATTTGTGATCCGCGCGCAGCCTGGCATCGTGATGGCGTCGGCGCGCAATGTGGCCGAGATGCCCAGGCGCCCAGGTTGGGCCACGCTGGCGGCGCTGCGCGATGGGCGCAGTTGCGGTTTTGTCGAGGCGCGCTATGAGGTCTTGATCCGCCCCGGCCCACGCCTGGCCGAGGCCGCCGAGTTGATGCTTGATTGCTTGCTGCATCTGGACGATGTGCGGGCCGGCAAAACACCGTGAGCGCCACCATGAGCATGCCAGCCCAACCCGCCCAATCCACGCTCTCGCCCTGGCGTCTGGCAACGTTGCTGGCCGGCCTGGCGCTGCTGCTGGTGGCGGTGGGTCTGGCGGCGGGCAGTGAAGGTTTCAGCCTGGCCTGGGGCGACGACGCCGACCTGATCACTGCCATCCGCGCACCGCGCACCCTGGGCGCGCTGGCGGCAGGCTGCTTGCTGGGCCTGGCCGGCGCGCTGGCGCAAGGTTTGTTTCGCAATCCACTGGCCGACCCATATCTGCTGGGCTCGGCCGCCGGTGCCGGCCTCGGTGTGGTGCTGGTGCTGGCCACGGGCGGCCTGGTGGGCAGCCAGCTCAGCCTGGCCACGGTGGGCTGCTTGTTGCGCCTGGGCCTGGTGGGCGCGGCCTTTGTGGGCGCGCTGGGCGGCGTGAGCCTCACCTTGCTGTTGGCGGGTGGCGCGGCCCGGCCCGTCAAGCTGCTGCTGTGCGGCGTGGTGGTGGGCGTGCTGATGGGCGCGCTGTCTGATTTGCTGGTGCTGCTATCGCCCGAAGCGCTGCGTGGCAAGCAAGTTTTTTTGCTCGGTACCACCAGCTTTTTGGGCTGGGACAGCGTGCTGCTGCTGAGCGCCAGCCTGGCCCTGGCCTTGCCGGTGGCGCTGCGTTTTGCGCGGGTGCTCGACGCCCTGGTGCTGGGCGAAGCCAGCGCCGCCAGCCTGGGCTTGCGGCTGCCGGCGGTGCGCTTGCTGCTGGTGGCGGTGATGGCGCTGGCCACTGGCAGCGCCGTATCCCAAGCGGGGCTGGTGGCCTTTGTCGGCCTGGTGGCGCCGCACCTGGTGCGCCGCTGCGTGGTGGTCACGCACGGCGCTTTGCTGGCTTTGTCGGCGGCGGCCGGCGGCGTGCTGCTGCTGGCGGCCG
>JAYWDK010000189.1:0-32853 GCA_043779845.1 Betaproteobacteria bacterium | reverse complement strand
GCTTCGTCCAGGTGCAACACGGCCTCGGCCTTCAACAGTGTGTAGCCGGGGATCGACAGCTCGCCGCCGAGGTTGAACAGCTCGTGCTGGATCACGACGAGCAGCTCGCGCACGTCGTCCGGCAAGGGTTCGGCGAGCAGCACGCCGAGGCTCGAGTTCAACTCGTCCACATCGCCCATCGCCTGCACGCGCAGGTGGTCTTTGGGGACACGGCTGCCGTCGCCGAGGCCGGTCGTGCCGTCGTCGCCGGTGCGGGTTGCGATCTGGGTCAGTCGATTGCTCATGGTGCGAATGCTAGGGCATGGGCACAATGGTTGATGGTCGCCCCCGCGCGGCCGAGGAGACTTCGATGAACGCACCCTTGCCCGCCCACCTGCTGCCGCTGATTGCACCACGCGCTGTTCCCGCCGCGATGCTCGACACACTTCAAACCCGCTTCGGCGCACGCTGTTCGATCGCGCTGGCGGTGCGCGAGCAGCATGGCCGCGATGAATCGCCGTTTGACGTGCCGCCGCCCGACGCGGTGGTGTTTGCCGAGAGCGCCGACGAGGTGGCCGCCGTGGTGAAACTGGCCGACCAATACGCCGTGCCGGTGATCGCCTTTGGCACGGGATCGTCGCTGGAGGGTCACCTGCTGGCGGTGCAAGGCGGCATCAGCATCGACGTGTCACGCATGAACAAAATCGTGCGCATCAACGACGAGGACCTCACCGTCACCGTGCAACCCGGCGTCACGCGCAACCAGCTCAACAATGAGATCCGCCACACCGGTTTGTTTTTTCCGATCGACCCGGGCGCCGACGCGTCGATTGGCGGCATGGCCGCCACGCGCGCCAGCGGCACCAACGCCGTGCGCTACGGCACCATGCGTGAAAACGTGTTGGCGCTGCAAGTGGTTACGGCCAGCGGCGAGATCATCCGCACCGGCACGCGTGCAAAAAAATCCAGCGCCGGCTACGACCTGACGCGCCTGATGGTGGGCAGCGAGGGCACGCTGGGCATCATCACCGAGGTCACCGTCAAGCTCTATCCGCTGCCCGAATCGGTGTCGGCGGCGGTGTGCCACTTTCCCAGCATCGCGGCGGCCGTGGCCACCACCATCGAGATCATTCAATTGGGTGTGCCCATCGCGCGCTGCGAGTTGCTGGACGTCAACGCGGTGCGCGCCGTCAACAAACACGACAAGCTCACGCTGCGTGAATCGCCCATGCTGTTGATGGAATTTCACGGCAGTGCCGCCAGCGTGGCCGAGCAAGCCCGCACCGTGCAAGACCTGGCCCGCGCCCAGGGTGGCGAAGATTTTGAATGGGCCACCACGCCCGAAGAACGCAGCCGCTTGTGGTCCGCCCGCCACCGCGCCTACTTTGCCGGCGTGCAGATGAAGCCCGGCTGCCGCACCGTGTCCACCGACACCTGCGTGCCCATCTCGCGCCTGGCCGACTGCATCACCCAAGCCGTGCGCGAGGCCGACGAAGCCGGCATGGCGTATTACGTGGTGGGCCACGTGGGCGACGGCAACTTCCACATCGCCTACCTGATCGACCCCAACTCGCCCAACGAGCGTGCCACCGCCGAGCGCCTCAACGACCAACTCGTGCACCACGCCTTGCAGCTTGAAGGCACGTGCAGCGGCGAGCACGGCATCGGCCTGCACAAACAAGGCTTCCTGGTGGACGAGGCCGGCGTGGCCACGGTGGACATGATGCGGGTGATCAAGCGCGCGCTCGACCCGAAAAACATCATGAACTGGGCAAGATTTTTGCGCTGTAAGTCGGGCGTGACACCCCGGCCTTGGCGCCCGCGTCCGGGCGTCATGCCCACCCCGTCACGAACCGGTCGCTGAATGAAAAAAGCCGCCCTCGGGCGGCTTTTGAGCAAGAGTGCGCCCATGCTGGGCGCACATGAAAAAGGCCGACCCGGCGCACCGGGTCGGCCCGCTGCCCATCCCGCTCAGATCGGCGTTGACTGCGGTGCCGCAGGCAGCGGCACCCCCGCCGGGCCGGCTTGATAGGTCTGCGGCGAGACCGCTTCCTGCTGGCCCACACCTATCTTGCTCCAGTCACACACGCCGGTTGCGAACACTGCGCTCAGACGGGCCTGCTGCGCTGCCGAGAATGTGATGCCGGTGTAGTCACTGAACACCAGCGGCTTGAGTTGGCACTTCAGGATGTTCTCGGACAAGCCACCACCGGCCACTTGCCGGGGCGACGAATGCTTGGCCAGGCGCGCATCGGCGTCGCAGACCGCCATGTCGGTGACCTTGGTCGAGAAAGTCGCGTCGCCGGTCAGGTAGCACAGGTCAACCGCTGCTGCCGGCTTGGCGGCAATCACCTGCGCCTGACTGCGCTCGGCGTTGAGCCACGATTTTGGCGCGCTCGTCAGCAAGCTCGACAGCCAGCTGTCCATGGTCAGCAAGGACTGCACCGTCACCGCCGCCACCTGCGCCGCTGTGGCTGGCAGCAGGGCTGTGCCGTAGCGCCAGATGACCTGGTTGCCGTGGTTGCCAGCATTCGCCGCGTCGATACGGGCGCGCTCCGAGAAACTGCGCCAGATGTAGTGGATGCCCTGCTCGTCGTAACCCCGTGAATCGATGATCGGCAGTTTCGCCAGGTTCTTGCCGGTGGCGACGATGCCGCTGCGGTAGGCAATGTCGAGTGCTGCCACGTCGGCCGCGGCGCGCGACGCCTGCCGATTCGAGTCGGCGTCGGTGCTGCCGATCTTCTCGTTCAAGGTGACAAACTCCTCGGCGACGATGGCCCCGCTGAGCAGCGCGCCCAGGCCGTACTGGATGCCAACGTTGTCGTTGGTCGACAGCGCCCGGGTGCTTCCCGCGGCCAAGCCGGCGGTGCTGCCCCAGACTGCGACGGCGAGATCCGGGTCGCCACAACGCGTGCCGGTCGGATTGCTCACCGGGTCATAGACCAGCGCGGCCGGCAACAGGCAGTTGTTGCGCGGCAGCTCGCCCGGGATCGTGCCCACCGCGCCCGTGGTGGCATCGAGAACCAGGGTGCGCACATAGTTGCCGGGCTTGTTGTTGAAGCCAAAAGCGTTGTTCCACGACTGGCAGCCGATCTGGTTCAGATGGCCGTTGATCGCCGTCTTCTTGGCGTTGATCTCGGCTTGCGTCTTGCCGGCCATCAAGGCGGCCCAGTCGGTCCCGGCGTAAGTGTTGACGAGCAAGACGCAATCGATGACCTCCAGACCGGTGGTGATCGAGTCCGGGTAATCGCAGCTGGGTTGGATGCCGTCGAGCAGGCCCGGGAAGGTCGAGGCCACCGTGTTTTGCTGAATCGAGCCGCCCGAACAGCCATTGCCCACGGTGTACTTGATCTCGCCATAGCCCACGACGATGTGCTCCTTCATCATCATCAGGGTCTCGGCGACGAGGATGCGATTCGAGTTGTACAGCGAATCGGTCAGGCTGTTGTCGACGACCATGAAGCCGCGCGACAGCGCCGCATCGTCAGCCCAGTTCTGCTCGGTGCGGAACTGCAAGCGCGGCTGGCCGGTGGACGCACCAAAGCTGTAGACCACCTTGCCATTCCATTGCGCCTGGGGCGCCAGCGCTGTCCACGGCGTCGTCTTGGTTGGGTCGAAGAGCACCGCGATGTCGTAGATGCCGCGGTTCACGGTGCCGCGCTCAACCCGCACGATATAGGGCACGGTCAGGCCGTCGCTGGTGGTGGTGGTGGCCAGATCGACCGGCGCGCTGCCCACCGTATAGGGCTTGAAGCAGTTGTTCGCGGCGGCCACTGCGGGTGGGCTCGGGTCGGGCAAGGCGGCCGAGCAACCGGCCGTCGTGGTGCGGTAAAACAGCTTGAATTCGGTGGTGATATTGCACTGCCCGTCAAGCGCTACCGTCGTCAGCCCGCTCGCATTGGATGCAGGCAGGTTGCCCGCAGCGGACACCGGTGCAGGCGTGGCGCACACCCAGGGTGTGGTCTGGGCACTGAGCAACACCGGGCCGCCGATGGCGTGGTTGGTGATGACCAGCCTGGCACCGACAAAGTGGCTGTCGGCGGCGCTGATGGTGACCGTGTTGGCGCCGTTCTTCAGGCCCCGCACAACGCCGAGGATGCGCCCACTGGCCAAGGTCGAGAACGCCGCGCTGACGTCGGTGCCGTCGACATCAACCTTCAGTTGTGACGCAGCAGCCCCTGCTGGCAGCTTGACCTCGACCAGCGCCGAGCCGCCGCTGACCAGGTCGGCCCGGTTCGATAAGGTCTGCACCGTCGCGCCCGCAAGCGGGCCGGGGCCGTCGCCCCAACAGCCCGCTAGCGACACCAGTGCGAGGCCAAGCCCCAGGGTGGCGGCCGCAGCCGTACAGCGTCGATAGTTCATCACATCGGTCTCCTGTTGGTATCACGGGCTAAGCCCTGGTATGGACCATGGCGCGCTGGCCTTGCCGGCCACGCCACAGCCCAGGCCAGAATAGCGGCGCGGCGCAGCGTACGCCAAGTGCCCACATCACCGGCATGGCCTTTGCCAACGCCGGGGTCAGCGGCGGGCGGGCTCAGCCGCCAATGAACCTCGTGATTGGCGGGCATTTCCGCCCGATGCCCGGGCGCCATGCAAGTTAGGCTGCGGCTGATGTTGAAAGCCATTTTTGCCTTTGTCGGCCGCCTGCTCAAAGCGCCGCCACCCACCGTGGTGGCGCCACCCCGCCGCGCGCCCGACACCGTGATCGGCCTGGGCGGGCGGGCGATGGGGGCCGCTGCGGCCAAAGTTCCCGCCGCCAACCCCAGCCCGGCGTCGGCCGTGCTGGGCCTGGGTGCCAGGCGCCCGTTGGTGGCGGCCGACGGCAGCCTGGCCGGGTTTGAGTTTTACGTCGGCGCGGCCACGCTAGTGCGCTTGCAGCGCGCCACCGGTGACGCCGGTGACGTTGCAAGCCGCGCCTATGCCGCCAATGTGTTGGGTGCGATGCGGCTGTGTGCCAGTCAGAACCTGGCGGCGCTGGCCAAGTTGCCTACCGGCTGGCTGACCCTGCTGCCAGACGAGTTGTTGCTGCCCGGCATGCACCTGGTGCTGCACAGCGACAGCAGCGCGGCCGAAGCCACGCCGGGCGCCGCCCAGGCCCAGGCGGCCCAGACCAAGCTCGCCACCGAGATGGCCAGGCTGCGCGGCGCCGGCGTCTTGCTGGGCTGGTGCGCGGCCACGGCCGGCGCAGCCACGCCGCCAGGCCGGCCTGATTTCATTGCGCTGCCGGCGCCAGCGACCACCGGCGTGCAAGCCTGGCGCGACGCCCTGACGCTCAGTGTCAGCCGCTGGCCGGGCCTGCCGCATATGCCGCATGTGCTGCTGGAGTTGCCCGACGTGGACGTGATGGAAGCCGTGCTCAGGCCGCCGGTGACCTTGGTGGCCTGCGCCATCGGCGCCAACGTGGTGCCGGTGCGGGTGCAGGCCCTGCC
This sequence comes from Betaproteobacteria bacterium, assembly GCA_043779845.1. Taxonomy (GTDB): domain Bacteria; phylum Pseudomonadota; class Gammaproteobacteria; order Burkholderiales; family Burkholderiaceae_C; genus Pseudaquabacterium. The sequence continues at coordinate 27,445 of JAYWDK010000189.1, read as the reverse complement.
GCCACAAGCGCAGCGCCTGCTGCAGCTGCTGCACCGCCTGGTGCGCGACGACGACAACGCGCTGCTGGCGCAAGACATCAAGGCCGACGCGGCACTGAGCCTGGGCTTGCTACACCACCTCAACACGGCCGGCGCCTCACCCGGCCGGGTGCTTGACTCGATCGAGCAAGCCGTGACGGTGCTGGGCCGCGATGCCTTGTATGGCTGGGTGGCGCAGATGCTGGTGCGCATGTCACCGCAACGCCCCGCCGCCCACTACCTGCAAGCCATGGCCTTGGCCCGGGCGCGGTTCCTGGAGTTGTTGGCGCGCGCCGCTGGCGAGCCCAGCCCGGGCACGCTGTACTTGCTGGGCCTGGCTTCGATGTTGCCGCTGCTGCTGCAGTGCAGTCTGGCCGACGCGGTGGACGCGTTGCCGCTGCCGCCGCAAGCGCTGGCCGCGCTGCACCAGCAGAGCGGCCCGTGGAGGCCTTACCTGGCGCTGGCGCAGGCACTGGAAACACACGACATGCTGGCCGCCGAGACCTTGGCTGTGCCGTTTGGCGGGCTGGCCACCGTGCTCGGCCATTCGGCCAAGGCCTGGTTGCTTCACTGACCAGCCACCCCCGCGTTATGACACAGGCGGCGCGCCCTCAAACACCGGCTGTCCCGAGCGCAGGGCGCGGATCAACAAATCGGGCGTGGTGCGGATGTGCGCCTCCAGCGCCAAGGCCGCGCGCGCTTCATGGCCGGCCATCGCCAGCTCAAAGATCTGCTGGTGCTCGTCATGCACGTTGCGTCCGGTATGCGGCATGTCGATCACGTAGCGGCGGTAGCGCTCGCCGTGGCGTGTCAGCAGACGCAGCAGTTTCAGCGTCCAGGGCGAGGCGTGGGCGGCGATCAGCGCGTTGTGAAACCGGCTGTTGCACGCCTCCCAGTGGCGGCGGCGCTCGGGGCGTATGGGTTGCTCTAACGCCGACAGCTCGTCAAACGCCTGTTGCAGGCCCGCGCGCCAGGCCGCGTCGCCACTGCGGATGGACTGGCGCAGCGCCTCGATCTCGATGTGCAGGCGCAACTGGGTGAGGTCTTCAAGATCAGCCAGCGCCATGGGCGCCACCCTGAAGCCGCGCTGGCCCTCGGCCACCACCAGCGCGTCGCTGGCCAGCCGCGTGATGGCCTCGCGCAGGGTGCCCGCGCCCACGCCGTAGCGCGCCTTGAGGTGCTCAACGCGCAGCTTCTCGTCGGGCGCGAGCCGGCCCTCGACGATGTCGTCGCGCAGCTGGGCGTAGGCACGCTCGATCAGCGTGCGAGCAACGTCGCCAGGCTCGATCTGGCCGCTGGGCTCATCGGCGGGCTCACTCAATCCGCCCGATCCGCCCAATCCGCCCGATCCGCCCGATCCGCCCGATTGGCCGGCAACACCGCCCGCGTCGATGACCGCCAAGGCCAGTGGCGGCGCCTTCAAAATACTGCGTTTGGCCATCAGTCCCTCGCCCGTTCATGCACCCGCGCAAGGCGGTAACTGAGCTGCGGCCGGCTCAGGCCCAGCGCGCGCGCGGCCGCCGCCAGGTTGCCGCCGGCACGCTGCACGGCCTCTTGAATCAGCGCGTCTTCCAGCGTGTCCAGGCTCAGGCCGCGGCGCTGCAGTTCGTCATACAGCACGCCCGCGTCGGGCGGCGCGCCTCGCGCCAATTGGCCGTCGGCATTGACGATGACGGGCACGGCCCCCGGCGTGGGCAGAAACAGCTCGCCCACGTCCACCGGCTCGCCGGGGCTGCACAGGATGACGCCGCGCTCGATCAGGTTCTCAAGCTCGCGCACGTTGCCCGGCCAGGCGTGGCCGCGCATGGCGTCCAGCGCACGGTCGGTCAGGCCCGAGACGCGCTTGCCGTGCACGGCCGCAAAACGCAGCAGAAGATGTTGAGCCAGCGGCTCGATGTCGTCAACGCGCTCGCGCAGCGCGGGGATGCGGATCGGGTACACGTTGAGCCGGTACATCAGATCGCGCCTGAAGCGCCCAGCGGCCACCGCCGCCTCCAGGTCCACGTTGGTGGCGGCCACCACGCGCACGTCCACCTTGCGTGCCTGGGTGCTGCCCAGGCGCTCAATTTCACCGTGTTGCAAGACCCGCAGCAGCTTGGCTTGCGCGGCCAACGGCAGCTCGCCCACTTCGTCCAGCAACAGCGTGCCGCCGTCGGCGCGCTCAAACCGGCCGGGCCGCGCCGCGCTGGCGCCGGTGAACGCACCCTTCTCGGCACCAAACAGCTCGCTCTCGATCAGCTCGCCCGGCAAGGCCGCGCAGTTGACGGCCACGAAGGGCTTGGCGGCGCGCGTGCTCATGGCGTGCAGCGCGCGCGCAAAGCGCTCTTTGCCCACCCCTGTTTCACCCGTCAGCAGCACGCTGACCTGCGTGGCCGCAGCCTTGCGCAGCAGCGCCACGGCGCCCAGGTAAGCGCGTGAGCGGCCGATCAGCGGGCCCAGGTCGTCGGCCGGCTCCAGCGTGGAGCGCAGGGTTTCAACCTGCGAGCTCAGGTGCTCCAGCCGCACCAGCAGCGATTGCGCGTCGTAGTCGCTGGCCAGCACTTCGCCGTCAGGCCAATCGGCCAACGGCCGGCCTTCAATGCGGCAAAACAGCCCACCGCAGGCGCTGCAAACCACCTCTTTGAAGAGCACCGGCTGGCCCATGAAGGCGCTGGTATAGCCCGAGGCGTAGCCCAGCAGCATCCAGCACACCGGCTCGGCTTGTGGGCCAAAGTCACGCAGATGGGTTTCAACCTCCCAGGAGTGATCCCACCGAAACACACCATGGAAATGGCCCGTGGCCATGTCGAGCTCATAGCGCTCAGGCGTGACCTGCACCGCGCCTTCGAGCATGTGCAACTGCGGGCCCACGGCAAACATCTCGAACGGCGTGGCGCCACCGCGCACCTGGCGCGCCAACGCGGCGTCGCGCTCGCCCGAGGCGTAACCCGTGCGCATCAAGACGCGCCGGGTGGGTTCGCGGCCGATGGTTTGCATCAGCTCGCGGCGCAGCCCACCCAGCGCCGCTGTGTGCACCAGCAGCATGCGCTGGCCCGCCAACCAGATGCGCCCGTCGCCGGCTGAAAAGTGCACCAGCCGGCGCAGGTCAGCGTCGGATGGCAGCGGCGGCAAGGCGGGGGTTGGCGTGGGTGTTGGCGCGATGGGCATTTTTTGATTATCGAGAATTCAAAACAAAAGCGCTATCTGGTTCTCCCGGGCACGGCACTTGAAAGTAATCATTTGATGAAGTGTCGCCAAAGCCTGATGCGGATTTCATCATGTTGCACTGCAAAAACCGCGCTTGACGCGGTTTGCGGAGACTGAGAATGATAAAAATCAAAGCTTTCCAGGTCTTGTCGATTCGGGGTTTTCCCGCTGTTTATCGAGATTATTGAGATTTTGGCCCAATGCTGGCACAGCCCATGCAATGGGTTGATGGCGCCAACCAGCCACGCCACCTCACGATGAACACGACCAACCCCGCCCCACTCGATCGCGATCTGAACAACCCGGACGCCCCGCTGGTCTGCGACACCAGCGCCCGGTTTGTGCGGGTGATCGGGCACCGCCCCGACGGCCTGGTGGCGTTTGAGTTTTCAATTGGCTGGCCCGAGCTGGCGGTGGAGCTGCTGCTGCCGGCCAAGGCTTATGTCGAGTTTTGCGCCACCCACAAGGTGCAGCTATTGCCCCCGGCGCCGGGTCACTGACCTGCCACCCCGCCCCCATTCAAACGGCCCCAAGAGGAGACAAGCCCCATGAACATTGACCTGCAGGCACGCACCATCGAGCCGCTGCGCAATACTTTTGCCCACGTGGCCAAGTACGTCGGCGACGACAAACCGGCGTCGCGCTACCAAGAGGCCACTTACGGCGCGCAGTCCACCGTCAACTTTCACTACCGCCCCACCTGGGACCCCGAGCACGAGCTGTTTGACGCCTCGCGCAGCGCCATCGTGCTGGCCGATTGGTACGTGCTGAAAGACCCTCGCCAGTTTTACTACGCCACCTGGACGACCACCCGCGCGCGCCAGCAAGAGGCGCTGGAAGCCAGCTACCAGTTTGTCGAATCCCGCGGCATGGCCACGATGATCCCCGACGACATCAAGGCCAAAGCGCTGCAAGTGCTGCTGCCGCTGCGCCACGCGGCCTGGGGCGCCAACATGAACAACGCCTCGATCTGCGCCTACGGCTGGGGCACGGCCTTCACCGCGCCAGCCATGTTCCATGCCATGGACAACCTGGGCGTCGCGCAGTTCATCACGCGCCTGGGCCTGCTGCTGGCCGAACCCGACGCGCTTGACGACGCCAAGCAAGCCTGGCTGGCCGATCCACGCTGGCAAGTGCTGCGCCGCTACGTGGAAGACACGCTGGTGCTTCAAGATCCCTTCGAGCTGTTCGTGGCGCAGAACCTGGCGCTCGATGGTTTGTTGTACCCGCTGATCTACGGCAGCTTCGTCGACGACCACATCGCCCTGAAGGGCGGCACCGCTGTGTCGATGCTCACGGCCTTCATGACCGAGTGGCATGCCGAGACGGCACGCTGGATCGACGCCGTGGTCAAGACCGCAGGCAGCGAGTCAGACGCCAACCGCCAGTTGCTGCGCCAGTGGACGATGCAGTGGACCGAGCGCGCCCAGGCCGCCTTGGCGCCAGTGGCCGAATTGGCCTTGGGTGACACGGGCCAGGTGGCGCTGGACGAAGCGCGGGCCGCGCTGAACGCCCGTTGCGCCAAGGCTGGCGTCGCCTGAACGCACCTCGCGACCACGCACCCACACGCCCACACCGGCCCACCAGGAGCCCACAGATGTCCAACGTATTCATCGCCTTCCAGCACAACGAAGAGTCCCGTCCGGTGGTCGACGCGATCATTGCCGACAACCCCAAGGCCGTGGTCGTTTACTCGCCAGGCCTGGTCAAGATCGACGCGCCGAGCACGCTCACGATCAATCGAAACACCATCGAAGAGCTCACGGGCAACGCCTACAACTTGCAGCAGATTCACGTCAACCTGGTCACGCTGTCGGGCCACATCGACGAAGACGACGACCAATTGACGCTGAGCTGGGCGCACTGAGCCCTCACTCGCCATCACCAAATTAGTCGCACCATTAACACGTTAGGAGAGCAGCATGGACACCCGCGTCACCAAGAAAAAGCTAGGCCTGAAAGACCGCTACGCCGCCATGACCCGCGGCCTGGGTTGGGAGACCACCTACCAGCCGATGGAAAAGGTGTTTCCGTATGACAAGTACGAAGGCATCAAAGTGCATGACTGGGACAAGTGGGAAGACCCGTTCCGCCTGACCATGGACGCCTACTGGAAGTATCAAGGCGAGAAGGAAAAAAAGCTCTACGCCGTGATCGAGGCGTTTGCGCAGAACAACGGCCAGTTGGGCGTGTCGGATGCACGTTATGTCAACGCCCTCAAGCTGTTCATCCAGGGCGTGACGCCGCTGGAGTACAACGCCCACCGCGGCTTTGCGCACGTGGGCCGGCAGTTCACCGGCGAGGGCGCGCGCGTGGCCGCGCAGATGCAATCGGTGGATGAGTTGCGTCACTACCAGACCGAGACGCACGCCATCTCGCACTACAACAAGTACTTCAATGGCATGCACCACTCCAGCCATTGGTTTGACCGCGTCTGGTACTTGTCGGTGCCCAAGTCGTTTTTTGAAGACGCCATCACCGGCGGGCCATTCGAGTTTTTGGTGGCCGTGAGCTTCTCGTTTGAATACGTGCTGACCAACCTGCTGTTTGTGCCCTTCATGTCGGGCGCGGCGCACAACGGCGACATGTCCACCGTCACCTTCGGCTTCTCGGCGCAGAGCGACGAATCGCGCCACATGACGCTGGGCATCGAGTGCATCAAGTTCTTGCTGGAGCAAGACCCGGCCAACGTGCCCATCGTGCAAGGCTGGATCGACAAGTGGTTCTGGCGCGGGTATCGGCTGCTGACACTCGTGGCCATGATGCAGGACTACATGCTGCCCAAGCGCGTGATGAGCTGGAAAGAAGCCTGGGAGATGTACGCCGAGCAAAACGGCGGCGCGCTGTTCAAGGACTTGGCGCGCTACGGGATCCGCGAGCCAAAAGGTTGGAAGGACGCGTGTGAAGGCAAGGACCACATCAGCCACCAGGCCTGGAACACCTTCTACAACTACAGCGCGGCAGCACCGTTCCACACCTGGGTGCCCAACGAGGATGAGATGAACTGGCTGTCGGAAAAGTACCCCGACACCTTCGACAAGTTCTACCGCCCGCGCCTGGAGTACTTCCGCGAGCAACAGCAAGCCGGCAACCGCTTTTACAACAAGACGCTGCCCATGCTGTGCAACGTGTGCCAGATCCCGATGCTGTTCACCGAGCCCAGCGACGCCAGCAAGATCTGCTACCGCGAGAGTGACTACCTGGGCAACAAGTACCACTGCTGCTCGGATCACTGCAAGGGCATCTTCGACAACGAGCCTGAAAAATACGTGCAGAGCTGGCTGCCGGTGCACCAGATCTACCAGGGCCATTGCTTCAAGCCCGGCACCGACCCGACGGCCGAAGGGTTCGACCCGCTGATGGCCGTGCTGGCCTATTACGAGATGAACGTGGGCCGCGACAACTTCGACTTCGAAGGCTCCGAGGACCAGAAGAACTTTGCCGCCTGGCGCGGCGAGGCCTTGCCGGGCACCGAGCCCGCAGCCACAGCCGTTGCCGCAGCCACCCCTGAAACCGGAGCGCAAAAATGAGCGTCGTCGCCCTCAAGCCCTACAGCTTTCCGGCCAAGGACGCGCGCGAGAACTTTCCCGCGCCGCTGCTCTACATCGGCTGGGAGGATCACCTGATGTTCTGCGCGCCCTTCTGCCTGCCGCTGCCGCCCGACATGCCGTTTGGTGCGCTGTCGGCCGCCGTGCTGCCCGGCATCTACGGCTACCACCCCGACTTCGCCAAGATCGACTGGGCGACAGTGTTGTGGTTCAAGTCTGGCCAGCCCTGGCAGCCCGACCCGGCCAAATCGCTGGCCGAGAACGGGCTGGTGCACAAGGACGCGATCCGCTTCCGCTCGCCGGGGCTCACGGGCATCAAGGGCAGCTTCAGCTGAGCAAGCGGCCATGTTGCTGAACCCCAATTCACCGCGCCAGCGGGCCGAGCGCCGGGCCGCCCCAAGCCGGCCCGCATCCCCCCGGGGGATCGGTCGGCGTACCCGACGACCGAGGGGCTGACATGTATCAGCTCACCATTGAGCCCTTGGGCGCCACGATCGACGTGGCCGAGGGCCAGACCCTGCTCGACGCCGCGTTGCGCCAAGGCATCTACATCCCGCATGCCTGCGGCCACGGCTTGTGCGGCACTTGCAAAGTGAAGGTGAGCGAGGGCGAGGTAGACCACGGGGCGGCCAATCCCTTTGCACTGATGGACTTTGAGCGCGACGCGGGCATGGCGCTGGCCTGCTGCGCCACGCTGCTGGCCGACGCGGTGATCGAGGCCGACGTCGACGAAGAGCCCGACGCCGAGATCATCCCGGTGCGCGATTTTGTGGGCACGGTCACGCGCATCGTGACCCTCACGCCCACCATCAAGGCGCTGCACCTGGCGCTGGACAAAAGCCTGCACTTCCAGGCCGGGCAATACGTGCAGTTGATGATCCCGGGCTTGGACCAGGGCCGTGCGTTCTCGATCGCCAATTCACCGGCCGAGGTCGAGCGCACCGGTGAGATTGAGCTCAACGTGCGCATCGTGGCGGGTGGGGTGGGCACGGGGTATTTGCACCAGTCGCTCAAGGTGGGCGACAGGCTGCCACTCACGGGGCCTTACGGGCGGTTCTTCGTGCGCCAGTCCGCTGCCAAACCCATGATCTTCATGGCCGGAGGCTCAGGCCTATCCAGCCCACGTTCGATGATCCTGGACTTGCTGGGCAGCGGTTGTGAGTTGCCCATCACGCTGGTGTACGGCCAGCGCTCACAAGACGAGCTGTATTACGACGCCGAGTTCAAGGCGCTGGCGGCTCGCTACCCTAACTTCCAATACGTGCCCGCGCTGTCCAACGAGCCCGAGGGCACGGGTTGGGCCGGTGCGCGTGGTTTTGTGCATGACGCGGCCAAGGCCCACTTCAGCGGCGGTTTTGCCGGCGGCGCGGGCCACAAGGCCTACCTCTGCGGCCCACCCGTGATGGTGGAAGCCTGCATCGCCACGCTGATGCAAGGCCGTTTGTTTGAGCGCGACATCTACACCGAGAAGTTCTTGTCGGCGGTGGATGCCAATGACCAGCGCAGCCCGCTGTTCAAACGGGTTTGAGCCCCGTTTTGCGTTGCACCCGGGATCAAAGACATGCTTTTTGACAGCCGCCCCAAAGTGACCGTGAGCGTGGCGCAAACCAGTGAAAACTACCTTTGCGCCACCACCGAAAGCCTGCTGGCCGGCATGTTGCGGCTGGGCCGCAAGGGCATCCCGGCGGGCTGCGTGAATGGCGGCTGCGGCGTGTGCAAGGTGCGCATTGTTGATGGCCAGGTCAGTGCCCTGGGGCCCATCAGCCGGGCCCATGTCACGGCTGAAGAGCAAGCCTGTGGCTTTACTTTGGCCTGCCGCGTGGCGCCCACCACCGCGGTGGTGTTGCAAGTGGTGGGCAAGTTTGAGAAACCGTTTTCTAGGGGGTTTGCCACTGCCCAGGTGGCGGCAAGCCCAGCGTCTGTTGAACCAAAAGGAGACTTGTGATGGGTATTTTGAGAATTGGCCATGTCAGCTTGCGCGTGATGGACATGGCGGCCGCCGTGAAGCACTACGAAAACGTGGTGGGCCTCAAAACCACGATGGTGGACAAAGCCGGCAACCATTACCTGAAGTGCTGGGACGAGTGGGACAAGTTCTCGCTGATCCTCACGCCATCTGACCAAGCCGGCATGAACCACGTGGCCTACAAGGTTGAAAAAGACGCCGACCTTGACGACCTGAAAGCCAAGATCGAAGCCTGGGGCACGCCCACCACGATGCTGCCCGAGGGCACACTGCCGTCCACCGGCCGCATGCTGCAATTCAAGCTGCCCAGCGGTCACGAGATGCGGCTCTACGCGATGAAAGAGTACGTCGGCACCGACGTCGGCATCACCAACCCCGACCCTTGGCCCGATGGCTTGAAGGGTGCCGGCGCGCACTGGCTGGACCACGTGCTGCTGATGTGCGAGATGAACCCCGAGGCCGGCATCAATACCGTGGCCGACAACACCCGCTTCATGACCGAGGCGCTGGACTTTTTCTTGACCGAGCAAGTGCTGGTCGGCCCCAACGGCGACATGCAGGCCGCCACCTGGATGAGCCGCACCACCACGCCCCACGACATCGCCTTTGTGGGCGGCGCCAAGAGCGGCTTGCACCACATCGCTTATTTCCTCGACTCATGGCATGACGTGTTGAAGGCCGCCGACGTGATGGCCAAGAACAAGGTCAAGGTCGACGTGGCGCCCACGCGCCACGGCATCACCCGCGGCGAGACGATTTACTTCTTTGACCCGAGCGGCAACCGCAACGAGACCTTTGCTGGCCTGGGCTACCTGGCGCAGCGCGATCGCCCCGTCACCACCTGGACCGAAGACATGCTGTGGAGCGGCATTTTTTATCACACGGGTGCGGCGGTGCCGTCGTTCACCGACGTCTACACCTGAGAGGCCGCGAATCTTTCTGCTGCGCGGGCCGATCTCGCGCTTGCGGTGCTCGCCGTACGCCAGTACGGCTCCGCTCCTCAGCACGACCTCGACCCGCTCGCGACGAAATCTTCACGACCTCTGCATCGGAGCAAGCCATCCATGAAACACGGCGTTCAACAACCTGTCATCACGACCGCCGCCGCCCACGCCGCCGTGGGCGCGGCGGTGCGCGCTGCCGAGGCGCTGGGCGCGCGCATCAACGTGGCGGTGGTGGACGCAGGCGGCGTGCTGGCAGGCTTTTTGCGCATGCCCGGCGCGCCGCTGCATTCGGTTGATATCGCCATTGACAAGGCCTATACCGCGGTCAGCTTTGGCTTGCCCACCGACCGCTGGTTTGATGTGCTGCAAGGCCATTCAGCGGCCGTGCGTGACGGCCTCGTGCTGCGGCCGCGCTTTGTGGCCTTTGGCGGCGGCCTGCCACTGATGGAAGACGGCCAACGCCTGGGCGCCATCGGCGTGTCAGGCGGCAGCGAAGAACAAGACGTGGCCATTGCCCGCGCCGGGCTGGCGGCGTTGGGCCTCGAATGACTCAGGGATCCAAACAAGCATGAAACAAATTCTCAACTTCATCAATGGCGAATACACCGCCACCGGCACCACGTTTGACAAGGTGTCGCCGCTCACGGGCCAGGTGATTGCCCAGGTGCACGAGGCCGGCCGGCCCGAGGTGGACGCTGCCGTGGCTGCAGCCCGCGCCGCTTTGACCGGCCCGTGGGGCCGCATGACCGTGGCCGAGCGGGTAGACAAGCTGTACGCCGTGGCCGATGGCATCAATCGGCGCTTTGACGAGTTTTTGGCTGCCGAGTGCGCCGACACCGGCAAGCCCATGAGCCTGGCGCGGCATATCGACATCCCGCGCGGCGCGGCCAATTTCAAGATCTTTGCCGACGTGGTCAAAAACGTGCCCACCGAATTTTTTGAGATGGCCACGCCCGATGGCCGTGGCGCCATCAACTACGGCTACCGCAGCCCCGTGGGCGTCGTGGGCGTGATCTGCCCCTGGAACCTGCCGCTGCTGCTGATGACCTGGAAGGTGGGCCCGGCGCTGGCCTGCGGCAATACCGTGGTGGTCAAGCCCTCGGAAGAAACACCACAAACCGCCGCGTTGCTGGGCGAAGTGATGAACGAGGCCGGCGTCCCGCACGGCGTCTACAACGTGGTGCATGGCTTCGGGCCTGATTCGGCGGGCGAGTTCGTCACCTCGCATCCCCAGGTGGATGCCATCACCTTTACTGGCGAGACCCGCACGGGCGAGGTGATCATGAAGGCCGCCGCCCACGGCGCGCGGCCGGTGAGCCTGGAGATGGGCGGCAAAAACGCCGCGATTGTGTTTGCCGACTGCGACTTTGACGCCGCCATTGAAGGCACGCTGCGCTCGGTGTTTGCCAACTGCGGCCAGGTGTGCCTGGGCACCGAGCGCGTGTACGTCGAGCGGCCCTTGTTTGAGCGCTTTGTTGCCGCCATGAAGCTGGGCGCCGAGGCGCTGAGGCTGGGCCCGCCCGAAGATGCCGCCACCGGCCTGGGCCCGCTGATCAGCCAGGAGCACCAGGCCAAGGTGCTGTCGTATTACAGGCTGGCGGTGGCAGAAGGTGCCACCGTGGTCACGGGTGGTGGCAAACCCGACATGCCAGGCGAGTGGGCGCAAGGGGCCTGGGTGCAGCCCACCATCTGGACGGGCCTGCCTGACAGCGCGCGAGTGATGAAAGAAGAGGTGTTTGGCCCCTGCTGCCACATCGCCCCGTTTGATACCGAGGCCGAGGTGCTGGCGCGCGCCAACGACAACGAGTACGGCCTGGCCACTGCCATCTGGACGCGTGATTTGTCTCGCGCCCACCGCGTGGCCCAGCGCATGGAAGTCGGCATTGCGTGGGTCAACAGCTGGTTTTTGCGAGACCTGCGCACGCCCTTCGGCGGCGCCAAACAATCCGGCATTGGCCGTGAAGGCGGCGTGCATTCGCTGGAGTTTTATACCGAGCTCAAAAACGTCTGCGTCAAGCTATGAGCCCCACCAACACGGGCATCTCGGCCGGCACGCCCAACACGACCAACCCGGAGATCGCCAAGTCGGTGATGGCTGCGGGCATCTGCACCAACGTGCACGACATCGGCAGTGGCCCACCGGTGCTGCTGATCCACGGCTCGGGCCCGGGCGTATCGGCCTGGGCCAACTGGCGCTTGGCCATGCCGGTGCTGGCCCAACAAGCCCGCGTGATCGCGCCCGACATGGTGGGATTTGGCTTCACCGACCGGCCCGCCCATCAGGTGTACGACATGGCCACCTGGGTGGCCCAGGCCGTGGGCGTGCTGGATGCCCTGGGCATCGAACAAACCGACCTGGTGGGCAACTCGTTTGGCGGCGCCTTGGCGCTGGCCTTGGCGATCAAGCACCCGCAGCGTGTGCGCCGCCTGGTGCTGATGGGCAGCGTGGGTGTGCCGTTTGCGATCACGCCAGGCCTTGACGCGGTGTGGGGCTACCAGCCTTCGCTGGCCAATATGCGCGCGCTGCTGGACATCTTTGCCTTCAACCGCGCGCTCGTCACGGATGAGCTGGCCCAACTGCGGTATGCGGCCAGCATGCAGCCCGGTTTTCAAGAGTCGTTCGCCGCCATGTTCCCCGCGCCGCGCCAGCGCTGGGTGGACGCGATGGTCAGCGCCGAGGCCGACATCCGCGGGTTGCCGCACCAAACCCTGGTGGTGCATGGCCGCGAAGACCAGGTGATCCCGCTGGGCAATTCACTGACGCTGGCCAGTTTGATTCCCCGCGCGCAATTGCACGTGTATGGCCAATGCGGCCACTGGACGCAGATCGAGCACGCGGCCCGCTTTGCCCAGTTGGTGGGCAATTTTCTGGCCGAAGCGCAGCCCGATGAACCCCAATCTCTTATCTGCTGAAACCCTCTCATGACACCAGAACTGATCACCCAGCTTGGCGACGAGTTGTACGACGCGCTCAAGGCTTGCAGCGTGGTGGAGCCGCTCACCAACCGCCACCCCGACATCACGATTGAAGACGCCTACGCGATCCAGCAGCGGCTCAATGCACGCCGCATGGATGCCGGCGAGCGCGTCATCGGCAAGAAGATCGGCGTCACGTCCAAAGCCGTGATGGACATGCTGGGCGTCTACCAGCCCGACTTCGGCTTGCTGACCGACGCCATGGTCTACAACGAGGGCCAGGCCATCCCCGCCAGTACGCTGATCCAGCCCAAGGCCGAAGGCGAGATTGCGTTTGTGTTGAAGCACGACCTGATCGGCCCGGGCATCAGCGCGGCCGACGTGCTGGCCGCCACCCAGGGTGTGATGGCGTGCTTCGAGATCGTGGATTCACGCATCCGCGACTGGAAGATCAAGGTGCAAGACACCGTGGCCGACAACGCCTCTTGCGGCGTGTTTGTGCTGGGCGACCGGTTGGTTGACGTGCGCGGCCTCGACTTGTCCACCTGCGGCATGGTGCTGGAGAAAAACGGCGAGATCGTGGCCACCGGCGCGGGTGCTGCCGCGCTGGGCGCACCCGCCAACGCCGTGGCCTGGCTCGCCAATACGCTGGGCCGGTTGGGCATTCCGCTGAAAGCCGGCGAGGTGATCCTGTCGGGCAGCCTGGCCATCATGGTGCCCGTCAAGGCCGGCGACAGCCTGCGCGTGACGATTGGCGGCATTGGCGGCGCCTCAGTGCGTTTTGTCTGATTCTGAGCGGGCATCAAGCCCCCCGTGACCCTGGAGTGATTGCATGAAAAAAATCAAATGCGCCGTCATCGGCCCCGGCAACATCGGCACCGATCTGCTGGCCAAGCTGCAACGCAGCCCCGTGCTGGAGCCGGTTTGGATGGTGGGCATCGACCCCGATTCCGACGGCCTGAAACGCGCCCGCGAGATGGGCATCAAGACCACCGCCGATGGCGTGGACGGGTTGCTTGCGCACGTGCTGGCCGATGGCGTGCAGATCGCGTTTGACGCGACCAGCGCCTACGTGCACGCCGAGAACTCGCGCAAGCTCAATGCGCTGGGCGTGATGATGATCGACCTGACGCCGGCCGCGATAGGCCCGTTTTGCGTGCCGCCCGTCAACCTCAAAACACACGTTGGCCGGCGCGAGATGAACGTCAACATGGTCACCTGCGGCGGCCAGGCCACCATCCCGATGGTGGCGGCCGTGAGCCGCGTGCAAGCTGTGGCCTACGGCGAGATCGTGGCGACAGTGGCCAGCCGCTCGGTGGGGCCGGGCACACGCAAGAACATCGACGAGTTCACCCGCACCACCGCCAGCGCGGTTGAACGGGTCGGCGGCGCCAAGAAGGGCAAAGCCATCATCGTGATCAACCCGGCCGAGCCGCCGCTGATGATGCGCGACACCATCCACTGCCTCACCGTGGACACGCCCAAGGCGGCCGAGATTGAAGCCTCGGTGCACGCCATGCTGCTGGAGGTGCAAAAGTACGTGCCCGGTTACCGGCTGGTCAATGGCCCGGTGATCGACGGCAACCGCGTGTCCATCTACCTGGAGGTGGAGGGCCTGGGCGACTACCTGCCCAAGTACGCGGGCAACCTGGACATCATGACGGCCGCCGCCGCGCGCACGGCCGAGATGTTTGCCGAAGAAATCTTGGCGGGCTCGTTGGTGCTTGAGCCGACCAGCGCGACCACCGACAACGCCCCCGCCTGAAAGAGCCCAACACCATGACACTCAAAGGCAAAAAGATCACGCTGCACGATATGACGCTGCGTGACGGCATGCACCCCAAGCGCCACCTGATGACGCTGGACCAGATGCGCAGCATCGCCACCGGGCTGGACGACGCGGGCGTGCCGCTGATCGAGGTGACGCACGGCGACGGCCTGGGCGGTAGCTCGGTGAACTACGGCTTTCCGCTGCACAGCGACGAGGAGTATTTGTCGGCCGTGATCCCGCTGATGAAGCAGGCCAAGATCTCGGCGCTGCTGCTGCCCGGCATTGGCACGGTTGATCATTTGAAGATGGCGTTTGACTTGGGCGTGCACACCATCCGCGTGGCCACGCACTGCACCGAGGGCGACGTGTCCGAGCAGCACATCACGGCAGCGCGCAAGCTGGGGCTAGACACGGTGGGCTTCTTGATGATGGCCCACATGAACAGCCCCGAGGGCTTGGTCAAGCAGGCCCTTCTGATGGAGGGTTATGGGGCCAACTGCGTCTACGTCACCGACTCGGCCGGTTACATGCTGCCCGACGACGTGACGGCCCGTCTGAGCGCCGTGCGCGCCGCCTTGAAGCCCGAGACCGAACTGGGCTTTCACGGCCACCACAACATGGCCATGGGCGTGGCCAACTCGATTGCCGCGATGCAAGCCGGCGCCACGCGCATTGACGCGGCCGCCGCCGGCCTGGGCGCGGGCGCGGGCAACACGCCCATGGAGGTGCTGGTGGCGGTGTGTGACCGCATGGGGATAGAGACCGGCGTGGACGTCTGGAAGATCCAGGACGTGGCCGAAGATCGCGTGGTGCCGATCATGGATTTCCCGGTGCGCATCGACCGCGACGCTCTCACACTGGGTTATGCCGGCGTCTACGGCAGCTTTTTGCTGTTTGCCAAACGCGCCGAGAAAAGGTACGGCGTGCCCGCGCGGGACTTGCTGGTTGAGTTGGGCCGGCGCGGCCTGGTCGGCGGACAAGAAGACATGATTGAAGACACGGCGATCACGATGGCGCGCGCCCGTGGATTGCTGCCGGCCAAGGCCGCTTGAGGAACACCGCATGAACTTGAACAAAACCACTGTTGACGGCCTGGCCGAGCACCTTGAAAACTGCGAGCTGCAAGCCCGCGACACGCTGAAGATCACCGACGAACATCCCACGATGGACTGGGACGACGCCTACGCAATTCAAGACGAGATCCTGCGGCGCAAGCTGTCGCGTGGCGCGCGCGTGGTGGGCCTGAAAGCCGGCCTCACCTCGCACGCCAAGATGAAGCAGATGGGGGTTGACTCACCCGTGTTTGGCTTTTTGGTGGACAGCTACAGCCTGCCCGACGGTGGCGAGGTGAAAACCAGCGAGCTGATCCACCCCAAGGTTGAGCCCGAGATCTGCTTTGTGCTCAAGCACGCGCTGCGTGGGCCGGGCTGCCACATCGGCAACGTGCTGGCGGCCACCGACTTCGTGATGCCCGGCATCGAGGTGATCGACAGCCGCTACCGCGACTTCAAGTTCGACCTGAAAAGCGTGGTGGCCGACAACACCTCGGCGGCACGCTTCGTGGTGGGCGGCATGGCCTTGTCGCCGGCCCAACTGGATTTGCGCACCCTTGGCGTGGTGATGGAGAAAAACGGCCAGGTCGTGGCGATTGGCGCCGGTGCCGCCGTGCTGGGCCACCCGGCGGCGGCGGTGGCCATGCTGGCCAACCACCTGGGCCGGCGCGGCCAGGAGATCCCGGCCGGCAGTTTGATCATGTCGGGCGGCGTGACCGAGGCCGTGTCCATGCGCGCCGGCGACCACGTCAGCCTGCGAATCCAGCACCTGGGCAGCGTCTCGCTGCGCTTTGTTTAACCGACCACGGGAGACACCCATGCCGTTTGCACAGATCTACATGATTGAAGGCCGCACCGAAGAACAAAAGCGTGCGGTGATCGAGAAAGTCACCCAGGCGCTGGTGGACGCAGTGGGCGCGCCGAAAGAAAACGTGCGCGTCTGGATCCATGACATGCCCAAGGAGAACTGGGGCATTGCCGGCGTCAGCGCCAAAGACTTGGGCCGCTGAACAGCGGCCCAGCAAGTGAGGCGGATGCAGTGCTTGCCAACAAGCAAGCCGCGCGACTTCAGGCCGTAGGCGCCGGAACCGACCAGCGCTTTTTCACGTCGCCCGCCGCATTGGTGCTTTCAAGGTGCACGCCAAAGCCCCACAGCCTGGCCACGTGTTTGAGCACCTCTTTCCCGCTGTCATCCAGCGGGCGATCATTGTGCTGAAAGTGACGCAAGGTGAGCGACCGGTCACCACGCAGGTTGACGTTCCACACCTGGATGTTGGGCTCGCGTGAGCCCAGGTCGTACTGGCGCGACAGCGATTCACGCACGCGGCGGTAACCCGCGTCGTCGTGGATGGCGCTGATCTCCAGCTCGCTGTCCTTCTCGTCGTCGGTGATCGCAAACAGCCTGAAATCCCGCATCAGCTTCGGAGAAAGGTACTGGCCGATGAAGCTTTCGTCCTTGTAGTTGCGCATCGCCTGCTCCAGCGTGGGCACCCAGTCACTGCCGGCGATGTCGGGGAACCACTCCCGGTCTTCGTCGGTGGGGTTCTCGCAAATGCGCTTGATGTCGGTATACATCGCAAAGCCTAGCGCGTAGGGGTTGAAGCCAGAGTAACCCCGGTCACCCACACGCGGCTGGTGCACCACGTTGGTATGCGATTTCAGCCACTCGATCATCATGCCGTCGCTCAGGTAGCCGTCGTCGTACATCTGGTTGAGCAGGCGGTGGTGCCAAAAAGTGGCCCAACCTTCGTTCATCACCTGGGTCTGGCGCTGCGGGTAAAAGTACTGCGCCACCTTGCGCACGATGCGCACGATCTCGCGCTGCCAGGGCTCTAGCAGCGGCGCGTTTTTTTCGATGAAGTACAGCAGGTTTTCTTGCGGCTCGTCCGGGAACCGCCGGGCCTCGGTGGGCTCGTCGGCTTTGTCGGCGCGCTTGGGCAAGGTGCGCCACAAATCATTGACCTGGCGCTGCGCGTAGGCCTCGCGATCTTTGCGCTCGCTCAGCTCTTGCGCCAGGGTTTTGCGCGCGGGCCGGCGGTAGCGGTCAACGCCGTGGTTTTGCAAGGCGTGGCAGGAGTCAAGAAATTCTTCCACCACGTCCAGGCCATGGCGCTCTTCGCATTCAGCCACGTAGTGCTTGGCGTACACCAGGTAATCGATGATGCCGCCCGCGTCGGTCCACATCTTGAACAGGTAGTTGCCCTTGAAAAAACTGTTGTGGCCGTAGGCCGCGTGGGCAATCACCAGGGCCTGCATCGGCAAGGTGTTTTCCTCCATCAGGTAGCTGATGCAAGGGTTGCTGTTGATGACGATCTCGTAGGCCAGGCCCATGGCCCCACGCTTGTAGTTTTTCTCGGTGCTGATGAACTCCTTGCCGTAGCTCCAGTGGCGGTAGTTCACCGGCATGCCCACGCTGGCGTAGGCGTCCATCATCTGCTCGGCGGTGATGATCTCCAGCTGATTCGGATAGGTATCGAGCCCATAGCGCTGCGCGGTATGCCGGATCACGTCGTGGTATTGCTCGATCAGCTCAAACGTCCAGTCGCTGGGCGCGGGCAGGCGTTCCACGGTTTTTGTCAAAGGCAGTGGGCCGCGCAGAGGCCGCTCAGTCTGGGCGCCAGGCTTCAGGTCAAGCTGGATGTCGGGTTGCAGGTCGGCGACCAAGCCAGTGGTGTGGGTGGTTTCCATGGTGTCACACCGCAGCAGCGGCGCCCTCCTTCTTGAACAGGTCGCGGAACACCGGATAGATCTGCGAGGCGTCGGTGGCTTTGCGCATCGCAAAGTGGCGGTGCGTCTCGGTCAGGTGTTTGTATTCGTCCCACAGGTTCTGCTCTTCTTCGGCCACTTGCACGTAGGCAAAGTAGCGGCACAGCGGCAGCAACTTGGTGGCCAAGAGCTCACGGCAGCGGCCGCTGTCATGGTGCCAGTTGTCGCCATCACTGGCTTGCGCGCCGTAGATGTTCCACTCGCTGGGCGAGTAGCGCGCGCGGATCACTTCTTCCATCAGCACCAAGGCGCTGGACACCACCGTGCCGCCGGTCTCACGCGCGTGAAAGAAGTTCTCTTCGTCCACCTCTTGGGCCTGCGTGTGGTGGCGGATGAAGACGATGTCGATTTTTTCGTAGTGCCGCGTCAGGAACAGGTACAGCAGGATGAAAAAGCGTTTGGACAGATCCTTGCGCGCCTCGTCCATCGAGCCTGACACGTCCATCAGGCAAAACATCACCGCCTTGCTGGTAGGCACCGCCACCTTGACGCGGCTGCGGTAGCGCAGGTCGATCGGGTCGAGGTAGGGGATGCGCGCCAGCCGCGCTTGCAAGGCCTTGATCAACTCTTGCAGCGGTGCGATCTCTTGCTCGGCCGTGGGATCACCGGCCAAGGCTGCCGCCTTGGTAATGGCCAGTTGCGCCTCCAGCTTGGCCAGCTCATGCCGCGAGCCCGCGCCGATGGCGATGCGCCGCCCAATGGCGCCGCGCAGCGACTTGACCACGTGCAGATTGTTGGGCGTGCCGTCGCTGGAGTAACCCGCGCGGTGGCTCTTCCACTCGGGCGTTTCGGCGAGCGAGGTGCGCGCCAGGTTGGGCAGCGCCAGGTCCTCAAAAAAGACCTGCATGAACTCTTCTTTGCTCAGCGCAAAAGTGAAATCGTCATCGCCCTCGCCCTGGTCGCTGGCCTCGCCCTTGCCCGTGCCGCCGCCCTGCCCCCCTTGCGGGCGCTTGATGCGGTCGCCACGCAGGTACTCCTGGTTGCCCGGGTGCACGGCGTCGCGTTTGCCGCCCTGGCCGTGGTGGAACACGGGTTCGGATAAATCCTTTTTGGGGATGTGCACCTCCTCGCCCCGCTCCAGATCACGGATGCCCCGGCCGTCAACGGCCCGCCGCACTGCGTCCTTGATCTTGTCCTTGAAACGGCGCATGAACCGCTCACGGTTGCCGATCGACTTGTTCTTGCCAGCCAACCGACGGTCGATGATTTGCTGAAGCATTCAAGCCCCTTCGCTTTGCCTGTTATGACGCCTCACCCAGCTCCGTCCATCAGCTGGACTTGCGCACCCGCAAATACCACTCGCACAGCAAACGCACCTGCTTGCTGGTGTAGCCCTTGGCCACCATGCGCGTGACAAAGTCTTCATGCTTCTTGGCTTCGTCGGCGCTGGCCTTGGCGTTGAAACTGATCACCGGCAGCAGCTCTTCGGTGTTGGAGAACATCTTCTTCTCGATCACCGTGCGCAGTTTTTCGTAGCTCGTCCAGAGCGGGTTGTTGCCCTGGTTGTTGGCGCGCGCGCGCAGCACAAAGTTGACAATCTCGTTGCGGAAGTCTTTCGGGTTGGAGATGCCGGCGGGCTTCTCGATCTTCTCAAGCTCGGCGTTCAGCGCGCCGCGGTCAAACACCTCGCCGGTGTCGGTATCACGGTACTCGTTGTCCTGAATCCAGTAGTCGGCGTAGGTGACGTAGCGGTCAAATATGTTCTGGCCGTACTCGCTGTAACTCTCAAGGTACGCGGTCTGGATCTCTTTACCGATGAACTCGGCGTAACGCGGCGCCAATTGTTCTTTGATGTAGCCCACGTACTTTTGTTCCAGCTCGGCCGGGAACTGCTCACGCGCAATTTGTTGCTCCAGCACGTACATCAGGTGCACCGGGTTGGCCGCCACCTCGGTGCTGTCAAAGTTGAACACCTTGCTCAGGATCTTGTAGGCAAAACGCGTGCTGATGCCGCTCATGCCCTCGTCTACGCCGGCGTAATCGCGGTACTCCTGGTAGCTCTTGGCGCGCGGATCGGTGTCCTTCAGGTTCTCGCCGTCGTAGACCTGCATCTTGCTGAACAGGCCCGAGTTTTCAGGCTCTTTGAGGCGCGTGAGGATCGCAAACTGGCTCATCATCTTCAGCGTGCCCGGGGCACACTTGGCCGCGCTCAGCGAGCTGCTGTTGACGAGTTTTTCATAGATCTTGATCTCTTCGCTAACCCGCAGGCAGTACGGCACCTTGACGATGTAGATCCGGTCCAAAAACGCCTCGTTGTTCTTGTTGTTGCGGAAGGTTTTCCACTCGCTCTCGTTGCTGTGCGCCAGCACCACGCCGTCAAACGGAATCGCGCCAAAACCTTCGGTGCCCTTGTAGTTGCCTTCTTGCGTGGCGGTGAGCAGCGGGTGCAATACCTTGATGGGCGCCTTGAACATCTCCACGAACTCAAGCAGGCCCTGGTTGGCCAAGCAAAGGCCACCCGAAAAACTGTAGGCGTCGGGGTCGTCCTGGGCAAAGGTTTCAAGCTTGCGGATGTCCACCTTGCCCACCAGCGAGCTGATGTCCTGGTTGTTTTCGTCACCCGGCTCAGTTTTGGCGATGCCCACTTGCTTGAGCACGCTGGGGTGGCGCTTGACCACCTTGAACTTGCGGATGTCGCCGCCGTATTCTTCAAGCCGCTTCACGGCCCAGGGCGACAGCACGCGATTCAGGTAGCGGCGCGGTATGCCATATTCACTTTCAAGAATCGGGCCGTCCTCGGCCACGTCAAACAAGCCCAGTGGGGATTCATTCACCGGCGAGCCCTTGATGGCGTAAAACGGCACCTCTTGCATCAGCGCCTTCAGGCGCTCGGCGATCGAGCTTTTGCCGCCGCCCACCGGGCCCAGCAAGTACAGGATCTGCTTCTTTTCTTCCAGCCCTTGCGCGGCATGGCGGAAGTAGGACACCACTTGCTCGATGGCGTCCTCCATGCCGTAAAACTCGGCAAACGCGGGGTAGCGCTTGATCACCTTGTTGGCAAACAAACGCGACAAGCGCGGGTCGTTGCGCGTGTCTACCGTCTGGGGCTCACCGATGGCGCGCAACATGCGCTCGGCGGCGGTGGAGTACGCAACAGGATTGCGTTTGCACTCGGCGAGGTAGTCTTCAAGAGACATTTCCTCCTCGCGGGTGCGTTCGTAACGAGCGGCGAAACTGCTGATGACGTCCATGAGGATCTCCTTGGTGGCACACAGCGCCCAGGGGCCCGATGTGGGCTTGCCCGGCGGCGGGGAAGTTCTGATGGCGTCCCGGCTTCACCGGCCAAGGCCCCATCAGAGCTTTCCTCTCAAGAAGTACAAGCTCAGCTCAAACGTATTTCAGTCGCGTGCCTACAGCTTCGTGCATTCCGGCGCGGGGCAATTGATGGATGTAGGCCCTGTTTGCCCCTTGTTTTTGATCCGTCATTGCCCGTGGCCTCCGTGACACCAGCAAGCAACGGGCCAAGCACGCCACGCACCCCTTCGTTTAGCCTCAACGTGCGGCGGCACCCGTGGGCTGACGCCTTCCTGCTTTATCTTTCACGGCAACACCGAGGCGCCAGCGCTTTGGCAATACCGCCCAGCCATGGTGCACCACCGCAAGCCGGCTTGCCCAAGCGTGTTGCGGTGCCCCCCCGGGTCAAAGGGGGTCATCAAATAGGCGCTGTGACGGTCTTAGTGGAGCGTGGCAGGGAGCCTTGGTTGCTTCGTCGTCAAATTGCCGGCGCCATCGCCGTTGGTATCGAGCAGTCAGAAGAACCGGTCGAAGTGAATGTGCTGGTAGGGAATCAGATGCGTGCCCATCAGCAGCTCCTGGACCGCTTGCGTCATGGGCGGCGGGCCGGCCAAATAGAACTCGTGCTGGGCCAACCGTTCACCCAAAACACGGGGCAAGGCTTGGTGCACGAAGCCCCGATCACCCGACCAACCTGCCGCATCGGCACTGGCCAAATCTGACACCACGGGGTGAAACTGGAGCGTCGAACCAAAGCCCGGCAGTTCTCGCAGCAGAGCCTCGCCGCAGACATCCTGCGGCGTGCGTGCGCCATAAAAGAAGTGCAAGCGTCGCGCGGCCAGCAGGCCGGCCGCCGCCGCGCCGCGGGCAATGGAGATCATCGGGGCCAGCCCCGAGCCACCGGCTATGCAGACGATGTCGCGCGGGTTGTGCTCGCGCAGTCCCGCCAGGCCGTAGGGCCCGTCGAGTTCGACGGCGTCGCCAACCGCGAGCGAGTCGAACAGCACGGTGGTGGCCTGGCCACCGGGCACGCGCCGGATCAGGAAGTGCCACTGCCCCTGCGCATTGGGCAGATTGCACATCGAGTAGCCGCGCGGCGCATTGACGCCAGCGGGCACCAAGCTCGCGTACTGCCCCGGCATGAACTCGGCAGGCATGTTGGTCTCGAAACGGAACTCGCGAATGTCATGCGTCACGTCGGTGCAGCCGATCAACTTGGCACGTCGTCGCAGCGGCGCGATGCGGGGTTCGTACTCCGCCGCGGTGCGCACCTTGATCGTCAGGTCGCCGGTCGCCACGCACTGGCAAGCCAGCTGGCGGCCACGGCGGCGATCCCGCTCCGTCAAACCCGGCGCCTCAGGCCAAAGAACGGCAACGCCGCCAGCGACGACGTCGAACCGGCAACTGCCGCATCCGCCCGCGTTGCATTCGTACGGAAAGCCGATGCCAGCACGCAGCGCGGCGCGCAGCACGGTATCGGCACCGCTCTGCTCGAAGCTGACGGCGCTGCCGTCGATGTGGATCGCATTGCGCAATTGGAAGTGCCTTCACGGTGAGCGCGCGCCGCGCGCCGTGCTTGGTGGCGTTAGGCGCACAGGGCCAAATCAGCCAGCCCAGGCGCCGCAAGGCGGCGGCCTTGGGGGGGCGGGCGCCGCAAGGCGGCGGCCTTGGGGGCGCTCTACAAGCCGAGTGAGCTGCGGAACCTGCGCGTGGCGGCTTTGGCGTCGGCGGCCGCGTTGGGCATGTCGGGCATGGCCGCGCAGAAGCTGTCGATGGCCTGATCCGCCAGCGGCTCCCACTTGGCGATCCAGCCTGCTATGACTTTGCCGTTGTCCGCCGTGCCCAACGCCATTTTCACCAGCGCGGCGGCCCAGCGGCGGTGCCGTTCCGCGTCCTGCAGTTGTGCATCGGTCAGCATGCCGAGCAGCATGTCATTGTTGTGCCGGGCAGCCTGGCCCAGCCCGCGCAAGACAGTCTCTTCGACTGCGGGGCGCACGACCAGATTCATCGCCACAAAGGCCTCGGCCCAATCCCAGGCGACGAGCGCTTGCTCGACGAGCTTGCGCCAGCCCTGCCATGCCGCGTGCCGCTCCCACAGGCTGCGCTCGTTCACGCCGAAGCCGAGATCGGTGAACCTGAGCGAAAGCTCCTTTGTGCGGTACGCGGTGTGGGTCAACCAACGCAGTGAGTCGCCGGTCTGGTAGGCCGCGCAGTTTGAAATCGTGGACGCGGGTGCCATCTGAGTCAGGTAAGCCGAGCCCATTTGCAGCGCGTGAAACAGGTATCGCGCCGGGCTGTACAAGCGCGCCAGCGTCGCGGCCCACGGGCGCTCCAGCATGCTGTCATGGCCGCGCTCAGAGAACTGGTTCAGCAGGCCGAAGACATAGGTCTCCTGGCCGTCTTGCAGCATGTTGTAGGTGCGGTAGACGATCTCGTCTGGATCACGAAATCCGTCCCAGTCGGCATGAACCAGTGGCGACGCGTTGCGATGCTCTTTGTACCAACACGCCATCGGAAAGTTGGGGTCGAGCTCAAAAGGCGCGTCGGGGTTGTTGGTGCTGTAGTGCAGGTTTGTCGAGACGATTTCGTATTCGCTCGGCTTGCGGCGCCGCCCGGCCAGGTGGCTCCAGGTCTTGAGTGGCTTGAGGACTTCGGCTTGCGTCATGCTTGTCTCCAATCAAAGCGTCAATTCGTAGTAGAAGCGCACGTACTCTTCATTCGTCTCGATGCGGCCAGCAAACGAGCCGAGGTTGGCCTCGAGTTCGGACATCTTGAACGGCCGCCCCAGCGTCTCTTCCAGCGTCTTGCGCCGCAGGATCAGTTCACCGTCGGTGTCGATGCGCACGTAGGCCAGCTTGTCGTCGACACGAATCACTTTGCCCGGGTTGTCCTCCTCGGCCGCTTCGATGACCCCCGCCGTGATGCTGCCCGCACGAAGCACGGGGCCGACACGGTTGTTTCGATAAGCGTTTGCGGTCTTGTCGTTGCTCATGGTGTGTTCCTCTGGTGTCACGCGTGGGCGAACAAGGGCTTGACACCGTCGATTGAGACGAGGATGTTCTGCCCGTCCACCCTGACGGGGTATTGGGCGAGTCGGCAGTTGCCGGGGTTGATGCCGGCGCCGCTTTGGGCATCAAAAGTCCATTGATGCGCCCGGCACATCAGCACTTTGCCGTCAAACTTTCCTTCGACGAGTGGAATGTCCTGGTGAGGACACATGCCCTGGAAGGCCCGCACTTCGCTGCCCACGGGCCAGACCAGCACGACCACGTGGTCGTCGATCTCGACCTCGGTCATCTCGCCCTCCCACAGGTCTTCGGTGGACGCAACTTTCTGGTAATTCAGGGCGGGACAGGCGTCTGGCGATGTGGGGGCGGACATTTCAGTCATCGCAGAAGATGAATTCAAGCGCCTCCATCGGCTTGATGTCCGTCTCGCCCAGTTTGGCCAGACGCGGGTAAAACGTCTCGCCGCCCTGGCGACGCACCCGAATCACCTTGCCCGGTTGAGGCGCCACGCGTCGGCCAACCGAGTGGTGCGCGGCGGCTGCGGCCACCTCGTCCATCGAGTTGTCCGTATCGACCGCAACGAGTTGCAAAACGAAGTCGTACTGGAAGTTGGAAATCACGGGGAACAGTGCCATGTCGAATACCTCGCTGTTGACGGATCAGGCGGCGCGCTTGGCTTGTTGCCGATTGCGGTAGGTCTCGACCCAGGCATAGTTGTGCGCGTCGTCGCCAATCTCGCCCGGTGCCAGGCCCATGTACTTCAGTGCCCCCATCAGGTTCGGTGGCTGGATCTGCCCAGCGAGGAAGCGGTCGACCAGACTCAGATGGTCGCGGTAGCGCACCGGATCCTGCTGGAACACCCAGCGGTCAATCTCGGAATTGAAGTGGTAGTCGCGGCCCTTGTAGGTCAGTGGGTAGTCCTTGACGTTCCAGCCTTTTCCGGGGATGCCGCAGATCGGTATCTGGCTCATGTTGCAGACGATGGGCAGCGTCTCGGGCACAGTCAACTCGGGCTTGCCGGCGACCAGGTTGTCGATGATGACGTCCCAGCACTTGCCAAAGGTGTCGTTCCAGCCGGGATACTTTTCCTCCAGCCAATCGCGGCAGTCCGGCGTGACGCCGGCGGCGGGGTTCCACCACAGGGTTGGCCGCCAGAACCAGATGCCCAACTGGTAGGCGTGGTGTTGGTAGTCGAACTCGTTGACCATCTGGTCCCAGTACCAAGGCAGATCAAGGCCAAGGTCAATCAGCGAGCGCTCAAACTGCCCGACGATCCACTCACGCATGAACTCCTTGAACGACTGCTTGCGATGGTGCAGCGGCGTGGCGTAATCCATCGCCGTTCCCGTGAGCAGGCTGAACAGGCGCCAGGCCCGCGCAATGGCAACATCGACCAACTTCTGCGCCTGCTCCTTTCGGCCGTTGGCGATCAGGATCTGCAAGGCCGGGCCACCGATCTGGGCATGGCGAGATTCATCGGTCTGGATGCTGGAGATCAGGCTCGAGAAGGTGAAATCACCGGCCTCCGCCGCATCGGCCGCCAGGCCGAGAAACTGCATATTGGTGAAGCCGGTCTCGAACGCGAAGGTCAGCATGACCGCGATTTCGACTGCGCTGCGCCCCAGAAACAGATCGTCGAAGGTGTGGCGCGCAGCGATCGCACCCCATTCGTTGGTGTGATAGGCCTTGTGCGCCCAGTCAAATTGCCGGTCCTTGGGGCAGTAGTCGTGCGGGAAGTACAACTGCAGTTGGGCATGCCGGTTTTCGTCGAGCATGCCGAAGGTGGCCATGTTCCGCATGCCAGGCGCGCGGCCGAATCGCGTCATGCGGGCCTCGGCGCTCATGGCCGCATATTCGCCGAGCGCAATCGCGCCGTAGTGCGACTTCAGGATCGAGAGCCAACCTGGGTCGGCTTCTTCGAACATGCGGCTGCGCTCGAGCGCCGCCTTGACCGAGTAGGCGCCAGCGTCTTTCTCGCGCTGGATGCGCACGTACTCTGAATAGGAGATTTTGTAGGGCTCGTCGTAGCCTTCCCAACAGGCCATTGGCACGCCCATCGCACCCGTCATCACGTCCGGAAAGAGCTCGGACTCGGCCACATAGCTCGGTGTCCAGTTGGTGGTGCGGGCAATGTCATACCAATCCGCGCGTTCGAGTAACGCCATAGTGATGTCTCCTTGTGTCAATCCGTGGCCCAAGCCCGTGGTGCCGGGTTGGCAGAGACGAAGAATAGGGAAACGGCCAGGGCTGCGCCATTGCACCTAGTCCGGTGCGCCATTGCACTTTGGTTTAGATCGACCTGATTGGCCATCAATCTCAGCTTCGGCGCGGATCGCCTCCCTCGCCCGCTTGTGGGAGAGGGTTGGGGAGAGGGTCTCGAACCCGCGCCGTGCTGTAGCCGAGGACAACGGTCTTGGACGAGCCACAACCAGATCCCAACTCGGTGGTAACAGACGCCGAATGTCTGAGCCTGCACGCAGGCGAGTCCTGAGCACCGTGCCCGACGCGGTCAAGGGCAAACCCATTGAAACTGCTTTTCAGGCCCTTTTCTTTGCTGACTTTCTTTTCGGCCCGAAAAGAAAGCCAGTCGCCCACCGGGGCGAATACCCGGCGCCGTGCAAAAAGCGAGCACAGCCCATACCGGGCACCAAAAACTACCGGTTCCCAAACAGCCCCAAAGCCCCCTCTCCCCAACCCTCTCCCACGAGCGGGTTGGGGAGCGAGTCAGGTCGGGCGCGCGCGTTGAGACGAGACGTCACCGTTTGGCCAGCGTCTTGCCCCCTCACCCCAACCCTCTCTCCCGGGTGTGGGGGTCAGACGGGCGCAGCCGCTCGACCATGCCGCTCAAACCGGGCAGCGAGCGTGCGCCCATTTTTTCCATGATGTTGTGGCGATGCACCTTGACCGTGACCTCGGTGATGCCAAGCTCCGCGGCCGTCTGCTTGTTGCGCATGCCGCGCACGACGAGGGCGATCACCTCGCGCTCGCGCGACGTCAAGGTGTCGTAGCGGGCCTGGATCTCGGCCAGCTCGGCGC
>JAYWDK010000188.1:0-5326 GCA_043779845.1 Betaproteobacteria bacterium | reverse complement strand
ATGCCGTTCACCCTGGGCCACTTGACACCATGATCCCTGTGCAACTCGCCAGCGAAATCACCGGCAATGGGGTGATTGGCAACCGATGGGTGCTGATTGAATCCCCCGGCGCGGAGGGGCCGGAGGCCGCCGCCACCAGCACGGCTACCACGGCGCCGGCCACGGCCACCTTGGCCATGGCCGAGTCCCCCAGCGCGGGCGCGGGCCATGGCAGCGCCGCGCAGGCGCCGTCGGCCGCTTTGGCCAGCCAGCGAGGCATGGCGCTTTTGAACGGGCTCAAGGCCTTGGTGATGGCGCTGGGCCTGGGCGCGGCGATGTGGACCGCCAATGCCGACATGGGCGCGCCCACCGTGCGCTGGTGGGCGCCCAGCGACGGCGCTGAACCTGCCGCCGTGCCGCGCGCCGTGGATGCCGGGGCCAGCCTGGCCACGAGCGTTGTGACGAATGAGGGGGCGACGCCAGCCGCAAATCCGGCGCCCCAGGCCATGGGCCGCACCGCGCCAGCCCCGGCTTTTGCGGAGCGTGCGCGATGAGCGCCCACACGCATGGCAGTGCCTTGCCCTGGCATGACGAGGCCAACGTGCTGGGCGTGCGCGTGCGGGCCTATTTTTTCAACCCGGCCGACATCGATGCGCGGGCTGATTTTTTGGGCCGCCAGGTGCCCATCCTGCGGCACCGGGCGGCGCGCCTGGTGTCGCCCGAAGACCAACGTGACACCTACACCGTGAGCGCCTTGCTGGCCCAGCCCGATGCGGTGTTGGCCTATGGCAATGGCTTGTTATGTCTCAATTACAAAGGCGGTGACGGCCGTCTGCATGAGCCGGCCACCTGGCGCCGCCACTGGCGCTGCGACGTGATGCTGTTGTGCATTGCCTCGGCCATGGCCGTGGCGGGCCAGCGCCAGCAGCCCACGGCGGCCTTGTGGCGCGGCGCCAACGTGCTGTGCCAGTTTGACCCCAGCCCCGCCGTGCTGGAGTGCCTGGCCGACGAGATCGGCCGGGCGCGCGCCTACTGGAACGAGCCGCAGTGGGTGAGCGCGGCTCAGCTGGCCAAGTTTTGTGAGCCCAGGCTGCGGGCCATGTCCAGCCTGGAAACAAGCACTGACGCCAGCCCCGCCTGACGCACCGCGCCGGCTTCCAGCGCCCAGCCCTCGGTGGCAGCAAGGGTGCTCACCCATTGGCCCCCGCCTACCACCAGCCCACGCTGGCTCGCGCGTTGCAGCAATTGCTCGCACTCTGCCGGCGTCAGCCGCGTGGCCAGGCGCTGCCAGCGGCGGTTCACCAGCGCGTCGGCCCAGCTGTCTTCCATCGCCAGGCGCATGGCTGGCCGGTCCAGCGCCTGGCCCACGGCCAGCCGGCGCGCCAGCAAGGTGTGCATGAAGATCTGGAACGCCTGCCGCGTCTCGCTGCTGGGCATCAGCACGGCCAGGCCCAGCAGCCGGCGCGCGAAACCTGCCTGCGTAAATTGCAGCGTCAGCATCACTTGCAGCGCCTGCACCGGGTTGATCACCCGGGTCCTGTTAGGCGGCAGCACACGCAGCGGCAGCAACGCCGCCTGGGCGTGGGGCAGCGGCGTGGCAAAGCTGGCCAGCACGGCCAGGCGGGCCCACTCGGTGGCGTTCAGGCCATTGATCTCGGTGGTGGCTTGGGCGGCTGACCGACCTGCGCCACTGACGCTGGTTGCTGCGGCCAACAAGCTGTCGGCATGGGCCTGGGCGGTGGCCCAATCGCTGCCCACCTGGGCGCTGGCCACGCGCCCGCTGAGCACAGCCAGGTTGCCGGCGGCATAGGCGGCGGCGTGGTTGAGGCGGCTGACGGTGGCGTCGGTGGGCAGGGCCGCGCTCAGGGTGAGCGGCACGCGGCTCACGGGGCAGTGGGTGGCATCGATGCGGGCCAAAAAATGCGGATTGACCTGCACGCCCTCAAACACCTGGCCGTGCAACCAGGCCTCCAGCCGCAGCGCCAGCCACTGGCGCACCGCTGCGGTGGGCCGCAAGGTGCGGGCGCCAAAGGCCGCGCGGCCGGCATCCCAGCCCTGGCGCACGGGGTTGTGGCCGTGCAGGTGGCGCAGCGGGGGCGTGATGCGATGGTGCGCGTGGTCCCAGCCAATCTCAAAACCGGTGCGGTCAAAGCCGGCGGGCTGCTCGGTGATTTGCCGGGTGTCACGGGTGTCGCTGTTGCCAGGCCGGCCGCGGACCAAGCCTGTACGGCTGTCGGCGGGCCGGTCGCCGAGCGTGGCGAGGGGGCTGAATTCGAAGGCGGCTTGGGCCATGCGGGGCTCCTGATCGGGTCACCGGGACAACCCCGGCAAACACAGTGTCCGGGCTGACTGGCTCAAATAGTGAGCCATCTAGAAAACTATGTTTTTTCAGGGTTGAGCATGGCTGGGTCACTGTTTGAGCCAGTGGCGTGGCAGACTGGGCGCCCCGCGCCCGCGCGCTTTTTTTTGCAGGGATTGCCGATGTCAAAAACCGACCGCATCTACAAGATCGAGATGCTGATCCGCCAGCATGGCCAGGTCAGTTTTGCCGCCCTGATCGAGGCGCTGGAGGTGTCGCCCGCCACGCTCAAGCGTGATCTTGACTACCTGCGCGGGCAGCTGGGCGCGCCGATCGAATACGACCGCCACAGCAATGCTTACCGTTTTGCCGGGGCGGGCGGGGTGGTGCGTGGTGGGGCTGGCGACGCTTTGGCGGGCGACGGTTTAGTGGATACCACCACGGGCCGCGCGTCTGGCGGCCGCGCCGGCTCGCGCGCACCCCGGCATGAGCTGCCGGGCCTGTGGTTCAGCGAGCGTGAGCTGTATTCACTGTTGATGGCACACCAGCTGCTCAGCGGGCTTGACTCGCACGGCATGCTCAGCCGCCATTTGTTGCCGCTGCTCGCCCGCATCCATGCGCTGCTGGGCCCGGGCGGCGAAACCGACGCCCGGGTGCTGATGAAGCGCGTGAAGATCATCAGCGCGCTGCACAGGCCCGTGGCGCCCAAGTGTTTTGAGCGCATGGGCGAGGCGCTGATGCGACGCCGCCGCTTGCAGATGCGCTACCTCACCCGGGCGCGCGGCGAGCTGAGCGACCGGCAGGTGTCACCGCAGCGCCTGGTGCACTACAAAAACACCTGGTACCTGGACGCCTGGTGCCACAGCCGCGAGCGCTTGCTGCGCTTTGCGCTGGACGCGGTGCAAGAGGCCAGCGTGCTCGACACCCGTGCCAAGGACGTGGCCACGCGCCAGGTGGAGGCCGAGATGGACACCGGCTACGGCATTTATGCCGGCGGCACGCTGCAGTGGGCCACGCTGTGTTTCAGCCCGCAGGCCGCGCCCTGGATCAGCCACGAAGAGTGGCACCCCGAGCAAAAAGGCCGGTTCCTGGCCGACGGCAGCTGGGAGCTGCTGCTGCCCTACGTCGACGAAACCGAGCTGGTGATGGACTTGCTGCGCCAGGGTGAGCAGGTGCAGGTGCTGGCGCCCGACAGCCTGCGTGAAGCGGTGCAACGGCGCTTGGCTGCGGCGCTGGCGGTGTACGCGCAGCCCGCAAGTTAGGCCGACGGCCGGTGGGGATCATCAAGCCAATATCGGCCAAGGTAAGCTAGCCGCTTCCAAAAAATGCCGTCGCCATCCTGGGCAAACCCAAGCAAATGAATGAGCTCAGCGAAGACGATGTCAGCGTCAAATTCATCACCCCGGCCATCGTCAATGCGGGCTGGGACGAGACGACGCAGATCCGCCGCCAGGTCTCGTTCACCAAAGGCCGCATCATCGTGCGCGGCAAGCTGGTCAGCCGGGGCCGGGCCAAAAAGGCCGACTTCGTGCTGTACTGGCAGCACCTGCCTGTTGCGCTGATCGAGGCCAAAAAAAGCAGCTACACCGTCGGCCACGGCATGCAGCAGGCGCTGGACTACGCCACCGCCTTGCAAGTGCCTTTTGTGTTCGCCAGCAATGGCCGGGGCTTTGTGCTGCACGACCGCACGGGGCTGCTCGTCAAAGGCGAGGCCAACCTGGCCCTGCACGAGTTCCCCTCGCCAGCTTGCTTGTGGGCCACTTACTGCGAGTGGAAGGGCCTGGACGCCGCCGAGGAAGCCATCGTCCTGGCGCCGTACTACGACGACGGCAGCGGCAAAGAGCCGCGCTACTACCAGCGCAATGCCATCAACGCCACGGTCGAGGCCATTGCCAAGGGGCAGGACCGGGTGCTGCTGGTAATGGCCACCGGCACCGGCAAGACCTATACCGCCTTCCAGATCATCTGGCGGCTCTGGAAGTCGAACTGGCATGCCGGCCGGCAGAAGCGCGTGCTGTTTTTGGCCGACCGCAACATCCTGGTCAACCAGACCATGGTCAACGACTTCCGGCCCTTTGGCGCCACGATGGCCAAGCTCAGCACCCAGGCCAAGACCATCGAGCGCGACGACGGCACCCTGACCGACCTGCCGATTGCGCTGGACAAGCAGCGCCGCATCGACACCGCCTACGAGATTTACCTCGGCCTGTACCAGGCGCTGACCGGGCCGGAGGAGCGCGACAAGCTGTTCCGTGAACTGTCGCCCGACTTTTTTGATTTGATCATCATCGACGAATGCCACCGTGGCAGCGCCGCCGAGGATGCATCGTGGCGCGAGATCCTGGACCACTTCAAGTCGGCCACGCAGATCGGCATGACCGCCACGCCCAAAGAAACCGAGTACGTCTCCAACATCCACTACTTCGGCCCGCCGGTCTACACCTACTCGCTGCGCCAGGGCATCAGCGATGGGTTTTTGGCGCCCTACAAGGTGATCCGCGTTCACCTCAATATCGACGTGCAAGGCTGGCGGCCGCATGCGGGCGAAACCGACAAACACGGCCATCTCATCGACGACCGCATCTACAACGTGCGGGACTTTGACCGCAGCCTGGTCATCGACACGCGCACCCAGCGCGTGGCGCGGTGGATCACCGATTACCTCAAGCAAAGCGGCAACCGCATGCAGAAGACCATCATCTTCTGCGTGGGCACACCGCACGCGGCGGCGTTGCGCCAGGCCTTGATCGTCGAAAACCAAGACCTGGTGCTCAAAAATGAGCGCTACGTGATGCGCATCACCGGCGACGATGCCGCTGGCACCGAGCAGCTCGACAACTTCATCGACCCCGAATCCGCCTACCCGGTGCTGGTCACCACGTCGCGCCTGCTGTCCACCGGTGTTGACGCGCA
Organism: Betaproteobacteria bacterium; assembly: GCA_043779845.1. GTDB lineage: Bacteria > Pseudomonadota > Gammaproteobacteria > Burkholderiales > Burkholderiaceae_C > Pseudaquabacterium. The sequence goes on along the minus strand of JAYWDK010000188.1, from coordinate 135 downwards.
AACCTGCCGCCTGATCGTGCTGGACCGCGCGGTGGGCTCGATGACCGAGTTCAAGCAGATCCTGGGGCGCGGCACGCGTGTGCATGAAGACACGCAAAAGTACTACTTCACCCTGGTGGATTTTCGGGGGGCCAC
>JAYWDK010000187.1:0-33461 GCA_043779845.1 Betaproteobacteria bacterium | reverse complement strand
GCTGCGCGCCGACTGCCCTGCGGCCAGGGCCAGAGGCCCTGGCCTTCGCCAGGCACAAACAGTCCTCAGGACTGTTTGTGTCCGGGCTCAGTGCTCGGTCTCAGGGCCAGTCGCGGAACTCGCTACGCGCCCTGCGGGCGCTGCGCTCTGACAACCACGCCGAGTCAGACAACGAAGCGCGCTTCGCGCGCGGCCCCGAGACCTGCGCTTCTCGGCGCTTCCCAGGCGCGCTGCGACGGCCCCTGACACGACTTTGCAAACATCGTCTCGCGGTGCGGGGTTGACTTCAAAACCGCCCGGCAAGCCACCACTCGTCGCACTCGCGGCGGCTGGCACCCGGTGGGGGCGATCTCTGGGGCGGCGAGAAGCGGAAGGGCGGGGTCGCGCGCGCAGCGCGCTTCGTAATCAAACTCGCGGCAGCTGTTTGAACGCAGTGCCCAAAGGGCGCGAAGTGAGTTCTGCCGCGCGACCCCGGCCTGAGCATTCGAGTGCAGTCGGCGCGAAGCGACGACCGCCTCAGCGTGAGCCCCCAACCGGGTGCCGGCCGCCGCGATGCTCAAGCGCTTGCAAACTCTGGGAGCAGTCATTGGTGAAAGTCCGCAACGAGCCGCAACCCGTCCATAGGCAATTCGTCGTTTTCGACTGGCGCGGTGCGGCCTAAACTGGCCCCGCCATGACCTCTTGCCCACCCAAAAACCTCAAAGCCCTGATCCTGGCCGCCGGCCGTGGTGAGCGTTTGCGACCACTCACCGACCACACGCCCAAGCCGCTGCTGTGCGTGGCTGGCAAGCCGCTGATTGAGTGGCACTTGCTGGCGCTGGCCGCCGCCGACGTGCGAGAGGTGGTGATCAATACCGCGTGGCTGGAGCCGCAGTTCCCGGGGGCGCTGGGCGATGGCAGCCGCTGGGGCCTCACGATCCACTACTCGATGGAAGGCCGTGACCACGGTGGCGCGCTCGAAACCGCGGGCGGCATCAAAAAGGCCCTTCCACTGCTGGGCGACAGCTTTTGGCTGGTGTCGGGCGACATCTACGCGCCGGGTTTTGTTTTTGACGCCGACCTGGCCCAGCGCTTTGCGCAAGGCGTGGACGACGCCCAGCTGTGGCTGGTGCCCAACCCTGATTTCCACCCGGTGGGAGACTTTGCGATGCAAGGCGGGCGCGTGCTGCGCCCAGCCGACGGCCTGCCCCGGCCGCTGACCTACGCCAACCTGGCCTTGGTGCGGCATACCTTGGTGCAAAACGTGGCGCCTGGCCAGCGTGCCTCGCTAGGGCCGCTGTTGTTTGACAGCGCGCACGCGGGGCGCTTGGGCGGCCACCTGTGGCCCGGCGAGTGGTTTAACGTGGGCACGCCCGAGCAATTGGCGAGCGTGAACCTACGTTGAGTTACCAGCTCGCCCCCGATGAACCCCCGCCCTGAAAGGCCGACCATGACTCCCACCTGGCGCATTGCCGTGATCGGCGCCGGCCCCGCCGGCCTGGCCCTGGCCTTGCAGGCCGCGCGCCTGCTGCCGCAAGCCGACATCACGCTGTTTGACGCCCGCCCGGTGGACAAGGACGTGGCCGGTGATCCGCGCACGCTGGCCCTGGCGCTGGGCAGCGTACAGCTGTTGCAACGCCTGGGCGGCTGGCCCGCCGAGGCCGCGCAAGCCATCACCGAAGTGCTGGTGTCGCAAGCGCCGCCCACGCTGAACCTGTCCTGGGCGGCCCACGCCGTGCACTTGCGCGCAGTTGACGAGGCCGTGCCCATGCTGGGCGCCGTGCTGAGCTACGGCGCGCTGGTGAGCCGCTTGCAGGCCACCTGGCTGGCGGCCGAGGCGCGCGAGCCCCAGCGCCTGCACAGCCGCTTTGGCCAGGCCGTGGCCGACGTGCGCAACCTGGGCGACAGCGGCACCGGCGGCGTGGAGGTGGACGCCGGCATCGCCGAGTGTTTTGACCTGGCCGTGGTGGCCGAAGGCGGTGTGTTTGCCGACCAGGCGCGCAAGGCGCTCGCGCACAATTACAAGCAAACCGCCTGGGTGGGCACGGTCACGCTGGCGGGCGCAACGCCCGGCTTGGCCATTGAGCGCTTTACCCGCGAGGGCCCGCTGGCCTTGTTGCCGCTGAAACCCGCACCCGACGGCGCGGCCCGTGCGGCCATGGTGTGGTGCGTGAACAGCGACGACGACGCAGTGGCGCCGCTGGGCGACGCACAGCGCGTGGCCGTGCTCAACACCTTGCTGCCCGAGGCCGCTGGCCGCGTGGTGGCCATCTCGCCGCTCAAGCACTTTGCGCTGGGCCTGAACGCCGAACGCACGCTGGTGCGCGGCGCCATCGTGCGCATTGGCAACGCCGCGCAAACCTTGCACCCGGTGGCCGGCCAAGGCCTGAACCTGGGCCTGCGCGACGCCACCGAGCTGGTGCAGGCGCTGCGCCGCGCCACACCCGATGAGCTGGGCCCGCTGCTGCGCCGGCTTGAATGGGCGCGCGGCGTCGACCGCTGGAGCATGATCGCCGCCACTGATTTTTTGGCCCGCAGTTTTGCCTGGCGCTGGCCCGGGCTGCCGGCCGCGCGGGGCTTGGCGCTGGCCGCGCTGCAGGCGCTGCCGCCGGTGAAATCAGCGCTGGCGCGGCAAATGATGTTTGGGCGGCGATAGGTGCCCTACCAACCCGCACGCAACGGGTTGGCATTGCGTGCGTTCACGCCCTCGCGGACTGAACGCCGCTACGGCGGCGCGGAACCAACAAGCCGACCAGCGCCAAACCCACCAAGCCAAAAGACGCAGGCTCCGGAACAGACGTCGGGCAAACGATGTTGCCGCCGGCCGGGTCGTTGACGGCAACACAGGCGCCAGCGAACTGAAGCCCGGACAGAAACGCTGCATCGCGCCCAACAATGTCGCGTTCATTGGCGCCCAGCCCAAATGAAATCTGCGCTGCGCCGGTGCCAGTCGCCTGAAACGACAAGGTCGCCAGCGTGAAACCCCCCGCAGTCTGCAGCGCCGCCAGATCGTCGTCGTTTTGCTGTTGGGTCTTGAGGGGGTCAAACGTCAGTGAAAACCACTGGAGGTCAAAGCTGCCAGCCAAGACCTGCGACCCTGTCGTGTCCCAGGGCCCGCCCAAGCCGCTGCCCAGCGTGTAACTCACTCCCGTGAGCACGGCGGCGCCGAAATAGATGTTCAGATCCACAGCGGACACGATCTCGGTGCCCAAGCCGCTGATGTTCAAACCGACCGTGAAGCTGTCGCCGACTGCTTTCGACAGGCTGCTGGGGTTGAGGGTGACGAGCACAGCCTGCGCCGAAGTGCTCAACAAGCCCATCAGTGCAATACCCAACGCAATCGCATTTTTTTTCATCGTTTTCTCCGGGTGTGGTTGATCAGACAGGTCTGTCAGCAGGTCAGTGGGTTGCGCAGCGGCTGCGGGTGCACTTGAAAGTGCAGGCGCGCACATCGCGCATGTCGATCACGCCATCACCATTGCCATCGCGTTTGTCATTGGCCCCGGCCGTTTGACCAATGCCCGCACGGATGAGCGCCAAATCGTCGTTATCGATATCACCGTCGTTGTCCACATCGCAGGCGTTTGCAGTGCTGTTGATGGTCAGTTCAAGCAAAGTCGGCGATTCGTTGCTGGCGTTCATCTGCAAACGGGTGCGCACCTGGATGTAGCGGCCTGCCGAGACAAAGCTGGCGTTTTTCGCGACCGCCTGGTAAGTCTGCAGATCGAGCGCGGCCAAGTTGTCCGACGAACGCGCCAGCACTTCGACACTCGCTCCACTGGGCACGGCGTCAGTCCAGTTGATCTTGCCCCAGGGCGTGCCGGGGGCACCGCTGTCATAGACCACCGTCCACGTGCCAAGCTTGTTGACCGTGGTGTTCTTGGTGGTCAGGCCAGAGCCGTCGGTGTAGACGTACGGGTTGAGTCCGGTGGGCAGAAAGCCGATGAGTTGTCCATCGGTGCCGCGGTACTTGGTGGTGCGGTACGTAGACACGTTCATGACCCAGACGTCGTTGTTGCCATCGATCATCACGCCGTAGGTCGTGCCACCTTCGGTCTTGGACCACAACAGCGTGCCGTCGGGCTTGTATTTGCGGATGCCGGAATAGTCGGTCGACAGGATGTTGCCTTCGCCGTCGATCGCAATACCCGCGCCGTTATAGCTTTGCGGGCTGCGTGCCCAGGTGCCCGCCACAGGGTCGTAGGCCGCCCAGCCGTAACCACCCTGGTACGGCGCTTGGTAGATCTTGCCGTTGCCTTGCGCGATACCGTAGTTGAACGAGTGGTAAGGGCTGCCAATTTGCGTAAAGGCGCCAGTATTGGTGTTCACCCGGCCAAAGCCGCCCGTGCCAGTGCCGATGGTGGCACTCCAGAGAATGCCGTTCTTGTCGACGGTGCAACCGTAGGGGTTCCAGCTGGTCATCTGCACATACGGCAGGTTGCCCGGCCCGATCGGCAGGGTGGCGCCGTTGGCCGGGTCGACGCGGTAGTAGCGCGCCTGGTTCCAGATGCCCACCCAAAGCTTGCCGTCGGGCGCAATGCACACTGACCGGCCAAACGAGGTGCCGGTGCCAATGGGCGCGATCCAGGCCACCCGGTCATCAGTGATGCCCGCGTTGGTGTTCGACGTCAGCGCCTTCATCTCGGTGGCCTGGATACCGGCCGTGCCATTGGTCTCTTGCGAGGTGTCAATGCTGCCGTTGCCATTGTGGTCAACCGCCGTGTCGACCAGGATCTTCATGAGGTAGGGCGGTGCATTGATGCCGGGCATGCGGTTGAGCACGTAGGCGTTGCCGTCGATATCGATGGCGATGCGCGACGGGTTGCCGCCATTGCTCACGCCCGCCAGGCCGGCAAAGGTCTTGTAGCGGGCGACTTCTTTGCCTGCTGCGGTCACGTTCAGGGTGACCGGATCCAGGATGCTGGTGGTGTCGAATTTGGACACCGAGTCCTCGTCGTGGTTGGCCACGAAGATGAACCTGGAGCCGACGCCAATCACATTGACTTGCAACTGGTTATGCACCGCGCTGAAGTTCAGGTTCTCGATCAAGCCGAGTGCAAAGTCGGCGTCCGACGAATAGGTTTTGCTCGCGGCGAGCGCCACGCCATTGACCAACACGGCGGCCAACGAACCAGCCAGAAGGCTCAGCTTCGGCGCCAAGCCGCGACGCAGCGGGAACGAATATTTGCTCATATGTCCTCCAGAACTGGAATCGATGTTCGGCCCTTGTCGTACCGGTGAACCCTGTTCACCGCACGCTTGCCATGTGTGCCGATGGCCGGCTACAACACACCTGGATGTTCAAGTCAAAACCCTCGCTGCCGGACAGGCGTCGGATGTTGCGACCCGCGAGGTCAGTGGAAAAAATCTTGCCGCCGCTGGCGAGTTGCTCAACGTAGAAGATGCGCTGGCCGTCGGTGGACCAGTGCGCGTCCATTACATCGTTGTCACTGGCATACAGCTTGCGCTGCTCTGAGCCATCGGCATTCATCAACAGCAGGTTCCGACGCGCTGTTACGGCCGAGACCGACAGGTACAGGATGCGGCGCCCATCGGGTGACCAGGCCGGTTGACCATTGCGCACACTCTCGGGCGGCGTTAGCTGCGTGCGGCCCCGGCCGTCGGCCGCCATGACGAAGAGATGCGAGGTCTGGCCTTTGATCAGCGTGAACAACAAGCGCGTGCCATCGGGTGACCATGCCGGTGCGGACTCGATGGCGCGCTCTGGGTAGTCGCTCACGATGCTTGATTTGCCACTGACCAGGTCCGCCATCGCAATGCGCGGCGAAATAAGCCGCGAATTGCCTGCGATGTAGACCAGCTTGCTGCCATCGGGTGAAAACCGCGGCGTGAACTCGTCATCATTCAACGCATCGGTCAGCCGACGCTGATGGCCGCCGTCGGCGTCCATCAGATAGATCCTGCGGCTGCCGTCGCGCGACGAAACGAAGGCGATGGTTTTGCCATCAGGCGACCAGGTCGGTTCGGTGCTGGGCAGCGCATCATGGGTCAATTGTTGCGTCGAGGGCTTGTCGACTGAGCTGACGAAGATGTTGAGCTGGGCACCAGCGCGCGCGGCAGTGTAGAGAACTTTGCTGCCATCGGGCGACCAGCTCATCTCGCCGGCCTCACCGCGTTCGGGCACCACCCGCTGCGCTGGGCCGCCATCAGCGGCCATGCGATACAACTCAAACACGCTGCCTTGGCGGTTGGACACAAACAGCAAGTCGTCGGGTGCCCCGGCCGAACCCGCCACAACCTTGCCCGAGCAAAGGGCGATGCCGACCCACAGCGAAACCCTCACGAAATTTAGCGCTGTCATGATTGACCTGCCTTTGTGCTGGGGGACAGGACGCCGCTCATGGCAGCACGGCAAGCACTGCCTTGGCCAGCGTCGCGCCGCCACTGTCGGTCACCGTGATCGTGTAGGCCCCTGCCTGCGAGGGCACCAGCGTGTAGTTGAAGCTGCCGTCAGCCTTGGTGACAGCGCTGTAACCCGCCGCCGCACCGTCGGGTGCCTTGACCATCACGGTCACTGCGGCATTCGCGGCAAAGCCCTGACCTGAGAACTTGGTTGGCGCAGCAGGCTTGGCGATCGATGGGCCACTGAAGTACGGTAGCTGCGCCCAAACGCCGAGCGCCATTGCGGCGCCAGCCATACCGACTGAAAAAGACTTGATGACCTGGCCGGTCATCTTGCGCGAAATTCTGCTGTTCATGGCGGACTCCGATCTGTTGAAAGAACGGTTGCACAGGTCGTGGCGCATTGAGCGCCAGATCGCGCACCGACTCATCCTTGACTGACATCAACGAGCCCCGGTAGGCCAGGTCGATTTCAGTTCCATTGGCCGAGGTGGCTGGCAAACGCGGTATCTTGCAACACAAGTTTGCGCAGTGCGGATGCCCTGCGCAAGCCCCCAACATCAACAAATGCCGACGCGACATCCCCCTGCTTGAGGGGGTTGGGTTGGGTGTCTGGGCCGTAGGCCTTGGCCTTGGCCTGCGCCAGCAAGCCACAGTGGGGCAGACCAGTGGGGCTGACGCCAGGCCGCCATGCAGCCATGGCGGAGGGTTGATCAGTCCGCTACCGCACAACGGCGGCGGTAAATCGTATTGCGGCTGATGCCCAGTTGCCGGGCCGCGGCAGAGACGTTGCCGTCCAGTGCGGCCAGCGTGCGCTCAATGGCCTGGTACTCCAGATCACGCATCTTGGCGGGCTGGTCTGCCGACGGATCGCTGGGCTCGTCAAACGCGTCGCCGGCCACCGTGGCCGCCGCCGCCGAGGCCACGAGCCGTGAATCCAGCGCCACCGGCTCGCCTTCAAAACGCGCCATCACCTGCAAGCCCACGTGGGTGAGCATCTCCGCCAGGTCACCCCGCTGGCGGGCCGGGCGCGCAAACAAGGCTTGCAGCCGGCGGTCAAACAGCTTGCCAAAGGGCCGGCCCAGCAGTGCCGCCCGGGGCAGGCACAAAAGCCGCGCCGCCACCCTGTTGGCACCGGTGATGAAACCGTCGTTGTTGACCTCTAGCAAGCCCTCCATCGGCGTGCCCACCAGCTCAGCGCGCGGGTGAAAGTGCACCAGCAGCCGGTCGCGCGTGGGCACGAACAAGCTGTTTTCGATCGCTGCGGCTGCGTCCACCACCAGGGACAAAAGATCGAACGACGGCACGTTGTCGTAGGCGGTGATGTCGAGCGCGCCCAGGCGCTCGCCGCTGGGGCTGTCAATCGGCGCGGCAACGCAAAAAAACTGCCGCACGTTGGCAAAGTAATGCGCGTCGCGCCCCACCAGATATGGCAAGCCCTCGGCCATGGCGATGGACGGTGCCGTGGTGCCCACGCAGCGCTCGGCCACGTTGATGCCCCGGCGGCTGGCCGCCAGCAAGATCGGCGGCAAGCTGGCCTCATGGCACAGCCGGTCAATCACCACGCCGCGGGTATTGAACAACATCACCGCGCAACCCGTGCCACGCACGGCGTGGGCCAGGCGCTCGGTCTCGGGCCTGGCGCTGCGCACCAAAGCACCGTACTGGTCGTCCAGCGCGGCGAGTTGGGCGCGCGACACCAGCTCAAAGTTCACGCGCTCGCCGTGGTGCATGCCGGCGTCCAGGCAACGTTGCCACGAGCGCAGCAGTGGCGTCTCATCGTCACGCGGCGCAATCCAGGGCGTGACGCGGTAGTGGCCGCGCACCGATTGCAGGCGCGCCTGGAGATCCAAAGGGGTGTTCATGAAGAGTCCTGTGCCAAGGCCGTGCAGTGTTGCACGCTGCAACACCATGGCGCACGCGTAGGGCATTGGCGGCTCGCCGCGCGGTATTTTGAACAAACGACGCCGGGCACAAGCGCCGATGGGACTAGGGAATGCCCGCAACACATGTACAGCGCCCCAGGCAACGCCGACGATGCCGCCCAGTCAGGAAAACTTCCTGCCCAAAGCGGCGCAACGCCGCCCACCCCGAAGAGGAGACATGAATGGCAATGATTCGATGGCTGGCCGCAAGCGCGGCCCTGGTATCCCTGAGCGCGCCCCTGCACGCCCAGTCGCTTGACGCCCTGAAAGCCGATGCCACCACGCCCGGCGACGTGCTCACCTACGGCATGGGCTACAGCAACCAGCGCTACAGCCCGCTCAAGCAGATCAACACCAGCACCGTGGCCAAGCTGGCACCGGCCTGGAGCTACAGCCTGAACAACCCGCAGGGCCAGGAGTCGCAGCCGATCATCCATGACGGCGTGATGTACGTCACCACGCACAGCGCCACCATCGCGCTGAACCCGATCACCGGCAAGCAGATCTGGAAGCAAGACATCGAGCTGCCGCAAGACGTGTTCAAGTACGCCTGCTGCGGCATCCTGAACCGCGGCGTCGCCATCCTGGACGGCAAGCTGTACCGCGTCACGCTGGATGCCCACGTGATTGCGCTGGACGCCAAAACCGGCAAGCAGATCTGGAAAACCAAGGCCGCCAACTACCAGGACGGCCAGGCCATGACCAGCGCGCCGCTGATCGCGGGCGGCGTGGTAATGACCGGCATTGCCGGCGGCGAGTACGGCACACGCGGCTTTGTCGACGGCTGGGATCCGCTGACCGGCAAGCAGCTGTGGCGCTTCTACACCACCGCCGCACCGGGCGAAAAAGGCGGCGACACCTGGCCTGGCGACACCGCCAGCAAGGGCGGCGCGCCCACTTGGCTGACCGGCATTTATGACCCAGACCTTGACCTGGTTTACTGGGGCACCGGCAACGGCGGCCCCTGGAACCCCGAAGTGCGCAAGGGCGACAACCTGTACGTCGGCTCGGTGATCGCCTTCCGGCCCAAGACCGGCGAAATGGTGTGGCACTACCAGTTCAGCCCCAATGACCCGTACGACTACGACGCCACCGAAGTAGGCATGTTGGTCGACATCAAGATCGACGGGCAGATGCGCAAAGTGCTGGCGCAGGCCAACCGCAACGGCTTCTTCTACGTGTTGGACCGCGCCAACGGCAAGCTGCTGGCGGCCAACCCGTATGTCAAGGTCAACTGGGCCGACAAGATCGACATGGCCACGGGCCGCCCGGTTGAATCCGAAGTGACCAAGCGCATCCGCGCCGGCAGCGACGAGACCGTATGGCCGTCGGTGCTGGGCGGCAAAAACTGGACGCCAATGTCCTGGAACCCGGCCACGGGCTTGGCGTATGCCAATACGCTTGAGATGTCGTGGCCGTACCAGATCATGAAGCCCGAGTACAAGCGCGGCGAGTGGTACCTGGGCATGAACATGCGCGGCGTCAACTTCCCGCCCAAAGGCACGCCCAACGGTCACCTGAGCGCCATTGACCCGATGACGGGCAAGAGCAAGTGGCAAATGGCCTGGCCAGGCCAGCCCAGCATGGCGGGCACTTTGTCCACCGCCGGTGAGCTGGTGTTCACGGGCGCGGCCACCGGTGAGTTCATCGCCGTCAACGCCAACACAGGCAAGAAGCTGTGGGAGTTCCAGACCAGCTCCGGCATCATCGGCCTGCCTGTGACCTGGGAGCAGAACGGCAAGCAGTACGTGACCATTGTGGTGGGCGCGGGCGGCGTTTGGGCGCTGCTGGGCGACGAGCGCATGGCCGACACGCCGGCCGGCGGCTCGGTCTGGACCTTCGCGCTGAACTGATCGGTCCATGCGCGGGCTGTCCAAAATAGGCTTGGCGCTGCTGACGCTGCCGGCGCTCACCCTGGCGCAAGCCACGGGTGAACCGCCGGCCAGCGGCTTCCGCTTCACGGTCGAGCAAATCGAGCTGGGGCGGGCGCAGTTTCACCGCACCTGCGCCCAGTGCCACGGCCGCAACATGGTCAATGCGGGCACCACCGTGTATGACCTGCGCAAGTTTCCGGTGGACGACCCCGAGCGCTTCTTGCACAGCGTGACGAATGGCCGGGGCAACATGCCCTCGTTCAAGGAGGCGCTCACGTCCGACCAGATGGCGCTGCTTTGGGCCTACATCGGGAGCCGCGGTGGCAAAGAGCCTTGATGGATCGCGCGCCTGGCGGGGCGCATTGGTCGGCATCCCGGCCCTGCTGGCGGCGGTCACCGCCGCAGCCGCGTCGGCCACGCCGCTGACGGTGTGCGTGGCGGCCGACAACGCGCCGCTATCGCACAAAGTAAGCGGCAAAATGCAAGGTCTGGACCAGCGCGTGGCGCAAGCTGCGGCCACCGCACTGGGCCGCGAGCTGGTGCTGGTGCCGTTCGAGACCGAGTACGAAAAAGAAAGCTCGCTCACCCACGAGGTGAACGCGCTGTTGTCGTCGGGCGTGTGCGACGCCATCAGCGGTTTTCCGCTGCTGGTGGGCGATCTGGGCCCGGCCACGCGGCCCACGTCGCGCACGCCCGATTACCCCGGCGCCAAGCGCAAACGTGATCGGCCCTTTGTGCCGCTGGGCACGCTGGTGGCCAGCCGCGCCTACCTGGCGGCCACCTTGGGCGTGGTGCTGCGTGATGGCAGCGTGCCGCTGGCGCGGCTGGGCGATCTGGGCGAGCGCCGAATGGGCGTGGTCAGCGGCACGCTGGCCGGCTCGATGGCCATGACCTGGCGCTTTGGCGTGCTGCGGCCCAAGCTGGTATCGCTCACACAACGTGAAGATGGGCTGACTGAGTTGGCCCAACCCACGGGCAGCCGTTTTGAGGCCATGTTCATGCCGCTGGCGCTGTTTGATGGCTGGAAGCTGCAACACCCCGGCACACCGCTGGTGGCCGCCGCCTACCGCCGGCCGCTGGGCGTGAACCTGGGCTTTGTGACGCTGGATGCGGCCACCGACGTGCGCGCCGCACTGGACGGCGTGATCAGCCAAGCCTTGAGCGACGGCAGCCTGGCGCGCTGGGCCAGCGAAGAAGGCGTGAGTTGGGCCGCGCCGGTGGCGCCGGACGTGTCACGCGGGCCGAGTTTGGCCGAGCTGGCGGCCGACTGACACGGCGGGGGCCGGCACTGCGCGGCGCCGCCTTGCCGCGCGCCCACCACGGCGGCGCCAAGCGGCCCACCCTCAGCGGCACCGGCACCGGCACCGGCACGTCGCTACCCCATAGCAGCCACTGCGGCCGGAAGCGCCGCCCCGGCACGGCAAAAGCCCAGCGCCAGGGCGCACCCGCAGAACTTTTTTTGCTTTGCCCGCTTGACCCACCGCACCTTAGGATCGCCCCAGCTTGACCGCGCGCGGCCACCGGATCGAGGCTCGCCGCGCACCGTAAAAATAGCAAGGGGGAAGCGCATGAAATCAAGCGACAGTGGCCACGTCTTGGCGAGCGGGTTGGCACATGGGCCCGACCAGGGTTCGGCAATCGAACTGGCAAGCGGGCAGGCAAGCGGGCAGGCAAGCGGGGCGGCAAACAAGCCGCCAAACGGCGCGGCGAAAACGCCGACGATGCGATGGCGCAAGGTCTGCGGCCTGCTGCTCGCCGGCCTGCTGGGTGCCTGCGGTGGTGGTGGTGGTGGTGGTGGTGGTGGTGGTGGTGGCAGCACCGACGCCCCCACCACCGAGCCCCCGTTGCTGCAAACCCAGTGTGTTGCCGGCTCGGCCGCAAGCTTGGCCCAACAAGCCACGCCCCGACAAGGCCGCAATACCGAGTTGATGCTGCTGGCTTGCGCCGGCACCACCCTGAGCCAGGTGCGCTGGACCCAAAACGCCGGGCCCACCTTGGCCAGCTTGTCGACGGGCTCGCAAGCGCTGAGCGTGGCGCCCGACGCCCCCGGGCCTTACCGATTTGACGTGAGCTACCTGGACGCCACCGGCCAAGCGCACAGCACACCGGTGTCGTTCACGGCCGCCGCTGCCGCCGATACGCTGCCGGTGCTGCTGCGGGGCGAGCCGTCGGCACTGGCCGGCAGCAAGCTGTCGCTGCGCGCGTGGGCGCCCACGCTCAACGCCACCGAGCAAGCCCAGGCCAGCCTAGCCTGGACGCAGATCGACGGCCCAACAGCCACGCTGGGCGACACCAGCACCTGGCGCCTGGTATTCACCGCGCCACAAGTCAGCACCGACAGCGTGATTCGCTTGCGCTTCAGCGCCACGCTGGCCGACGGCCGCGTGGCCACCGGCCAGTTCAGCCTGCTGGTGCAAGCCCCCGCCACCCGGCCCGCCGACCCGCTGTTCACCAGCGCCAGCCCGGCCAGCCGCGTCTACCCGTACCGGGCCCAAGGCCCTTTTGCCCAGGCGCTGACCGACTGCGTCTACAGCCCCAACCTGAGCCGCAGCAACCCCAACAACCTGTGCACGCTGGGCCGCTTGCCCCTGCTTGGCCAGATGACGGCCGGCGCCGTGCCCACGCTGGAGCAGGTGATGCAGCGCGTGCTGGTGTCCAACGACTGGATGGGCGCGGCGTTCGAGAACTTCTTGCGTGATCAGGACACCTACGGCGACTACCGCCGCATGCTGGCCTCGGTCACCGCCATCGTGATGGGTGGCCAGGTGCGGCCGGCGTTTTACTGGAACGCCACCGGCGCCATTTACCTGGACGCCAGTTACTTGTGGCTAACGCCCGAGCAGCGCGACACCGTGAGTGAGTCACCCGACCCGCGCAGCAACTACGGCGCGGCGCTGAACTACGCCCAGCCTTGGCGCTACGTGAAAGACAACCAGTACGCCGTCACCAGCTACGCCATCCCAAGCCGCCTGAGCCGAGACGCTGCGGAGCTGCGTTATGAGCTGGGCCGCCTGCTGTACCACGAGCTCACCCACGCGGGTGATTTTTTGCCGCCCCGCGTGCATGCCAGCCTGAACAGCAAGCTGTATGTCTACCAGGCCAGCCCCGCGCTCACGGCCTCGCAAGACCTGTCGCAGCGTCTGCCGTTCTGGCAGAGCATCTTGCAAGGCCTGGCGCGTGTGCGCTCGTTTGGCGACACGCCTACCGCTGAGCAAATAGCCTATATGCCGGCCCAAATCACGGCGATGTTCAGCGCCGATCGCGTCAACGACAGCTACAGCTATTCGGTGCCCACAGGCGCCAGTTTCTCGCGCGAGGACGCCGCCATGCTGGTCGAAGAAGGCCTGATGCAGCTGCGCTATGGCGTGATGCGCGACGTGGCCATCACCAACCCACTGCTGGCCACTGCCAACAGCGCCGACCTGGTGCTGGACTGGGGCCAGCGTGGCCGCATTGGCGAGGCCTTGATCCGCCCGCGCCTGAAGATGGTGCTGGCCGAGGTGATGCCCTGGCTGGACCCGAATTTGCCCGACCAGCTGATCGCGCCGCTGGCGTTGCACGCGGGCGGCACCTGGGGCGCCAACCTCAACCCGCAAGCCTCGGCCGCCGGGCGAGCGATGGCGCTGACGGCGCAGCAACGGTTCAACGAGCAAGAGCAAACCACCCGGGCGCTGCGCGAGCGCTGAACGCGGGTCAGCAGGTGCGGGGCGTGATGGCCAGCGTGCTTGCGGGCAAGGCACCCGGCCGGCTCAGTTGGGCTCGATGGCGATCTTCAGAAACAGCTCACGATCAGGCGCAAAGTTGGCGTGCAGGGGCAGCAAGGCGCCGCCCAGCGCGCGGGCGTCCGAGCCAATGGCGCCGGCCAGCAGCGCGGGGCGGGTCACGCCCTCCCAGCTGTAACGGTCCAGCGCGCTGGCCAGGGCGTATTGCAATGCGGCTTGCAGCTCGCGGCTGAACGAGCCGTCAAGAATCACACTTTCCAAGTCAAGCAAGCAGGCCGCGCCGTTGACCGCCAAGGCCAGCGCGGCGGCGGCCTCCAGCAGCCAGGCTTCTGTGTGTGGCCGCCACGGCGCTTGCAGCGCGCGTGCATCGGCCACGGCCGCCACATCCAGCCCGGCGCCCTGGTAGCGCAGCTCGAGGTTGAACAGCGAGGCCACGCTGAGCAACTGCGCCGGCGCGGTGGATTTGCCAACGGCCGCCACCGCCAGGGGCAGCGACCCAATGGCCCCAGCGTTGCCGTGCAGGCCCGCGCGCAAGTGGCTTTCCAGCACCAGGCCACCGCCGATGAAGGTATCCACAAACACGTACAAAAAACTGGGAATGCTGCGCCCACGCCCAGCCACCAGTTCGGCCACGCAGGCCGCCGCAGTGTCTTTGATCAGCGCCACCGGCAGCTCGGTGAGCTGGGCCACTGCCGCGCGCAAATCGGTGTGGGGCCACACCGCAGCCACCTCGGGCGGCATGTCCAGCAGGGTTTGCCAGCCGCCCAGGCTGAACGGCGCGGCCACGCCCACGCCCTGCACGCGATCAAATTGCGCGGGCGTGAGCGTGCGGCGGATCTCGGCCAGGCGCGCACGGATCTCGGCCAGCAATTGCGCCGGCTCGGGATAGCGGTAATTCAGCTGCCAGCGCTGGCGCACCGCGCCGTTGAAATCAACCAGCAGCACGTCCACGCTGCGCCGGCCCACCTTGATGCCAATGGCATAAGCGCCGTCGGGGTTGAGCGACAGCGGCACCGACGGCTGGCCCACTTTGCCACGCTGGGGGGCGCCGCGCAGCAACAGGCCGTCGGCCTCCAGGCGCTTGGTGATCATCGACACGGTTTGCGCCGTGAGCTGGGTTTGCCGCGCGATCTCGGCGCTGGGCAAAGCACCGTGCAGGCGGATGGCTTGCAGCACCACGCGCTCGTTGTATTGGCGCAAGCCCCCCTGGCTGGAGCCCCGGGGCCGCAGCCTGTCGCTTTGCGCGTTATGAGTGCCGGGCACGTCAGGCAGGTCAGCCACGCAGCGCCTCGCCAATCACGCCCTTCTTGAACAAAAAATTGGCGTAAGGCTGCAACTCGGCGGTGTGCACGCTGGCAAAAGCGGTTTTTACGCGCTCGCAAAAATCAAAACGTTCCATGGCCTGGCATTGTGCGGGCGTGGCCACGCCGGCCGCGCCAAGCGCGCTTGTCACGTCGCGCTTGTCACGACGCGCTGCACGCCGCTGCGGTAGCCGTCGGCGGTGTCGCAAACCTTTATGCAGGCCACGGGCTGCGCCACCGCCCCTCCAGGGGCAGCAGGCTGAGCACGGCCTCGCAGGTGTGCCCGACGGATAGCCCTATTCTGGCCGCCGTGATTTAATAACTCACGTTGAATGATTAATTTAAACCCCCGCAAAGTGGCGCGCTTGTGCAGTCCATCCACCGCCGCGCCTGACCCCATCTCACTACCGGAGACCCTCATGTTCATCGTCTGTGGCGAAGCCCTGTTCGACGTGTTTTCCACCGGCCCCACGGCCACCGGCCTGGCGTTTGATGGCCGCATTGGCGGCTCGCCGTTCAACGTGGCCATGGGCCTGGCGCGCCTGGGCCAGCCCGTGGGGTTTTTTGGCGGCATCGGCACCGGGTTTGCCGGTGATCGGCTGATGCAGGCCTTGGCCGACGAAGGCATCCAGCCAGGCGCGGTGGCCCGGGTCGACGCGCCCACCACGCTGAGCCTGATCGGGCTGGACGCCCGCGGCGTGCCCTCGTATGCGTTTTACGGCCACGGCGGCGCCGACCGCCAAGTGCGCGCCGAGCACCTGACGGCCGTACCCGCAGCCAGCGCCTACCACTTTGGCTCGTACGCCATGGTGGTTGAGCCCGTGGGCGCCACGTTGCGCGCGCTGGTGGAGCGCGAGCACCAACGCAGCGTGATCAGTTACGACCCCAACATCCGCGCCAACGTCGAGCCCAACCTCGACATCTGGCGCGCCACGCTGCAATGGATGCTGCCGCGAACGCACTTTTTGAAGGTTAGCGACGAAGACCTGGCGCTGCTCTACCCCGGCCAGGCCACCTCGACCTTTGCCCACAACGCGCTGGCTGCCGGCACGCCGCTGGTGGTGGTCACACTCGGCGCCAAGGGTGCAGTGGCTTACACCCAAGCCGGCACGGTAACGATGCCGCCGGTGAGCGTGCAAGTGGTGGACACCGTGGGCGCGGGCGACACCTTCCAGGCCGCGCTGCTCACCTGGCTGGCCGAGACCGGCCGGCTCACGCCTGCAGCCATCAAAACGCTGGACGCCGACGCCCTGCGCGAGGCCCTGGCCTTTGCCGCCCGCGCCGCCGCCATCACCTGCGGCCGGCGCGGCGCGGATTTGCCGCGGCGGGGTGAGGTGGGGTGATCAGCGTGGCGACGCCGTCGGCATCACCTCAAATGAGCCTCGGGAGCCATCTGCCGACCCAACTCATGCAGTGCACCAGCGCGCCACCACCGCGCTAGTAACGTCGGGCGCAGAGGCGCCGCTATATTCCACGCCTCAGGCGCTGTCTCGACGGGGCGTCCAACACTGTCCGCCCGCAGCCTCAGGTGTGTGACGGCAACAAACCAGAATCCCATTCCAGAGGCGCCCAGGCCCGATGCCCGACTACGTCCCTCTGCACCGCAGATTCCTCGAGCTTGAGGGCAACAGGCTCGGCGTTGAAGCCGCACTCGACAGCGTTACTTCGGACGGTCTCAACTCCGAAACGACCGGCAAGACCTGGATCGAACTACTTGCCGGCACTGACAGCTTCGTCGTCCTCGGGGAGCCAGGTAGCGGCAAGTCGAGGGAACTCCGCGCTGCCGCCGAAGCGTTGACCCGTGAGGGGAAGATCGCCGCCTTCTTCGACCTGACACCCATGATTGGCGCGGAAACGCCGGCGCTCAACGACACCACGAAAAGTCGCCTACAACCTTGGCGATCAGGCCGCGCCGATGCGTGGTTATTCCTGGATGCCGTGGACGAGGCCAAGTTGGTGCGCGAGCGAGACTTTCACGCGGCGATCGCGCGCATATCCACTTGGGTCGATGGTCAGAAGGCACGCACGCATTACGTCATCAGCTCACGCCTCACTGAGTGGCGCGATTCAGTTGATCGCAGCGACGTGAACACCGCATTTGGTGTCCAGCTCAAGGTCGCAAGACTTCTGCCGCTATCGCAAAAGCAAGTCGAGACACTAGTTCGCGGCAAGGGCGAGGAGCCTGAAGCGTTTTTGGCCGCAGTGCAGGCCACAGACGCATGGGATTTTGTCGGGCGTCCGGTTGACGCGATCGACCTCTACGCACTGTGGAAACGAAAGGGGCGTCTCGGCACCCGAACCGAAGTTATGGAGGCGGTGACCGAAAGCAGACTGACTGTTGCCGATGACCGATCCGGTATACCGCTTGCGCGACTGCGTGCGGGTGCCGAACACCTTTGCGCCTGCCTACATTTCAACCACGCGGTCTCATTTGACATTGTCACCAGCACGACACTCGAAGATGCCGATGCACTGCCAAGGTTGGCTGATCTATTGCCCGCAGGTTGGAGCGACAAGGAACAGCGTGCGCTTGTCCAGCGCGGCTTGTTTACTGAAGCCTTGTTCGGGCGCGTTCGAGTTCATCACAGAGCGCACCAAGACTATTTGGTTGCCTGTTGGCTGAACCACATGATGGCCGACGACTGCCCTTATCCGGATTTGAAACGACTGGTGTTCGAAGAGCACGGGCTTTCACAGACCACGTTGCGGCCGTTCATGCGCCACGTGGCGGTCTGGCTCAGTTGCATTGCGCCCAAAGAGTCACAGTGGGCCAAGGCATTGATTGCCGACATGGCCAAGTATTCGCCAGATGCCTTTCTTTTAGCGGGTGATCCCCAGGCGCTGAGCATCGAGACACGTCGCGCGGTTCTTGTCGGGTTGATCGAGCGCTACGAGGGCCGGCAGTTCGTGCGCTTGTCTTGGGAAACCTCAACACTGAAACTGTTTGCCGATCCTGCGTTGGCTGGCGGCGTCGCGGGATGGATTGCTGACAAGGGCATAAGTGACCATCTTCGATCTGACCTTGTCATGCTTGTGAGGGTCGGGAAACTTCATGCCGCCATGCATGCGGTTCTTGGCCTCATCGGCGACAGCACCACTGAAATCTCACTCAAAGCAATCGCGATGGGATGCGTCGCCGAAATGGGCTCCCCCGCTGATCGCCACGTGGTCCTGGAGTTTTTGAACGCGAGCACGCCTGTACCTGTACGCTTGATGGGTTATGGGTTGGACTGCGTCTACCCAAGCGTGGTCGACGAGGTGGCGTTGTTCGCCTTGTTAGCCAAACTCGACAATCCCCCGGTTGCTTTTTCGTATACCAGTCTGGATCACTTTGTCTCCAGCGTACTTGCAGAAGAAACGGCGTGGCCTGTGAAGCGCTGTGAGGCGTTTTTGACGCAGCTCCTGGCATTCACCTGCAATGTGAGTCGATCCAGCGATCAAACTCGCGCGTGGATATTGCAGTGGTTACGCCCGGCGCTACAGCGCGCTCTTGCCACGCCCCCGATTGAGGCAAACGCCATAGCACTGTTCGCGACGGCAGTTGACCGACTGGCTGAGGCGCAGGATAGCGGCGTAGTGAGAGATACACGACCCAGGAATGACGAAAAGCTCGGCACACTTCTCTTGGCGGCACCCGCTATTCGTCGGGCCGTCTTCATCCTGCGGCGCGAAAGGTTATTACGCGAACCGCAACCCGTCACGACGGTGTTCCGTCTCGTCGACAACCACGGCTTGATCGAAACACAGGCAAGCGATTCAATCTGGCTGGTGGCAGACGCGATTGACCGGTCACAAGAGGCCGAATACCGTCGTTTCGCGCTGCGATCAGCGTTTTGCATGCGCGGCCTGGCGGCGCTTGCGAGATCGCCGCTTGACCGTGCAGTCAAAACCTTGCGTTGTTTCAACGATTTGGTGACTCAACCTGTACTCGTCGAGTGGTTCGTCTCACATGCCAGCCGCCCATGGGCACGTGCCACTCACATTTGGCGCTTCAAGTTGAGCAGGCGCTATTTCTGGCGGCAGCTAGTTTCGCCAGTTGTTAAGAGCTACGCGAACGCTTTGTTTGTGGTCAGGCTACGTCTCAACCGCTCGGCACTCAGCACTGGCGTCGCCATTGGATGTCTGCACTACATCTGCGAGACGGCCGCACGAAAAGGCAACTCAAGATCTGGCAACCGTTGGCTATCGTTGAAGCCTGAACACATCGACCTACCCTATGGTTCTGCCGTCGGCGCAGCCGTTCGGGCGGGTCTGTCCAAGGTGTGGCACGACCATACGCCAAAGCTGAGGTTCGAGGGCGCGGCATCCGACACTACCCCATGGTCAACAATTCTTGGAATTCAAGGATTGGCATTTGGCTGGCTCGCGAGAGGCCCAGTTTTCTTTGCTGAATTTTCGCCAGAGGATGCCGAGCGGGCAACACGATTCGCCCTGTGTGAGCTCAACGGATTCCCGCCATGGTTCGCCGACCTTTGCCGTCATCAACCCACCCACGTGGCAAGCCTGCTGGACAAAATCATCCGTTTTGACTGGTTGATGCTGCCCACGGACGCCGAGTTCGGGTCGGCCGCATTGAACAAACTCGAAAACGCGGAGGCAGACGTCGGCAGTCTGGTCATTCCAACGTTGCGCACCTTACTCGGCAGTGACGCGCCGAAAAGCAACCAGGTACTCGAACAGGCGCTGAAATGTCTCGTGCAATTCGACTCGGCGCTACGCGATGGCCATCTGAAGAGCGCGGCGGTTCGTGAACTTGCCGGAACGACTGACCCCACCACGCCGGCCTGGACATGGGTTACGGCACTCATGCTTCTAGACGCCGACTTGGCGCTCGATATTGTCGAATCATGGCAAGGCACCTCGGGTGCGGATGCGTCCGCGCTTGGCGTGCGCTTGTGTGCCGAGTTGTCTGGACGGCGCGGCTTCGGCTTGTCGATTGACGACGCCGACTACAAGCGCGCGGTCTTCATGGGGCGTTTCATTCCATGGGTGTACCGGCACGTTGACCCCGCAACGGACACGTCCCACGAGGGCACCTACCGGCCTGATCGCCGAGACCACGCTCAAGACTTCCGCAGGGGATTGGTGGAGTTGCTTGTCCTGTCTGCTGACCCGGATGCAGACAAGGCGTTGGAGGATTTGGCCGCAGGCGCCTTGGTTGCGACGCCCGATGTTGTCTTGGACGCCATAGACCGCCGACGCGCTCGCTTGGCCGATGACTTGCGGTTGTGGCCTGCCGATCTGCTTGAGCTGGTGCGCGATGGCCACGAACGCCCGCCACGAAATCGCTCGGACTTGTTCTACGTTGCGCTACGCCGCCTGCAGTCGTTCAAGGACAAGATCGAGCGCGCGGAAAACAGCATTCGCCACGAGACACAGCCTTCATCCTGGATCGAAAAAGATTACCAAATTTGGGCGCAGCGTCACCTCGGAAACTCGGCGAATGGCCGGTATTCGATTCCGGCCGAAGCGGAGGTTGATCCCGGCAAGTTTCCGGATTTGCGGTTCGAACATCCAAACGTCGACGGAGCCGTTTTGGTCGAGGTGAAGGTGGCAAACAAACGTCGTAGCTGGAACAGCCTGCTCAAAGATCTTCAACAACAGTTAGTGGGCCTCTACTTGCGCGCCCCGAACGCCAAGTACGGCGTCTTCTTGCTCTTCAACGACGGCAGCCAGAAAAACTGGCTTCGAGGCACTGACCTGCTGAACTGGTCAAGCCTCCTTGACGCGCTTCAAAGCGAGGCGGACGTTATCCGGCAGGCCAGCTCGCACATTGAGGGCCTGCGCGTCGTCGGGATTTCCGTGTGCAAGCCGTGAGGGCCTCGCTCCTCAACCCCGCCATCACCTATGGCCGGCGTGCGCCGACTGGCCTCAGCTGATTCACAGGCCGAACAACCGCACTTGAAACGCGCTCAACAGTTGGCGCCAACCTACATCCGCCGATGCAACAGCGCCGGCAGCTGCTGCCGCACCGCCGCCAGCCGCTCGGCGCTCAACTCGCCGGCCACCACGGCCTCACCCTCGGGTTGGCAGGCCAGCAGCTCGCCCCAGGGCCCGGCCAGCAGGCTGTGGCCCCAGGTGCGGCGGCCGTTTTCATGCAGGCCGCCTTGCGCGGGGGCCAGCACGTAGCACTGGTTTTCAACCGCGCGGGCGCGCAGCAACAGCGCCCAGTGCGCGGCGCCGGTGGTGTGGGTGAAGGCCGATGGCACCACGATCAGATCGCAGGCGGGCAACATCAAGCGGCGGTACAGCTCGGGGAAGCGCAGGTCATAACAGACCGACAAACCGATGCGCCAGCCCTCGGCGTCAAAGGCCACGGGCTCGGTGCCGGGCTCGAGCACGCGGCCCTCGTCGTAGCGCTCGCGGCCGTTGTCGAAGGCGAACAAGTGGATCTTGTCATAACGCGCCACCCGAGCGCCTTGGGGGTTCCAGACGCCGCAGCTGTTGCGCACGCGCTCGGGGTTGGCCGTGCGCAAAGGCAGCGTGCCGCCCACCACCCACAGGCCTAGCCGCTCGGCGGAATCGGCTAAAAAGGCCTGGATCGGACCGGCGTCCAGATCCTC
Organism: Betaproteobacteria bacterium; assembly: GCA_043779845.1. Taxonomy (GTDB): domain Bacteria; phylum Pseudomonadota; class Gammaproteobacteria; order Burkholderiales; family Burkholderiaceae_C; genus Pseudaquabacterium. The sequence continues at coordinate 11,734 of JAYWDK010000187.1, read as the reverse complement.
GGCAATGGCCAGCTTGTCGCGGTCGTTGCGGCCCAGCAGGCAAAAGTATTCAGGCAAGGCCACCAGCCGCACGCCGGCATCGGCGGCCTCGGCCATCAATCGGTGCGCCGCCTCCAGGTTGCGGGCCACGTCGGGCGTGGAGACCATTTGCAGGGCGGCGATCTTGAATGGCGCGGGCGGGATTTTGGCGGTCATGGCGTGGGCTGGGTAATGGGCCGCTCAGGGCTGGGTAATGGGCCGCTCAGGGCTGGGAAATAGGCCGCTGAGGGCTGTTTGATGGGCCGCTCATGGCTTGGAGATCGGCGCTGCGGGCACGGCGGGCACTGCGGGCATGGACGCGGCGGGCGCTGCCGTGGGCGCATCACGTGCGCCCGCAGGCAGCGGGTCGAGCAGCCCGCGCTCCACGCGGTCCACCTTGGGGTCGTCCCAGCTGCCGCTGACGTGGAACTCGCGGGCGCTGGCCTGGCGCAGCGGCTCACGCAGGATCAGCTGGCCCAAAAACGCGCCCAGACCGATGGCGGGATTGATGGCGGCGTAGGCCAGCGCGGCGCTGGCGGTGTTGAGCTCGGGCAGCGCCAGCACGTGCAGGTCCTGGGTTTCATGCAGCAAGTCGGCGCTGCCTTCCATCACCACCACGGCCTGCAGGCCGCGCAGCCGCAGGTTTTTGGTGCTGGCCACGCCGCGCGCTATTTGCACGTCGCCCGCCAGGTTGTCGAAGGCAAAGCCCTCCTGAAACACATCCCGAAAGTCCAGCAAGAACCGCCGAGGCAAGGCCTGCAGGCTGAGCACGCCCAGCAGCCGCGCGGCGCCGGCGTCCACCTTCAGGAATTGGCCGTTGTCCAGCGCCAGGTCCAGCGTGCCGCCCAGCGTGGGCAGGTCCAGGCCCAGCGGTGAGCCGTCCCAGCCCAGGCTGCCTTTCATCTGGCCCTTGGCGCCGCGCATCACCCGGCCAAAACCCAGGCGCTGCAGCAGGGCGCCGGCGTCGCCGATGTCGAGCTTGAAGTCCAGCGCCATGCGCCGCCGCGCGCTACCCGGCACGCCCGGCACGCCCAGCCAGCGGCCACTGGCCGTGAGCGTGGCTTCGGGGTTGCTGAGTTGAAGGCGGTTGAGCTGCCACTCACTTTTGGGCCCGGCGCGGGTCTCGTCGGCCGCGGACGTCGGCGCTGCACCGGGCACACGATTGACAGCCTCCACGGCCAGCCGGCCCAGCTTGCGGCCGCGCAGCTCAAAGTCATCGATCTCGATGTCCAGCGCGGGCACGCTGGCGGGCGCGCGGTTCAGCATGCCGGCCATGGTGTCAGCCACGGTGTCGGCGTCCGACGGCGGCAATGACAGCCGCGACAGGCGCGCCTTGATGCGGCCCGCCCCACCCGCGCCGTCCACGCCGCGCGGCTCGCGGTAGTCGACAGTGCCTGCGGTCTGGTCGGCCACCACCTGGGCGCGCCAGCCTTCGTCGCCCGGGGTGGACAGGCGCTGCAAATCGACCGTGACCCCCGTGAGCCGGCGGCCGCCGGCCAGCAGCTCGGGCGTTTTGAGCTGCACGCTGCGCGGCATCCAGCTGGGATGCAGGCCAGCGGTGGCGCCCGCGCTGGCATTGGCATTGCTGGCTGACGCCGAGGCGGCCAGCGCGGCCGTGCTCGCCGGGGCCGCCGCGCCCGCGCTGTCCCACAAGGCCTGCCAAGGGGCCACGTCCAGGCGCGGCAGGGCCAGCACGGCCCGCCCTCCTACGACCGGCTCGGGCAGCGCGGCGCCATAGGCCAGGGCGCCGCGCAGCACACGCGGCTCGGCGGGGCTGGTATCGAGCAAGACGCTGGCCTGCAGGGCGCCCAGCTCCAGGCGCAGCCACTCGGGCGGCGGCTTGTCCGTAGGCTTGTCGGTGGGCTTGTCCGCAGGCTTGTCACCGGCTTGATCGGGGGCTTGCGCGCCACGGGGCTCGACTTGGGGCGTGCTGCTCACGCGCAGCGCCAGGCTGCCCTCGGCCGCTTTGGTCAGCGGGGCCGGCAGGTCAATCGCCATGCCGTTGAGCGCGCTGGCCACCTGCCAATCCAGCAAGCCGTGGCGCAGGCCCAGCTGCAGCCGGTAGCTGGTTTGGCCTTGCAGCCGCTGCGCCAGGCGGGCCACCGTGGCCAGCTCGGTGGTGCGGCGCAAGCCCTCGGCGCTGGCCGTGCCGTTGACGGCAAAACGCAGGCTGCCATCGGCTTGGGTGCCTCCATTGACCACGGCCTCACCACCGGCCACCTGGGTGCGCACGCCCGCAACCTCCAGGCCTTTGTGGGTGGCCTCAATCCGGCCCCGTGCATTGGCCAGCAGCGGCAAGGTGGGGGCGATGCGCAGGTCATTGCCGGGCAGTTGCAAGCCCAGCTTGACGACGGTATCAATCGAGTGCGCCAGCGGGATGTTCAGCGCCAGCTTGAGATCGGCGGCGCCACTGGCGGTGGCCTGGGCCAGCGCGTTGCCGGTCCAGCCGCCCACCGGCGTGGTATTGACATAACGCAGCAAGTCAGCGGCCGGGCCGTGGGCGCTGCCTTCCAGCTCCAGCACGGCGTTGACTGAGAGCTCGCGGATGCGGCCCTGAACGCCGGACAACTCAACGCCCCAAAGCCGGCCAGTGGCTTGCTGGAATTGCATTGAATTGCGCTCAAAAACCAGCTCGCCACTGACCCCCGTGAAAGCCGGCCAGCTGGCGTCAAAAGCGGGCTCGGTGGCGCTGCGCGGGGCCGACGGCACGGGCGCCAGCGTCACGTCTTGCAGCTGGGCAGCGATGCGGAACTCACCGTCTCGCCGGTTGACAAACGGAAACTCCCACAGGTCGCCCTTGACGCGGTATGACGCGTCGCGCACCACGCCGCCTTGCACCGCCCGCTGCACCCAGGCGCGCGTGCCCGCCCCAATGCCCATGGGCAGATAACGCGCAACCCGTGCGGCTTTTCCTTCGGCCAGGGTGCCGGCCAGTTCCAGCACGCCCGGCAGCCGGCCCCCTTTGCCAAAGCCTGGCCCGGCGCCGGTGTGCCAGGTGCCGGCCAGCGCACCCCGGGCGTCGTCATTGTCAAAACGGGCGTTCAAAACCTTGAGCTCGATGCGCGGCGCTTGGTCGGCCACGGGCTCAACCCGCCATTGCAGCTGGGCGCCAAAGTGCCTGAGCGGCACCACGGCTTGTTCAAACACGCCTGGCAGCTCGATGCTGCCCGCGTCCAGTTTGAGATCGGCGTGGCCGCCGGTCTCGGACGCGTTGATTTCCAGGTCGGCCCCGTGCCAGCCGGGCCGGCCAATGCCGCCGGGCTCGGGCGACGGCCCCGCCGCAATCGCCAGGCCGTGCACGCTGGCCTGCGCCGAGTAGCGGCGTGGCGCGTCGAGCGGCCCGTCCCACTGCGCCTTCAGGGCCTGCACCGTGCCTTCGGGGTTCAGCGGGCGCAACAGGCCGCGCACGCTGCGGCCGACGGGCAGGCGCTCGGCCAGCACGGCCAGGGCCGCCAGGTCCAGCCGGTCAGCGCTGAACTCGCCTCCGGTGATGGGATGGCTGGCGCCGGCCTGCCCCAGCGCCATGGCCTGGGTTTGCCGCCATTGCAGCGCCATCTGGCTGGCGGCCCAGTGTTGGCCGTCGGTCGTGCTGAAGGCCAGCTGCTCCAACGCCAGCTTGACGCCCCCGGGCTGGCGTTCGGCCACCACGCGGCCACTCAGGCGCTCAAAAGCCAGCGGCTCCAGCGCGGGCGCCAGCCGCACCGAGACATGGCGCAGCGCGGCGTCCAGGGTCAGCGCCTGCGGCAAACCCTGGTCCCAATCCACCCAGGCCCTGAGCGTGGCCTCGCCTTGCCGCAAATCGACGGGCAAATCCACATGGCGACGCAGGCTGGCCACGTCGGCCAGCGGCAGGTCGGCAAACACCGTGCCCTTCCAGCGCTGCCAGTCACCGGCGCGCGCCAGCAAGGGGCCACGCGCTTGCATCAGCACGGCAAAGCGCTGGCCCCATTCGGGCGGCGGCGTGGCGTCCAGGCGCAGCTCATGGCTGCGGCCACGGTTGCGCACCACCAGCTGCACGTCACTGAGTTGCAGCGGCGGCGCGGCGCGTTGTTCATCCACCCAGCGCAGCAGGCCGCCTCGGATCACAAATTCATGTTGCTCAAAAAACCAGTCAGCCGCCACGCCGCCATCAACCGCCGTGGCGCTGGCGTCGACGTCCAGGCCGGCCACGGACCAGCGGCCCGCCGCATCACGCCGTACCTCCAGCCTGGCGTTCTCGATCAGCAGTTGTTCAAAGCGCAACTTGAACGCCAGCAGTGACGGCACCGACAGCGCGGCCGACACCTGCGGCAGGCGCAGCGCCTCGCGGCCCAGCTTGTCGTGCAGCACCACGTCTTGCAGCTCAAACGCCGGCACCCAGCCCGAGCTGCGCACCTTGATCTGGCCGATCTGCACGGGATGCCCCAAGGCCCGGCTGGCCTGCTGCTCGACGCGCCCACGCCAATCGTCCAGACGCGGCAGAATCAACCAATGAAGGCTCAGCCAGGCGAACAAGGCCAAGACCCATGTTGCCAACAGCAACCCAAACGCAAGGCGCCAGGACAAGCGCAAAACCCGACGCCACATCAAGCGCCCAAGCGGCCGCTCACCCTGCCCGCTGGGCTTGCGGGTCGGGCGGCGCATTGCGGCGACTATCGAAAAAAGGGACATGGATGAGTAGCGGCCAGCACGGGGCGGTTCAGATTGGCCAGTGCTGGCCAGGCATCGGGTTGCGCCAAAGCGTCGAACCCGGTAGCGGCGGCTCGGGCCGCGCTTCAATCTAGCACAGAGGCCGCCCTCCCCATGTCAAGCAGCCCGCAAGCCGAGCCCCCCGTGCAAGCACTTGCCGAGCACAGCCGTTTTGTGCAGCGCATCCGCCGGCGCTACGCCAACGAGCTGCCTTTGCTCGCGCCAGGCCTGCCCACCGGCGACCTGATCGCCGCGCTGGTGCGACGCCTGCAAGCCGATGGCCGGCCGCTGGCGTCGGCCCTGCGGGTGGCGCGCCAACTGGTGCTCGAGCGTCTGGTGGTGCTGGACGTGGAGCAGGCGGCCACGCTGGACCACGTCACCCACACCATGACCACGCTGGCCGAGGTGACGCTGGAGATGGCACTGGCAGCGGCCCGTGCCGATGAAGACGCACGCTGCGGCCCACCGCTTGACGCCCAAGGCCAGGTGATTGATTTTTGGATCATCGGCATGGGCAAGCTGGGCGCGCGTGAGCTCAATGTCTCGTCCGACATTGACCTGATTTACGTGTATGAGGACGACGGCCAAACCACGGGCCCGCTGGTGACCAGCGCCCACGAGTACTTTGCCAACGTGGCCAAGCGGCTTTATGCGCTGATTGGCGACACCACCGACGACGGGTTTGTCTTCAGGGTGGACCTGGCGCTGCGGCCCAACGGCAACTCGGGCCCGCCAGTGGTGAGCATGGCCATGCTCGAAGAATATTTTCAGGTGCAGGGCCGCGAGTGGGAGCGCTTTGCCTGGCTAAAGAGCCGGGTGGTGGCGCCGCGTTTGTCGGTCAGCTCGGGCCGGGCCTTGCCGCTGCGATCGCTGGTCAGCGCGTTTGTCTACCGGCGCTATCTTGATTACGGCATTTTTGAAGGCCTGCGCCTGCTGCACCGCAAGATCCGCGAAGAAGCCCAACGCCGTGCGGCGGGCCGGCCCGAGCGGGCGAACGATGTCAAGCTGTCGCGCGGCGGCATCCGCGAGATTGAGTTCATCGTGCAGTTGCTGCTGGTGGTGCGGGGGGGGCAGTTCCCGGAGATCCGCACCCGCTCCACCCTCAAAAGCCTGCAGCGGGTGGCCGCCTGCGGCTTGATGAAGGCTGAGACCGCCGCCAAGCTGGCCCAGGCTTATGTGTTTTTGCGCCAGGTGGAGCACCGCATCCAGTACCTGGACGACCAGCAAACCCACTTGCTGCCCACCAACGATGCCGACCTGGCCTGGATTGCGGCGTCGCTGGGCTTGGCCGCCTGCCGGCTGGAAGCGTGTGAGCTACTCGACCGCCTGTGCGAAATTCGCGAGCTGGTGGCCACCGAGTTTGATGCCCTGCTGCATGACGGCCAGGCACCGCCGGCCAGCAACGGTGCACGCAATGCCTGCAAAGGCTGCGGCGGGCCGCTGGCGGTGGACAGCGACAGCCTGCTGGACCGCCTGCCCCCGGCACTGGCCCAGCGTGTGCGCTTGTGGCGTGAGCACCCGCGTGTGCTGGCACTGCGCGAGGACAGCAAGCTGCGTCTGGGCAAGCTGATCGAGCGCACCGCCGCCTGCCTGGCCGACGGCAGCTGCAGCGAGGCCGCCGCGCTGCGCTTCATCGACTGGCTGGAGCCGCTGCTGCGGCGCGAAAGCTATCTGGCGCTGTTGGTTGAGCGGCCCGAGGTGATGCGCCGCCTGCTGCGTCTGCTGGGCCTGGCACGCTGGCCGATGCAGTATTTGATGCACCACCCGGGCGTGATCGACGAGTTGTCGGACGCCCGCCTGCTGGCCCAGCGCTTCAGCCCGGCTGACTACACGGCCGAGCTGGATGATCGCCACACCGCCTGGCAGCGTGGTGGCGAGGACAACGAAGACGCACTGCTCGACACCCTGCGCCACGCCCACCATGCAGAGGTGTTCCGCACCCTGGTGCGCGATGTGGAAGCGCTGACCACGGTGGAACAGGTGGCCGACGATTTGTCGGCCCTGGCCGACGCCACGCTGGACTGCACCCTGCGCTGGGCCTGGCCCCGCCTGCGAATGCACCACCGCGCCGCGCCGCACTTTGCCGTCATCGCCTACGGCAAGCTGGGCGGCAAAGAGCTGGGCTACGGCAGTGACCTGGACGTGGTGTTTTTGTACGACGACGCTGACGAGCCCAGCCCAGACGCACGCGACCGCGCACAAGAGGTCTACGGCCACTTTGTGCGCAAGCTCATCACCTGGTTGACGCTGCGCACCGCCGCCGGTGAGCTGTTTGACATCGACACCGCACTGCGGCCCAACGGCAACTCGGGCCTGCTGGTCACCTCCATCACCAGCTTTGAGCGCTACCAGGTGGGCCGTGGCAGCAACACCGCCTGGACCTGGGAGCACCAGGCCCTGACCCGGGCGCGCTTTTGCGCCGGCTCGGCCGATCTTGGGCAGCGCTTTGATGCCGTGCGGCGCCAGGTGCTGGCCGCACCACGGGATGCGGCAGCGCTCAAACATGAGGTGCTGGAGATGCGCGGCAAGGTGCGTGCCGGCCGGCCGGTGCGCAGCGGTGTGTTTGATGTCAAACACAGCCCGGGCGGCATGATGGACGCTGAATTTGCAGTGCAGGCGCTGGTGCTGACCGAATCCTGCCGCCACCCCACGCTGCTGGACAACGCCGGCAATATCGCGCTGCTGCAGCGGGCCGAGGCTGCCGGCCTGCTGCCGGCCGGTGTCGGCAGCGCCGCCGCCAGCGCCTACCGAGAGTTGCGCCGCGCCCAACACACCGCCAGGCTGGACGAACGGCCGACCCAGTTTGACCCCGCCACCCTGGCCACCGAGCGGGATGCGGTGCTGGCGCTGTGGGCGGCGGTGTTCGGCTGAGCGCTGGCTGCTGCCGGCCGCTGCTGTCCTGCGCCACCCGCTGCACCACCCCGTGCCACACGCCGCACCACACGCCGTGCCACACGCCGCACCACACGCCGTGCCAAACGCCGTGCCCAACGCCGCGCACCACCCCGCCGCAGCTTGGTGGGCGGTGTGCCTGCTGGCCAGCGGCGGCGCCTTGCTGGCCTGGTTTTTTGACCCCGCTGCGCTGCGCTGGCAGCCCGAGCTGGCGCTCAGCCAACCCTGGCGCGCCATCACCGCCGCCTGGGTACACCTGAGCCCACGCCACCTGGCCGGCAACCTGGTGGGCGTGGCGCTGGTGGCCTGGCTGGGCACGGTGGCTGGCTGCGGCCGGCGCGCCGCGCTGGCCTGGCTGCTGGCCTGGCCGCTCACCCATCTGGCGCTGCTGTCGCAACCGGCGCTGCAAGCCTACGGCGGGCTGTCCGGGCTGATGCATGCCGGTGTCGCGATCACCATCTGGCACTTGCTGCGCACCGGCCCGGCCCGGCCACGCTGGATTGGCCTTGGCCTGCTGATCGGCCTGCTGGCCAAGCTGTGGGCCGATGCGGCCTGGCAAGGCGGCCCGCTGCGCTTGCAGCCGGGCTGGGACATCGCCATCGCACCGCTGGCCCATGCCACCGGCGCGCTGGCCGGCGCCCTGTGTGCGGCGGTGTGTGGTGTGGGTCGGCCGCCGCTGGCCGGGGCAAGCCCGGCAGCTGGGCCACAAAAGCGCGCCGCTTAGCATCCCCCGATGCCTGATCGCAAAACCCGTCTTGACGGCTTGGCCGTGCTGCTGCTGTTGGCCTGCTGTGCGCTGTGGGGCGTCAACCATGTGGTCACCAAGCTGACGCTGGCCGATGTGCCGCCGCTGGTGCAGGCCGGCGCCCGCTCGCTGGGTGCGGCACTGCTGGTGGCCGTGTGGGCGCGGGTGCGTGGGCTGTCGCTGTCACCGCGCAACGGCACGCTGGGCGCCGGGCTGTTGGCCGGGGCGCTGTTTGCGGCCGAGTTCGCCTGCATCTTTGTCGGCCTGCAGTTCACCAACGCCTCACGCATGATCGTCTTCATCTACACCGCGCCGTTTGTGGTGGCGCTGGGCATGCCACTGCTGGTCGGCACCGAGCGGCCCAGCGTGCTGCAACTGGCCGGTCTGGGGGCCGCGTTTGCCGGTGTGGCCTGGGCGTTTGCCGAAGGCCTGCACAGCGGCGCCGCCCCACTGGCCGGCAAGCAGCAATGGTTGGGTGATGTGCTGGGCTTTGCCGCCGCCGTGTTGTGGGGCGGCACCACGCTGACCATCCGCGCCAGCCGCCTGGCCAACGCATCACCCGAGCAGACGCTGTTCTACCAACTGGCGGTGTCCGGTGTGCTGCTGGTGGGGGCGTCGCTGGTGGTGGGGGAGGCCTGGCCCTCCCCGCTGCACCTGGGCGCCCGGCCGCTGGCGCTGATGGCCTTCCAGACGGTGGTGGTCACCTTTGCCAGCTATCTGGTCTGGTTCTGGCTGGTGCGGCATTACCCGGCCACGCAGGTGTCGTCATTCACCCTGCTGACACCGCTGTTCGGCCTGCTGTGCGGCGTCTGGCTGCTGGGCGAGACGCTGACGCTGCGGCTGGCTGTGGCCTGTGTCGCGGTGGTGCTGGGCATTGCGCTGGTCAACCGCGCGCCGGCGCGCAAACCGGCTGTCACCTGAGCGTCCGGCCGTGAGCGCCGGCGCGGCCTAGACTGCCGCCCGACCCCAGCCCGACCACCCCTTTCAAAAATCCAGGAGATATCCATGCTCACGCTCTGCGGCTTCAGCGCCTCGAACTACTACAACAAGGTCAAACTGGTGCTGCTGGAAAAAGGCATCCCGTTCAATGAAGAACTGGTGATGACCGGCTCCAGCGACGAAGCCGTGCTGGGCTGCAGCCCGCTGGCCAAAGTGCCCTACCTGCGCACCCCACAAGGCACGCTGTGCGAAAGCCAGGTGATCTCCGACTACCTGGAGGCCGCCTATCCGGCCGTGCCGCTGCTGCCGGCCGACCCGTTTGCTGCGGCCAAGGTGCGTGAGCTGTGCACCTTCATCGATCTGCACCTGGAGCTGGTGGCGCGCGAGCTGTACCCGCAGGCCTTTTTTGGCGGCACGGTGAGTGAGGCCACCCAGGCCAAGGCGCGCAAGCTGCTGGTCAAGCACATTGCCGGTTTCAAGCGCCTGGCCAAGTTCGGGCCGTATCTGGCGGGGGACCAATTCACCCTGGCCGACTGCGCCGCCTGGGTCAGCCTGCCGCTGGTGGCCATGGCCAGCAAAAAGGTGTTGGGCGAGGACTTGCTGGCCGCCGCCGGCATTGACTGGAAGGCCTATGCCGCGCTGGTTGGCACCCGCCCCACAGCGCAAAAAGTGGACACCGACCGCAAGGCCGACGGTGCCCGCATGGCCGCCGCAGCGGCCGCCAAAGCGGCCTGAACCAACCCGGGGGCCACAAAAAAGCCGGCCCGAGGGCCGGCTTTTTGCTGCCAGGCGCGGCCCGCCGTCAAACCGTCAAACCGGCAAACCGCCCGGCGCGGCGCTCTTGGTGGCTGCCGCCAGGCGCAAAGTCACCTCTTTGCGGTAGCGGTTGAGTTCTTGCACGCTGGCAAAGCTGCGCTCCATCAACAGGCTCATGTTGTGCAGGATGCGCTCGACCACCTTGGTCTCCCAGACGCTGTCGAACTGGATCTGCTTGTCCAGCCAGCGCTCCAGCCAGGCCGGGTCGGGCATGCGGCTTTGCACCGTGTCACGCGGAAACAAGGCCTGGTTGACATGCAGGTTGGTGGGGTGCAGCGCCTGCGCGGTGCGGCGGGCGCTGGCCATCAGCACACCCACCTTGCTGAAGGCGGCACGCGCCTCGTCGCCAAACTTGACCATCGCGCGCTTCATGTAGCGCTGGTAGGCGCCGCCGTGGCGGGCTTCGTCACGCGCCAGGGTTTCGTAGATCTGGCGGATCACCGGCTCGGTGTGCCATTCGGCAGCGCGGCGGTACCAGTGGTTGAGCCGGATCTCGCCGCAAAAGTGCAGCATCAAGGTCTCCAGCGCCGGCGCCGGGTCGAACTCAAAACGCACCTCGTGCAACTCAGCCTCGGTGGGCACCAGCTCGGGCCTGAAACGGCGCAAGTACTCCATCAAGACCAGCGAGTGTTTCTGCTCCTCGAAGAACCAGACGCTGACGAAGGCTGAGAAGTCACTGTCGTCGCGGTTGTCACGCAAAAACATCTCGGTGGCCGGCAACGCCGCCCACTCGGTGATGGCGTTCATCTTGATGGTCTGCGCGTGTTCGTCGGTCAGCTTGCTGGCGTCGAAATGGTCCCAAGGAATGTCCTTGTCCATGTTCCAGCGCACGGCTTCGAGTTGCTTGAAAAGTTCGGGATAGATCATGGCGGTGTGGCCCTGCGGCCCGGGGTGCCTGTAGACGGCGCGATTCTATGCCGCGGGGCTTGCCCCCACCTTGCGCTTGGCCGGCACGCGGGCCGGGGCGCCGCCGGCCGGGAAAACGAGCCTGTACCAAAGCGAGACTGATCGGTTATATTTAATACCCACCAGTCACAACGTTTCGCTGTGCATCACTTTCCCCCCACCCGCTCTCGTGTTCCCTCGCCAAAAATCAGGGAACTCGGCTGCCATGGCAGCGTCGAATCGGCGCTTGTTTTCATTTTGGTTGCGGAGCCTTCCACTCACACTGGCTGCAATCCCCGGGCGCTTTTCCTCCTCCCTCCTCCCTCCCTGATTCGCCCGGGGGCGCTCCGCAGCATTCTTTCTTCCGGCAGGGGCCGCAGCGTGCGGCCCCTGCGCCCGTGGTCGCGCGCAGGCTGACAGCGATGCGCCGCGTTGCCGTCATCGGGTCGGGCATTTCCGGGCTCTCTGTTGCCTACGGGCTGGCCGGCCGCGCGCAGGTGACTCTGTATGAATCGGGCGCCTATTTCGGCGGCCACACGCACACCGTGGACGTGACGCTCGACGGCCACACCCACGGCGTCGACACCGGCTTTCTGGTGCTCAACGAGCGCACCTACCCGCGCCTGCTGCGGCTGTTCTCCGAGCTCGGTGTGGAAATCGCCAAGTCAGACATGTCGTTCTCGGTGAAAGTGCCCGGCGGCACGTCGGGCGGCGCGCTCGAATGGAGCGGCTGCGATCTGAACACCGTGTTCGCGCAGCGCCGCAACCTCG
>JAYWDK010000186.1:0-5403 GCA_043779845.1 Betaproteobacteria bacterium | reverse complement strand
GGCAGGCGCTCGCCAAGCCGGTCAAGCGAGACATGCTGAAAGTTGGCCGGCCACTCCAGCACCAGGCCCATCTGGTGGCTGTGGATGGCCGTGCCCGGAAACCGCACGGTGGACACCGAGGCGCCAAGCCGCATGCCCAGCAGCTCTTTCATCAAGGTCAAGGCCGGGCGCAGCATCAGCCCGTTGCCCACCGGCGCGCCCGCTCCGCCGCCGCCGCCTACCGACAAGCCCGCGCTCAGGCTCAGCTCGCCCGGCAGTGCCCAGCGCCGCTGCAGCTCGATGCCGCCCACAAAAAAGCCACCGCGCTGCCCGGTGGCCGCGCCATAGGTCACGGGCCCCAGCCAGAGCTCGTGGCCGATGTCAAAAAGCAGTTTGCCGCTGACCAGCCCCATACGCTCGTGGCCCGGCAGTTGCACGGTCTCGGCGCCCATGGACAAGCGCATGGGCAGCGCCGCGCCGCTGCTGCTGGCCGGCTCGGCAGCCCAAACCAGCGTGGGGCAGCAGCACAAGGCCGCCAAGGCGAGCCGCTGCCCAAGGCGCGGTGGGTGCAAGGTGTTCAGCATGGTTTTTTCAGCGCAACGCCGCCAAGGACATGAGTGCTGCCGGTAGCCCCACCATGGCCAGCAAGGTGGACACGGTCACCAGCCCCGCCACGTAGGCGCTGTTGCCGCCCATGCGTGCAGCCAGCACGTAGGCGCTGCTGGCGGTGGGCATGGCGGCAAAGGCCACGATCACGGCTTGTTGGGCGGGCGGCAGGCCCATCTTGATGGCCAGGGCGATGGCCACCACTGGCAAGGCCAGGTGGCGGATGGCCATGAAGCCGCTGGCCAGCCACGGCGCTTCACGCAGCGCGCCAAAGCGCAGGCCGGCGCCCACGGCCATCAGCCCCAAGGGCAGGGCGGCCGCGCCAATGCGCTGCATCGTGACCGCCGCCAGATCGGGCAGTTGCAGCCCCGCCAGGTTGGCGACGAGGCCGCTCACGGTGGCCAATATCAAGGGGTTGCGCGACAGCTCTTTCAGGTAGCCATGCCCACCCTGGCGGGCCAGCGGCCACACGGCGGCAATGTTGCACACCGGCACGCAGAGCGATACCAGCAGCGCCTGCCAGGCCACGCCTTGCGCGCCAGCCAGCCGCTCGGCCAGCGCCAGCGCCACGTAGCTGTTGAAGCGGAACGCGGTTTGCGCGCCGCTGGCGTGCAGCATCGGGTCCACGCCGGGCACGCGGGCCAACGCATAGGCCAGCACGATGCCGGTGCCCACAATAGTCAGCCCCGCCGCCCCAAATTGCAGCATGGCGCCGGGGTGGATGGGGTAACGCACGATGGCGTGAAACAGCAGCACCGGAAACAGCAGGTAGTACACCAGGCGCTCGGTGCCGTCCCAGATCGGGCGGTCCAGGGCGGTGTGGTGGCAGATCACATAGCCCAGCGCGATCAACGCAAAGTCGGGCAGCAACATCAGCAAGTCAGGCATGGGCCGCAGTGTGCCAGCCTGATGTCGCCAACCGAGGCCCGGCCTGCGGCGTTGAGGGATGATGGATCTACTATTCGCACCGCCCGCCCTCACCCCATGATGAAACGCACTCGCATGAAATTGCTGGTCTTGCTCGGTGGACTTTGTGGCTTCGGCTTGGCGTCGCTGTGCGCAGCCACCTTCGCCGCCAGCATCGCCGCCGCGCCGTCCGAACGTGAATTGCACAGCGCGATGTGTGTTGCTGCGCTGGACGTCAACACCGTGGATCTGGCGGCCCAGGTCAAGGCTGGCAACCCAGGCTTGCGCCCCCGGCTGATGGCCAGGCTGGAAGCCGGTGCAGCTTTTGTGGGCACGGCCTATTTGCAGGGCGACCGCGACGAGGCCCGCTCGCTGGCGCTGCTCAAAGCCGCCACTGACGAGCAGAAAGCCTTGACCGACGCCGAGCTTTCAGCCCGCCAATTGGCCTGCGCTGCCGAAGGCGCCCACTTGTTGGCCGAGACCAATTTCATTTTGCGTGCGGGGGCGTCGCACCTGGCCGAGCGGCGCATGAAAAAGCTGCTCGCGCCTTGAGTTGGCCGTCGACTCGATGCGGCTGGTGCGGCTTTTGTTTCATGGATCCCGTGGTTTATGGGGACAAGCGGCCCGACCCGCGACCGGCACAATCGCCCGACTTGGGCCGAACGGCCCTGACCCTGGAGTCACCCATCCCATGAAGCGCTCGTTGTTCTTGATCGCCACGCTGGCCCTGGCGGGGGTGCCCTTGTCGGCCCTGGCCCAGGCCTACCCCAACAAGCCGGTGCGCCTGGTGGTGCCGTTCGCGCCCGGGGGCACCACCGACATCGTGGCCCGCGTGATCGCTGAAAAAGTGGGCCTGGCGCTGGGCCAGGTGATGGTCGTCGAGAACAAGGCCGGCGGTGGGGGGTCGGTGGGCGCCACTGAAACCGCCAGGGCCACGCCGGATGGTTATTCGCTGGGCATGGCCACGGTGTCCACCACGGCGGCCAACCCGGCCATCAACCCCAAGATCGCCTACAACCCGCTCACCGATTTCACGCCCATCACCAACGTGGCGGCCACGCCCAACGTGATCGCGGTGCACCCGTCATTCCCGGCCAAAGATTTCGCGGGCTTTTTGGCCGAGCTCAAGAAAAACCCCGGCAAATACAGCTTTGCCAGCTCGGGCACGGGCAGCATTGCTCACCTGCAGATGGAGTTGTTCAAGAACCTGTCGGGCACCTTCATCACCCACATCCCGTACCGCGGCTCGGGGCCGGCGCTCAACGACACGGTGGCCGGCCAGGTGACGATCATCTTTGACAACTTGCCCTCGGCGCTGCCCTTCATCAAGGATGGCCGGCTGGTGCCCATCGTGGTGTCGGCGCCCAACCGACTGGCGCAGTTGCCCAATGTGCCCACCTTCAAGGAGGTGGGGCTGGAGCCGGTCAACCGCATGGCCTATTACGGCATCTACGGCCCCAAGGGTTTGTCCAAAGAGGTGGTTGACAAGGTGTATGCGGCGGTGAAAAAAGCCACCGAATCGCCCGATGTTCGTGCCCGCATCGAGGGCACGGGCTCGCTGGTGGTGGCCAATACGCCGGCCGAGTTTGCGGCGCAGATCAAGGCCGAGTACGAGGTCTACAAAAAAGTGGTCGTGGCCCAGAAACTCAAGCTGGACTGACCGGCCAAGGCCGAGCCACACCGTGCGCTCAGACCCCGGCAGCCCCGCGCTGCCCACCACCAGCCGCGCACTGATCGCGCGCTTTGCCGACGCGCTCTGGATCGAAGATGGTTTGGCCAAGCTCACGCTTGAAGCCTACCGCCGGGATCTGACGCTGTATGCGTTCTGGCTGGCTGACAGCACCGGACGCACCATCGAAACCAGCACCGAGCCTGACCTGCTGGGCTACATGGCGGCACGCCATGCCGAGTCGCGGGCCACCACCGCCAACCGGCGCCTGACGGTGTTCAAGCGGTTCTTCAGGTGGGCGCTGCGCGAGCATCTGGTGACGGCCGATGCCACGCTGCGTCTGGCTGGCGCGCGCCAGGCGCTGCGCGTGCCCAAGATGCTGTCCGAGGCCCAGGTGGAGGCCTTGCTGGGCGCGCCCGACGTGGCCGTGCCGCTGGGCCTGCGTGACCGCGCCATGCTGGAGCTGCTCTACGCCAGCGGCCTGCGCGTGACCGAGCTGGTGGACATCAGCACCGTGCGCGTGAGCCTGAATGACGGCGTGCTGCGCGTGGTGGGCAAGGGCAGCCGTGAGCGACTGGTGCCGTTTGGTGGCGAGGCGCAAGAGTGGATAACGCGTTACTTGAGCGACGCTCGCGAGACCATCCTGGGTGGCCAACGCAGCGATGCCTTGTTCGTGACGGCGCGCGGTGGCGCCATGACCCGGCAGATGTTCTGGACGCTGGTCAAGCGCCACGCGCTGACGGCGGGCATCAAATCACCGTTGTCGCCGCATACGCTGCGCCACGCATTCGCCACGCATTTGCTCAACCATGGCGCCGACCTGCGCGCCGTGCAAATGCTGCTGGGCCACGCCGACATCTCGACCACCACGATTTACACGCACGTGGCGCGCGAGCGGTTGCGGCTGTTGCACGCCACCCACCATCCGCGTGGGTAAGTGATCAAGCCAGTGCCCGGCGCGCGGCTCAGTCAAACGTTTGGGGCCGCGTGGAGGTTGGCTCGGGGTTGACGCCAGCCCGGTACAACCGGCTGCTCTGCCAGCGGCACAGCGCAAACATGGCGGGGTTGGCGGCCACGGCATCCAGCCGCTCGCAGGCCTCGGCCAGGCGGCCGTCGTCGGCGGCTTGGCGCATGCGTTGCCATTCGCGGGCCAGTTGGTCGGCGTAGCGGTTTTGGCCACTGCGCCAGGCCAGCGGGTGCCACACCGACACCAGCGCGTCGCGGCCGCGCACGGGCACGCGGCCCAGCGCCAGACACAGCGTGTCGCCCAGGGCGCGGCGGGTGGCGTCGCCGATCACCAGGCCCAGGCCGTGGTGGCTGCTGAGTGATTGCAGGCGCGCGGCCAGGTTGACGGCGTCGCCCATCACGGTGTAGGCGCGGCGGTGGCGCGAGCCCATGTCGCCCACCACCAAGGTGCCGGTATTGATGCCGATGTTCAGCTCCAGCGGCGGCCAGCCGTGCGCCGCCAGTTCGGCGTGCAGGGCCGGCAGGCGCGCCCGCATGGCCAGCGCGGCGGCCACGGCGTGGCGGGCGTGGTCGGGGTCATCGACCGGCGCGCCCCAAAACGCCATCACGGCATCCCCGATGTACTTGTCGAGCGTGCCGCGATGCTCGCGCACCACGTCGGTCAGGTGCGAGAACACCAGGTTCATCATGGCGCCCAGCTCGGGCGCGGGCATGCGCTCGGCCAAGCCGGTGAAGCCGGGCACGTCGGCAAACAGCACGGTCAGCTCGGCGCTGCGGCTTTGCATGGTGTGGCGCTCGGGCTTGAGGCTCATCTCCTCGACCAACTCGGGCGGCACGTACTGGCCAAACAGCAATGCCAGCTGGCGCCGCGCGCCATTGGCAGCGCGCAGGGCTCGCAGCACGTGCAGCGCCAGCAGGGCGGGCGGCAGCAGTAGTCCGCTGGCCATGGGCAGCACCACGCCGCCTTGCTGCCAGGCAGCGGCGTGGCCGGCCAGTAGCGAGGCCATCAGGCCGACGGTGAGCAAGGTGGCTTGCATCAGTGACAGCTTGGGCAAGGCCCAGGCCATCAGCCCGGCGATCACCAGCAAGGTGGCGGCCTCGATCAGCGGCGCCTCGGCGGGCAAGGTCAGCACGCGGCTGTCAAGCAGGCCCGACAGCAGGTGCGCATGCACCAGCGTGCCCAACATGGCTTCATCAACCGGCGTGCTGCGTTGGTCAATCAAGCCGGGCGCGCTGACGCCGACGAACACCACTTTGTCGCGCAAGGCATTGGGCGG
>JAYWDK010000185.1:0-14445 GCA_043779845.1 Betaproteobacteria bacterium | reverse complement strand
CAAATCCGTGAAGGCATTGATGTTGCGAAATTCAGGCCGTTTGGGCCGGGGGGAGGTGTCAAGCTCAGTCATGGGTGGGCTTTCTTGGTGTTCTTCGGTGTAAGCACGGGGTCATTTTTGGAGAGGGGTGGCTGGAAATTCTATTGCAATGCAGCAATTGGATGGGGGTGCTTCAAAAATTTCAATTCAGTTCGTTGTGGTAGTGGTGGGTGTCTGTCAGGTACAGGCCTCGTCTGAGTTCCATTGGCGCGTCGTTGTAGGTGTAAGCAATTCGCTCGACGCTCAGCAGCGGCGTGGTTGGTTTGATCATGAGCAGCTTGCTTTGCAAGTCATCAGGCAAGACGGCGCGGATTTTTTCTTCAGCCCGCACCATGCGCACACCAAACTCGGTTTCAAACATGGCATACATCGGGCCGTGGTACTGCGTGAGCCGCTCGGCCGTTAAGCCTTTGAAAGGGGTGGCGGGCAACCACAGGTCTTCCAGAATGGTGGGCTTGTCTGCAAACGAGAGGACGCGGCGCACTTGCAACACGCTGTCACCGGTTTTCAGCGCCAGCGCACGCGCGATTTCAGCGCTGGCCCTGAGTTTTTTGCAGTCAATGATCTGGCGTTGTGCCGGGCCTTCGCTTTGGGTGTCGCCGCTGTTGGGCATCAGTTTGAGAAAGCGGTATTGCACATGGTGCTCGGCGTGCGTGGCCACGAAGGTGCCCTTGCCCTGGCGGCGGATCAACAGGTTCTCGGCGGCCAATTCATCAATCGCTTTGCGCACCGTGCCCTGGCTGACGTGGTAGCGGGCGGCCAGATCCATCTCGCTGGGGATGGACTCGCCGGGGCTCCATTCACCGGTTTGCAAGCCTTGCAGGATCAGGCCTTTGATTTGCCGGTAAAGCGGGCTGAAAGCCGGGGTTTGGCCCGCATACGCAGAAGAGCCGCCCTCACCAAATGAGGCGATGAGATCAACGACAGAAGATGACGCTGGATTCATGAAAGGGAGGGGTGGTAAATGTGGCTACAGGAAAACGCTAATCATAACTTATATAAGACATAAGATGAGTTGACGAAGTGAGAGTTTCGCGGGTAAACTTGCGGGCTGTTTTGTGGCGTTCAGTGGACATCGGTTCCGAGTCCTTAATACTCAGCGCCCTCATTTATTTCACATCAACTTCCTGGAGTTCTCCCCATGAGCAAAAAACCCGTTCGCGTGGCTGTTACCGGTGCCGCTGGTCAAATTGGTTACGCCCTGTTGTTTCGCATTGCCTCGGGCGAGATGCTCGGTAAAGACCAGCCGGTGATCCTGCAGCTGCTGGAGGTGCCGGTGGAAGGCCCACAAAAAGCGCTCAAGGGCGTGATGATGGAACTCGAAGACTGCGCCTTCCCGCTGCTGGCCGGCATGGAAGCGCACAGCGATCCGATGACCGCCTTCAAGGACACCGACTACGCGCTGCTGGTGGGTGCCCGTCCGCGTGGCCCCGGCATGGAGCGCGCCGACCTGCTGGCCGCCAACGCGCAGATCTTCACGGCGCAAGGCAAGGCGCTCAACGCCGTGGCCTCGCGCAACGTCAAGGTGCTGGTGGTGGGCAACCCCGCCAATACCAACGCCTACATCGCGATGAAGTCGGCGCCTGATCTGCCGGCCAAGAACTTCACGGCCATGCTGCGCCTGGACCACAACCGCGCACTGTCGCAGCTCGCCGCTAAAACTGGCAAGCCGGTGTCCAGCATCCAGAAGCTCGCCGTGTGGGGCAACCATTCGCCCACCATGTACGCTGACTACCGCTTCGCCACCATCGATGGCGCGTCAGTCAAAGACATGATCAACGACCAGGCCTGGAACGCTGACACCTTCTTGCCCACCGTGGGCAAGCGCGGTGCGGCCATCATCGCCGCACGCGGCGTGTCGTCGGCCGCGTCGGCCGCCAACGCTGCCATCGACCACATGCACGACTGGGCCCTGGGCACCAACGGCGCCTGGGTCACGATGGGCGTGCCCAGCAATGGCGAGTACGGCATCCCCAAAGAGGTGATGTTCGGCTACCCCGTCACCTGCGAGGGTGGCGAGTACAAGCTGGTTGAAGGCCTGCCTATCGACGCCTTCTCGCAAGAGTGCATCAACAAGACCCTGGCCGAGCTGCAGGGCGAGCAAGACGGCGTCAAGCACCTGCTGTGATCAAGGGCTGAGGCACCGCTTGCTGCGGTGGCCTGCGCCGGGCCAGTTGCCGCAAGGTGACTGGCCCTTTTTGTCGGGTGCGCGGCGGCGTCAGGGCGGGCCGGCTCGGCGGCTTGCCGTTCAGGTGCCCTCGCGCCGCGCCGGCGCCGCATGGCTGTCTGGGCGTGACTGGCCCACTTGACGCGGCCAGTCAGGCGCAGGTGGCAGGCCCGCTGCCTGCGGCGCGGTGACCGCCACCCGGCCCTTGCCTGCCCGCTTGCACTCGTACATTGCGCGATCGGCCCGGGTCAGCAGTTCGCTCTCGTCGGTGTCGTCGTTACCTGCCGTGCCCACCTGCGGCGCGCCCAGCCAGCAGTGCACGCCGGCGCTGGCCGAGACGCCCAGCCCCGGCGCCACGGTTTGTGCGGCCGCCTGAATCCGCGCCACCAACTGCGTGGCACGGTCACGCGCCAGCGCCACACCGCTGACGATGTGCAGGCCCTCGATCAGCACCACGAACTCATCGCCGCCCAGCCGCGCAACCACCTCGCCAGGGCGACAAGCAGCGCGCAGCGCATCGGCCACGGCGGCCAGCAAGCGGTCACCCGCAGCATGGCCCAGCGTGTCGTTGACTGTCTTGAAGTTGTCCAGGTCAAACAGGATCACGGCCAGCAAGGTGCCGCTACGCGCGCTGCGCTGCCGGGCCAGACGCAACTGCGCCAACAAGGTGCGGCGGTTGCCAAGCCCGGTCAAGGCGTCGGATCCGGCGGCATCACGCAGATCTTCGGTCGCCTGATGCAGCGTTTTGACCAAGGGGCCGCAGAGCACCGGAATCATCAGCATCATGACCACAAAAGAGCGCAGCAACGCGGGCTCGCCGACCCAGAAGGCGCTGAACGACATCAGCGTAGCGGCAGCCAGCGCGGCAGACGCCCAGGACAGCCACAGGCTGCGCACGCCGTAGCGCATGCCACACCGCACGATCTGCACCATCAGCAACGAGTAGAACGACGCCAGGATTTCCGGTGCCCCAACCAGCGCCAGCACAGTCACCACCGAATCCAGCACCATGAACCCATATTGGCCGAGCAGCCCCGACGGGCCCTGCCGCAAAACCCACTGAAAGTAGACCTGCGCCGCCAGCGCATAACCGCAGATCATTGCCGGCACCAGCAGCGCTGGCAGCGACACCGGCCCGGATCGGCTGGCGTCGAAAGCGGCCCAACTGGCCGCCAACGCCATCGTCAGCGATATCAGCAGGCGCTGGCGGGCGCGGTCACGCTCATGGGCGTCGCGGTGCTCGGCGCGGTGGGCGCCAATCAGCTCGATCAATTGACGCAAGGAGTGGCGCATGCAGGCGGGAGGATCTGGCGGGGTAGACCATGATTTCGGCCACGGCCGCGCCAGCTTGAGGCCAGCGGCCAAGGCCCGTAGCCTAGGATGTGGTGCATGCCCAGCACCCACACTTCAACCGCCCTCGTGGCCCGACCGCCAGACCAACCGCTGTTGCCACACCAGGCCCTGTTTGACCCCGAATCGACTGATCTGCCAGGCTTGCCCGTGTGCGACCACTACTGCGGCATTGAAGACCGCATGCGCAAGAGCCTGGCGCTGCAAGCTGAAATGGGCCCGGTGTTTGACATCACGCTTGATTGCGAGGACGGCGCGCCGGTGGGCGCCGAGGCCGAGCACGCGGTGATGTGCGCCGAGATGGCCTTGTCGTCCGCCAATCAATTTGGCCGGGTTGGCGCGCGGGTGCATCCGGTCGATCACCCCTCTTTTGCCACCGACGTTGAAACCCTGGTGGGCCGCGCCGGTGATCGCCTGGCCTACCTGATGGTGCCAAAAGCCCGCCACCTGGCCGACCTGCGGCAAGCCATCAACCACATCGAGCACGTGTCGCGCGTATTTGGGCGGGGCGCGGCTTTGCCTGTTCACGCGCTGGTTGAAACCCATGGCGCGCTGCGCGACGTGCAAGCCATGGCCGCGCTGCCGCGCATCCAGAGTTTGTC
The DNA here is from genome assembly GCA_043779845.1 of Betaproteobacteria bacterium. Classification (GTDB taxonomy): domain Bacteria; phylum Pseudomonadota; class Gammaproteobacteria; order Burkholderiales; family Burkholderiaceae_C; genus Pseudaquabacterium. Next base: position 10,287 of record JAYWDK010000185.1, on the reverse strand, counting down.
GTTTGGGTTGATGGACTTTGTATCGGCCCACCGGGGTGCCATTCCGCAATCGGGCATGAGCGCCAAAGGCCAGTTTGAGCACCCGCTGGTGGTGCGCGCCAAGCTTGAAATCTCGGCCGCCTGTCACGGCGCGGCCAAGGTGCCGTCGCACTGCGTGGTCACCGAGTTCAAGGATCTCGCCGCGCTCTCGGCAGCCGCCAACCGCGCCGCGCGTGAGTTTGGCTACACCCGCATGTGGAGCATTCACCCGGCGCAAATCCGGCCCATCGTCGAGGCTTTTGCGCCCAGCTTGGCCGAGGTGGACGACGCCATCGAGATCATCCTGGCGGCCCAGGCAGCGCACTGGGCGCCGATCCGCCACCGCCAACAGGGGCAAGATCGCCTGCATGACCGCGCCAGCTACCGCTACTTCTGGCAGGTGATCTGCCGCGCGCGCCGCACCGGCCAACCCTTGCCGGCCGAGGTGGTCACGGCGTTTTTCGGCCCTTCGAATCCCTGACATCAGGTCAAAATCCCACATTGCGCCCATCCTGCACGTTTGCGGCAACCCACTTCGCGGCACCCCACCATCGGCCCTTTCTCGGCCCAACCCATTGATCGTCACCATGTCCCTCTGCAAATCCCTGGCCCTGCGGGCCATCCCGCACCTTGTCGTGTCCCTGCTCGCGCTGGGCTGGGCCCTGCCGTCTGGCGCCACCCTGGCGGACACACCGGTTGCCAAAACCGCCAAACCCAGCAAGGCCGTCAAGCCCGGTAGCTCACGCCAGCAACTCAACAACCAGGCCAAGGGCCTGGCGCTGGCCACCGAAACAGCAAGCGCCATCAGCGAGGCGCAGCTGGACATCGCCACCCGCGTGCTCACCGGGCCGGCCGATTGCGAGTTCAACCAGCACATCAGCGTGCTGCCGGTGCCGGGCCAGGCCGGCCACTTCCACGTCGGGTTCAAGGGCCAGCGCTACACCATGCGCCCCGAAGAAACCAATACCGGCGCCGTGCGTCTGGAAGACAAAAAAGCCGGCGTGGTGTGGCTGCAAATCTCCAGCAAATCAATGCTGATGAACGCCAAGGTGGGCCAGCGAATGGTGGACGACTGCAAACATGCCGAGCAGCGCACTGACACAACATCACTGACAACGGCCAGCCTCGGCATCCTGCCCGGCGCGGTGCCGACGCCCACGGCAGCAGCCATGGCGGCGGCGGCAGCCACGGCAGCGGCGGCCGCAGCCACGCCTGCTGCCACGGCGGCCAGCGACGCTGCCGCAGCGGCCGGCGTTGCCACCACGGCAGCGTCGGCCGCAGCCACGCCCGCTGCCACGGCGGCCAGCGACGCGGCCACGGCGGTGGAGATGTCCGCCCCCGCTGCAGCGGCGCCCGCCACGCCGGCGTCCGCGCCGCAGTAAGCAAGCGCCCGGCTACAGGTCAAGCAAAAGCTGCCGATACAAGGAAAGATCCGGGTTATTACGGATCGGTCGGGCAGCCTTTGGCGCAAGTCGATATGCTGCTTTGCAGCATTTTCACCAATGCACCCACTTACTCGCCAAAGCTCCCATGATCAACGTGATTCTTGCCCTCGTGCCGCTGTCTTTTGCAACCGGCTCCCTCGTCTGGCTCATGACCAGTGGCGCACAAGCGCAGGCGCGCTCCGATGCCTGGGCCGCCAAGTGGATGAAGGACAACGCCTGAGGCTTGTCGACGTGGGTGGCTCATGCGCCACCCGCGCCTTGAACGCCGCATACAAAGGCCCGCACCACGCGGGCCTTTTTTCATGGCTGACCGTTGGGCGCTGCGCCACAATCCAGCAGCACCACCCGGGTCAACCGAAAAAGCACTTGGCAAGTCTTATATAAGACATAAAATATCGGGCTTACCCGTAGACCATTTTCGAGGTGTGCCCTAGCCACCGGCCACGTGCCCGTGAACTCACCAACAGCGGATCACGCCATTGCCTCGATGTCCCCGTTTCTCCACCGTCCCATAGGAGCTCTTGAGATGCTGCAAGCCTATCGCCAACATGTGGCCGAACGCGCCGCGCTCGGTATCCCACCGCTGCCGCTGTCTGCCCAACAGACCGCCGACGTGATCGAGCTGATCAAGAACCCACCGGCCGGTGAGGACGCTCTTCTGCTCGACCTGATCACCCACCGCGTGCCCCCGGGCGTGGACGACGCCGCCAAAGTGAAGGCCAGCTTTTTGGCCGCCGTCGCGCATGGCGACATCAAGGTCGCGCTGATCAGCCAAGCCAAGGCCACCGAGCTGCTGGGCACCATGGTGGGCGGCTACAACGTCAAGCCGCTGATTGACCTGCTGGACGACGCTGCGGTGGCCGCCGTGGCTGCCGCCGCGCTCAAGAAGACGCTGCTGATGTTTGACTTCTTCCACGACGTGGCCGAGAAAGCCAAAGCCGGCAACGCGTTCGCCAAAGACGTGATGCAGAGCTGGGCCAACGCCGAATGGTTTACCTCGCGCCCCGAAGTGGCCAAAAAGATCACCGTCACCGTGTTCAAGGTGGTGGGCGAGACCAATACCGATGACCTGAGCCCAGCGCCCGACGCCTGGAGCCGCCCCGACATCCCCCTGCACTACCTGGCGATGCTGAAAAACGCGCGCCCCGGCATCACGCCCGAAGAAGACGGCAAGCGTGGCCCGATGCAGTTCATCGAAGACCTGAAGAAAAAAGGCCATCTCGTGGCCTACGTGGGTGATGTGGTGGGCACCGGCTCCAGCCGCAAGAGCGCCACCAACAGCGTGATCTGGGCCACGGGCCAGGACATCCCCTTTGTTCCTAACAAACGGTTCGGTGGTGTCACCCTGGGCGGCAAGATCGCGCCGATCTTCTTCAACACCCAAGAAGACTCGGGCGCGCTGCCCATCGAGGTTGAGGTCTCAGCCTTCAACATGGGCGACGTGATCGACATCTACCCCTACGACGGCAAGATCGAGCAAGACGGCAAGCAAGTCGTCGAGTTCAAGCTCAAGAGCGGCGTGCTGTTTGACGAGGTGCAGGCGGGTGGGCGCATCAACCTGATCATCGGCCGCTCGCTAACCGCCAAGGCACGCGACTTTCTGGGTCTGCCCGCGTCCACCGCGTTCCGCCTGCCCACCGCGCCCATCGCGACGAAAGCCGGCTTCACCGTGGCGCAAAAAATGGTGGGCCGCGCCGTGGGTTTGCCCGAAGTGAATGGTCATCAACCCGGCGTGCGCCCGGGCACCTATTGCGAGCCGCGCATGACCACCGTCGGCAGCCAGGACACCACCGGCCCGATGACGCGCGACGAGCTGAAAGACCTGGCTTGCCTGGGTTTCAGCGCCGATCTGGTGATGCAGAGCTTCTGCCACACCGCCGCTTACCCCAAGCCGGTGGACGTCAAAACCCACCGCGAGTTGCCGGCCTTCATCAGCAACCGCGGCGGCGTGGCGCTGCGCCCGGGCGACGGCGTGATCCACAGCTGGCTCAACCGCCTGCTGCTGCCTGACACCGTGGGCACCGGTGGCGACAGCCACACGCGATTCCCCATCGGCATCAGCTTCCCCGCAGGCTCGGGCCTGGTGGCTTTTGGCGCGGCCACCGGCGTGATGCCGCTGGACATGCCCGAGAGCGTGCTGGTGCGCTTCAAGGGTGTCATGCAGCCCGGCATCACGCTGCGCGACCTGGTGCACGCCATCCCGATGTACGCCATCAAGGCCGGCCTCCTGACCGTTGCCAAGCAGGGCAAGATCAACGTGTTCTCGGGCCGCATTCTGGAGATCGAAGGCCTGCCAGACCTGCGCGTCGAGCAAGCGTTTGAGCTGTCAGACGCCAGCGCCGAGCGCTCGGCCGCCGGCTGCACCGTCAAGCTCAACCCCGAGCCGGTCAAGGAATACCTCACCAGCAACGTCGTGCTGATGAAAAACATGATCGCCGACGGCTACCTGGACAAGCGCACTTTGGAGCGCCGCATCCAGGCCGTGGAAGCCTGGCTGGCCAACCCCAACTTGCTTGAAGCCGACAAGGACGCCGAATACGCCGCCGTGATCGAGATCGACCTGGCCGAGCTCACCGAGCCCGTGCTCTGCTGCCCCAATGATCCGGACGACGCCAAGCTGCTGAGCGCCGTGGCCGGCACCAAGATCGACGAGGTCTTCATTGGCTCGTGCATGACCAACATTGGCCACTTCCGGGCGGCCAGCAAGCTGCTCGAAGGCAAGCGCGACATCCCCGTCAAGCTGTGGGTGGCCCCGCCCACCAAGATGGACGCCGCCGAGCTGACCAAAGAGGGCCACTACGGCGTGTTTGGCGCGGCCGGCGCGCGCACCGAGATGCCGGGTTGCAGCCTGTGCATGGGCAACCAGGCGCAAGTGCGTGAAGGCGCCACGGTGGTGTCCACCTCCACCCGCAACTTCCCGAACCGCTTGGGCAAAAACACCAACGTGTACCTGGCTTCGGCCGAGTTGGCCGCCATCGCCAGCAAGATTGGCCGCATCCCCACCGTGGCCGAGTACCAGGCCGACATGGGCGTGGTCACCCAAAGCGCCGGCACGATCTACCAGTACCTGAACTTTGACCGCATCGAGGAATATGCCGACACCGCCAAGGGCGTGACGGTCTGATTCCAGGTCCAGGCTGAAACGGCGGCAGGGCTCGCGAGGGTCGCGCCGCCGTTTTTTCGCCTGAATATTCCAGAACCGGCCCGCCGCAGGGCGCGTTGCTGGCGCCGCAAAATCGAAGATCAGACTTGTTTGGCTTGTAGCCCCCTCAGTTGCGGGGGCTCGCCGCGCACCACCCCCCCGAACGTGTATTGCGCCCGGTCGGCAAAACCGGTCACCCCGATAATCCGCAGCGTTGTGCCGGGCCCATTCGGCATGCCAGATAGCGCGGCCGGTGGCTTGCCGCCAATCACGCCTCGAAAGGATTGTTGTGCGCCTGCAAGACCGTGTCACCCTGACCCTCACCCTGCTGTCGGCACTGATGCTGGTGGGCTGCGGCAAAAACGAAACCGAGGATCTGGCCAATTTCAAGGCGCAGGTCGCCAAGCAAGACGCCAACACTGCGCGCGTTGCGCTCAAGAGCCTCATCCAGGCGCACCCCGCATCCGGCGAAGCCCGCTATTTGCTCGGCCAGCAATTGCTGGCAGACGGTCAGGCGCCACTGGCACTGATTGAATTCCAGCGTGCGCTTGAGTTCAAATTTACCGAGGACAAAGTGCTGCCCGTGATGGCCGAGGCCATGATCCAGACCGGCGAAGCAAAACGCGTGATCAAAGACTTTGCCGACAAAAAGTTGGCCGACCCCGAAAGCATGGCGCGGCTGCTGGCTGCGCTGGCCAATGCGCAGGCGCTGCAAGGCGATTTGCCGGCGGCCCAGGCAAGCACCGAGCAGGCGCTGAAAACCGCCCCCAAATCAGCGCCCGCGCTGCTGTTCAAGGCCCGACTGGCGGCCGCCGCCAATGACAACCAGGGCAGCATGGCCCTGCTGGAGCAACTGCTGGTGCTGCATCCGGATGACTACGCCGCCTGGGCCATGAAGGGTGACCTGCTGCTGCGCACGCCCAACGGCATGGCCCCGGCCATGGCGGCCTTTGGCCAGGCGGTGCGCGCCAACCCCAACCACGTTTATTCGCAATCGGCCCTGGTGGCGCTGAGCCTGGCTCAATCTGAGCTTGACGGTGCCAAGAAGCACTTTGCGACGCTCAAAAAGATCGCGCCAAAACACCCGAATACCGCCTTGTTCGACGCCCAGCTGGCTTACGCCACGGGCGACTTCGCCCGGGCCCGCGACATCCACCAAGGCTTGCTGCGCGCGCTGCCCGAAAACGTCAACGTGCTGCTGTCGGCGGGTGAGACCGAACTCAAACTCAACGCGGCGCTGCAGGCCGAGGCCTTGTTCGCCAAAGCCCTGACCTTGGCGCCGCGTAGCGTTCTGGCCCGGCGCCTGCTGGCCCAGGCCGACCTGCAACTGGGCCAGCCCGCCAAGGCCTTGCTGACGCTGGCCCCGCTGGTGGACGCGCCCGACGCCAGCCCCGACGTGCTGGCCCTGGCCGCGCAGGCGCACCTGCTCAACGGCGACCCCCGCGGTGCCGATGCGCTGTACACCCGCATGGCAACGCTCAAACCCGTTGATCCGCGGCTGCGCACGCTGGTGGCCACCGCCGGCTTTGGCAAAGACCGCGACGAGGCGGTGTTCAGCGAGCTGCGGTCGATCTCCAGCAGCGATACCGGCACCACCGCCGACATGGCCTTGATCAGCGGCCAATTGCGGCGCGGCCAGCTGGATGCGGCCTTGAAATCACTGGACGCCCTGGAGCACAAACGGCCCAAGGATCCCGTCGCGCCCCAGTTGCGCGGCCAGGTCCAGGCCCAAAAAGGCGACATGGCCGCAGCCCGCAAGAGCTTTGATCAAGCGCTGGTGATCGACGCCAACTATGTCCCGGCGGTGACCGCGCTGGCCCAGCTGGACCTGCGCGACAAACACCCCGAAGCCGCCCGGCAACGCTACCTGGATCTGCTCAAGCGCCAGCCCAAGGATGCGCAGGTGATGCTGTCGCTGGCGGCGCTGCTGCAAAGCCAGGGCGCACCCAACGCCGAAGTGCAAAAGCAACTGGAAGACGCCGTCAAAGCGGCGCCGCGTCTGGTTGACGCACGCGTGGCCTTGATCTCGCATCACTTCAATCGCAACAACATCGATGCCGCGCTCACGGCGGCCCAAGCGGCCACCAGCGCGCTGCCCGACAACATCGACCTGCTGGAGTTGCAGGGCCGATGCCACCTGCGGGCCCACCAGGTCAGCCAGGCACTGGCGAGCTACGGCAAGGTCGCCCTCTTGCTGCCAAAGTCACCTCGGGCCTACGTGGGCATGGCCGACGTTCACCTCGCCAACAACGAGCTAGACCAAGCCCAACGCAACATCAACCGCGCGTTGGAGCTGGCACCCGATCTGCCCGAGGCCCAGGCCCAGGGCATCGCCGTCGCCCTGCGCAAGAAGCAATTTGCGCAGGCCGTGGTCATTGCCCGGCGCATGCAGGCCCAACGCGCCGACAGCGCTGACGGCTACTTGCTTGAAGGCGCGATCGAGAGCAGCCGCAGCCACTGGGACGCCGCCGCCGCCGCGCTGCGCCGAGCCCTGGCCACGCCCGAGCCCGGCGCCGCCGCGATCAAGCTGTATCAAGTGCTGACCGAAGCGGGCAAAACCAGCGACGCCAATGCTGCGGCGGAGAGCTGGCTCAAAGCCCACCCGCAAGACCTGGCCTTCCTGTTCACGATGGCTGACATGGCCCAACAAAAAGGTGATAACGCCGCCGCTGAAAAACGCTATGAACAAGTGCTGGCACTGCAACCCGAGCATGCGCTGGCGCTGAACAACCTGGCCATGCTGCATATCCAGCTGAAAAAACCGGGCGCCCGGGCGCTGGCCGAGCGCGCCGTCAAAGCCGCACCTGAACAACCGGCCTTGCTGGACACCCTGGCACACGCCTACGCCCAAGAAAACGAAGTGGGCAAAGCCATAACAACCCAAAAGCACGCGCTGGCACTGGCGCCAACCGCCGGTGAGCTGCGCCTGGGCCTGGCGCGCTTCTACATCCAGTCGGGTGAAAAGGCGCTTGCCAAAGCCGAGCTCGACAACTTGGCCAGCCAGGGCAAGGCATTCGCGCAACAAGAAGAGGTCGCCACGCTGAAACGCTTGCTGGGAACCTCATTGGCCGGGCGCTGAGCCTTCCAGCCACTGCCCGCAAATAGCGCATCTTGAATGAGCGGAAACGAGCCGTCCGCCTTAGTCGTCAACTTTGAAGTTATGCCCCCCTTAAATCAGTGTCGGGAGTTTTTACAAAAATCGCACGGCAGTTCTGTATCAAGGTGTTAAGTCGTTATTCCAAAAGGAATTTTCATGGTTGGCGCGAATATTGCTCTACTCAAATACGCATCTTGCGTACTATTAACAAATGAGAAAGTCACCCATGAAATCAATCGCAGTTCTGCTGGCCGGCACGGCCCTGGCTTTTGGCGCAAACGCCCTCACCATCAGCGGCGGCACGTTCGCCAACGCCCTGCAAACGACTGAAATCAACCAAACCGGCTCACTGGGCCTGTTTAACAGCACGCTCGGCACGCTGACCGGCATTTCGTTCACGTTCTCTGGCCACAACACCACCTTGCTGTCGCTGACCAACATGGGTTCGGGCACTGCAACCACCAAGGCAACCAGCACGACCGACCTGTTCTTCGGCAGCTCGCTGAGCGCGCTGAATGGCTTGTTCGTTGCCGCCAATCCGGCGATCAACCTGTCGGCCACCACCGGCTTCGTGACGCTGGCTTCTGGCGCATCACAGTCGTTTGGCCCGTTGGTTGATTCAGTATCGGCAAACTGGACCTCACAGCTTAACGGCGTCCTCAGCAGCTTCGCTGTCGCCGGTGGCGGCAACTTTGGCGTGAGCTGCACTTCGCTCAGCGGCATCGCCATCACCGGCGGCGGCGGCAACATTGCTTCGAACCAGGCAACCCAAGCCGCTTGCGGCGCATCGATCATCTACACCTACGACGTAATCCCCGTCAACGTGCCTGAGCCAAGCGCCCTGGCGCTGGTTGGCCTGGCACTCGCCGGCCTGGCATTCGCCCGCCGCAAGGCCTGATCGCCTGGCTATTGCCTAGCGCTCATGAACCCTCAGGGGTTCAAAAATCAAGCCGGGGTTTTGCCCCGGCTTTTTTTTGGCTTCCGGTTTTTGCGCCGGACTGGTTCGCCAGCGCATGGCGACGCGTGCGACCCGCTGCTGCGGGGATAATCAGCCGCTTAGCCCGCCGGCCGCCTTGCGTCGGCGCCGCAACGCAACAGCGCCGCCCAAGCGCCGCAGCGCCACTTTCCAAACCTCCAGCTAGAACACCACCATGGCCCAGTACGTTTTTACGATGAACAAGGTCGGCAAGATCGTGCCGCCCAAGCGCCAAATCCTGAAGAACATCTCGCTGTCGTTCTTCCCCGGCGCCAAGATCGGCATGCTGGGCATCAACGGCTCGGGCAAGAGCACGCTACTCAAGATCATGGCCGGCATCGACAAGGATTTTGAGGGCGAAGCCCACGCCATGCCCGACCTGAAAATCGGGTATCTGCCGCAAGAACCACTCTTGCCCGCCGAGCAAACCGTGCGCGAGGCGGTGGAAGAAGGCATCGGCGGCGTGTTGGCCGCCAAGAAGCGGCTGGACGCGGTGTATGCCGAATACGCCGACGAAGACGCTGACTTCGACAAGCTGGCTGCCGAGCAAGCCAACCTGGAGGCCATCATTGCGGCCGGTGGCAGCGAGAACACCGACCTGCAGCTGGAGCTGGCCGCCGACGCGCTGCGCCTGCCGCCCTGGGACGCCAAGATCGGCGTGCTCTCAGGCGGCGAAAAGCGCCGCGTGGCCTTGTGCCAGCTGCTGCTCTCCAAACCCGACATGCTGCTGCTCGACGAGCCCACCAACCACCTGGACGCCGAGAGCGTGGAGTGGCTGGAGCAGTTCCTGCTGCGATTCAGTGGCACCGTGGTGGCCATCACCCACGACCGCTACTTCCTGGACAACGCCGCCGAGTGGATCCTGGAGCTCGACCGCGGCCGCGGCATCCCCTGGAAGGGCAACTACTCCGACTGGCTCGACCAGAAGGAGAAACGCCTCGAAGGTGAGCAGAAGACCGAAGACGCCCGCATGCGGGCGATGAAGGAAGAGCTGAAGTGGGTGCGCAGCAATGCCAAGGGCCGCCAAGCCAAGAGCAAGGCCCGGCTGGCCCGCTTTGAGGAACTGTCGGACGTTGACTACCAGAAGCGCAACGAGACCAACGAGAACTTCATCCCGGTGGCCGAGCGCCTGGGCAACGAGGTGATCGAGTTCGTCAACGTCAGCAAGAGCTTTGGTGACAGGCTGCTGATCGACAAGCTCAACTTCAAGGTGCCGGCGGGTGCCATCGTCGGCATCATCGGCCCCAACGGCGCGGGCAAATCCACGCTGTTCCGGATGCTGCAGGGCATCGAGAAAGCCGATTCGGGCCAGGTGCTGATCGGCAAGACCGCGCAGCTGGCCTTTGTCGACCAGAGCCGGCAGAGCCTGGCGGCCGAGAAGACGGTGTGGCAGGACGTCTCGGGCGGGCTGGACAACATCATCGTCGGCAAGTTCGTGATGCCCAGCCGGGCCTATCTGGGCCGCTTCAACTTCAAGGGCAATGACCAGCAGAAACTGGTGGGCAGCCTGTCGGGCGGTGAGCGCGGCCGCCTGCACCTGGCCAAGACCCTGGCCCAGGGCGGCAATGTGCTGATGCTCGACGAGCCGTCCAACGACCTGGACGTGGAG
>JAYWDK010000184.1:0-14476 GCA_043779845.1 Betaproteobacteria bacterium | reverse complement strand
CACGGGTTTCACCCGCCACCGTTTCGAGCGGTACTCCTATTTGCATTGGGATCTCCTCAAGGGCCCACCATCGGGACGGGCGGCTCCAGCAAGAAGCTTACCTGACTTCAGCTTTAACCCCGCCTAGGGCGTGACCCTGTGCACGCCCGCTAACATCGTTCCATGATGGACAAACGATGGAAACCCAGTGTCACGGTGGCTGCGATTGCGACGCAAACAGTCAGTGGCGAGTGCCGATATTTGCTGATCGAAGAGCACACGCCCGAAGGCCTGAAGCTCAACAACCCGGCCGGCCACCTTGACCCGGGTGAATCGCCCGAGCAAGGTGTTGCACGCGAGTGCCTTGAAGAAACAGCCTGTGCCTTTGTGCCACAGGCGCTGTTGGGGGTGTACCTGGCGCGCTTTGTGCGGCCGGCCAAAAGCACCCAGCCGGCCGAGGACGTGACCTATGTGCGCTTTGCCTACACCGGCACGGTGGGCGCGCCCGAGCCCGGCCGCGCGCTGGACACCGGCATCGTGCGCACGCTATGGCTCACGCTGGATGAAGTGCGGGCCAGCGCGGCGCGCCACCGCAGCCCGCTGGTGCAGCGCTGTATTGAAGACCACGCCGCCGGCCGCCGCCATGCGCTGCAAACCGTGAGCGCCGACGCCTCGATCTACTGGCCGCAGGCGTCGGGCGATTGACCGTTCCGGCGCGCCGAGGTGGCCGGCGCAGCTGGGACAATCCACGCCCATGAAACCCGCTCGCGTGGTCGTCGGCTTGTCCGGCGGCGTTGATTCCGCCGTCACCGCCTGGTTGCTCAAGCAGCAAGGGCATGAGGTGCTTGGCATCTTCATGAAAAACTGGGAGGACGACGACGGGTCAGGCGGCGACCCGGAATACTGCTCGTCCAACGCTGACTTTGTAGACGCCGCCGCCGTGGCCGACGTGATTGGCATCGAGATCGAGCACGTCAACTTTGCCGCCGACTACAAAGACCGCGTTTTTGCCGAGTTCCTGCGTGAATACCAAGCCGGCCGCGCGCCCAACCCCGACGTGCTGTGCAACGCCGAGATCAAGTTCAAGGCCTTTTTGGACCACGCGCTGCGGTTGGGCGCCGACAAGATCGCCACCGGCCACTACGCCCGGGTGCGGCAGCGCGCTGCGGCGTTTGAGCTGCTCAAGGGCCTGGATCCGCTCAAAGACCAGAGCTACTTTTTGCACCGCCTGAACCAGGCGCAACTGAGCAAGACGATGTTCCCGATCGGCGAGCTGCCCAAGACCGAGGTGCGGCGCATCGCCGCTGAAATCGGCCTGCCGAACGCGACCAAAAAAGACTCCACCGGCATCTGCTTTATCGGTGAACGGCCGTTCCGCGAGTTTCTCAACCGCTACCTGAGCCACTCGCCCGGGCCGATGGTGGACGACCGGGGCCGCAAACTGGGCGAACACCTGGGCCTGAGTTTTTACACCCTGGGCCAGCGCCAGGGCCTGGGCATTGGTGGCGTCAAGGAAAAAGGCGCAGCGCGCGGCGCTGGTGAGCACACGCCCTGGTTTGTGGCGCGCAAGGACATGGCACGCAATGCGCTGGTGGTCGTGCAAGGCCATGATCATCCGTGGCTGCAATCGGGCACGCTGCGCTTTGACGACACCCGCTGGGTGGCAGGCACGCCCCCGGCCGACGGGCCACTGGCCGCCAAATCGCGCTATCGGCAAGCCGACGCGGCCTGCACGCTGGGCGCCCTGGACGATGGCCAATTTGCCCTGGCGTTTGCCCAGCCGCAATGGGCCGTGACGCCGGGGCAGTCGGCCGTGCTCTACGACGGCGAGGTGTGCCTGGGCGGGGGCGTGATCGCGTCGGCGGCCTGACCGGCGCGCAGCGCTGCGGCACCAAGGTGTCAGGCCTGCACGGGGTGCGCCACGCTTCGGTCTGACGGGTTCGCCCGCGCTGGCCACCGGCATGGGCGGCTCAAGTCACGGGGCTCAGGCGCCGATACCTTGTCATGGGCCGACCTAAGCAACACGCTGGTCGGCCGCCTATGGCCTCTCTTGATTCGCGTCAAAGCCCCCATGCCTCAGATCCGCCTCCCCCTGAACAACGCCGCCGCCGACCACATGCTGCCGTTGCGGCCATGCGCCGCCATCTGCAGCGTGGGGCCGTTGTGGTGAGCCCGCCGCCAAGCGGCGGCAACAGCCGATCCGTTCAGTCAGCGCTGGCGCCTTTGGCCATTGCCGCGCTGCTGGCCTTCATGGCAGGGTCAGCGCTGGTGCTTTGGCGCGGCATGCCTTGGGCCCTGGCGTTCATGCCGCTCACGGTGGTGCTTTTGTTCAGCGCTGGCAGCCTGTGGACCGCCACCCGCCTAAGCTCAACGTTGCGCGGCCTCACCCGCACCAGCGAGCGCCTGGACCAGGGCGACGACGACCAGCCCACGCCGCACACCGACCGCCAAGACGCACTCGGCGAGCTCGCGCGGGCGCTGGATCATCTGCGCGTCAACGTGGCGACGCGGCAGCAGCAAGTGGGCAAGCTGGCTTACCGGGATCAATTGACCGGCCTGCCCAACCACTTGCAGTTTCGCGACGAACTGCAGCGCGCCATCGCCGAGGCCGGTGGCCGCCACCAGACCCTGGCCGTGCTGATGCTTGATCTGGACCGGTTCAAGCATGTCAACAGCGTGCTGGGCACTGATTTTGGCGACCGCCTGCTGGAGCGCGTGGCCCGGCGCCTGCACCCCCTGGTGCGCACGGGCGACATGGTGGCCCGCCTGGGCGGCGACGCTTTTGCACTGTTGATGCACAACACGGACCTTGCATTGGCCGAGCAGGTGGCGCTGCGCATTGCCACGGCCTTTGAGACGCCGCTGGCCCAGGACGATCACCAGATCGACCTGAGTGCCAGCCTGGGCATCGCTTGCTGGCCGGCCCACGCCAGCGACGCCGACGCCCTGCTCAACCGCGCCGAGGTGGCCATGTTGGCCGCCAAGCGCCGCAGTGGTGACCCGCAGGTTTTTGGCAGAAGCACCGGCGGCACCCAGGTCTACGACCCCTTGCTGGACACCGCCAGCGCGGTGAACCTGGCCTTGCTGCTGGATTTGCGGCGCGGCATGGCCCAGGGTGAGCTGCGGCTTGCGCTGCAACCCAAGGTGAGCCTCAGTACCGGCGCGGTGTGTGGCGCCGAGGCGCTGGTGCGCTGGCAGCATCCCGAGCGTGGCCTGTTGCCGCCCATGGCGTTCATTCCGTTTGCCGAGCAAACCGGGTTCATCCGGCAGCTGACGCTCTGGATGTTTGAGCAGGCCGCCGCCGAACAGGTGGCGCTGGCGATGCTGGGCGTGCGCCGGGTATCGGTCAACTTGTCCAGCCGCGATCTGCTCGACCAGGCTTTGCCCGAAAAACTGGACACCATCTTGCGTCGCCATCGCGCGCTGGCCGACGGTTTTTGCCTGGAAGTGACCGAGCGCTCGATCATGAACGACCCCGAGCGCGCCGAGGCCACGCTCAACCGCCTGGCCGAGCGCGGCTTCACGCTGTCAATCGACGACTTCGGCACGGGCTATTCGTCATTCGCTCAGCTCAAGCGCTTGCCGGTCAATGAACTCAAGATCGACAAGAGCTTTGTCATGGCCATGGCCCACGATGCCGGCGACGCCCGGGTGGTGCGGTCCACCATTGACCTGGCACACACCCTGGGCTTGACCGTTGTCGCCGAAGGCGTCGAAGACGAAGCCGCCCTGTGCCTGCTGCAATCCCTGGGCTGCGACGAGGGCCAGGGCTTTCACATGAGCCCCGCGTTGCCGGTGGCCGAGTTTCAGGATTGGGTGGCTCGGTGGCAGGCCCAAACGCCGGTGCCCGTCAGCACCCCCGCCGACCAACGCACCGGCGCGCCGCTCTTGCACTGACGACCTGCCACGCTGCACAGCCGGCGCAGCCGTTCTCCAACAGCATCGGCCTGGTCAGGCTTGTCGCCGCTGAGTTGGCAACCGGTCGACGCCGGGTGCAGTGATCGGGTGCCGGTCGCCCGACGTGCTGCTGTCACCAGACCTTCACCGGCGTCGGATAAGGTCGCGCCGCAACGGGGGGGCTTTCGCGCATGTAGCGCCAAGCGGCTCGTCGGCTGCACAAGGCGGATTCACATCGAGCCCGGAGCCCGCCTGGGTCGGGCCGCTGCACTGGCGATCCTGAGGACCCCATCGTTGTCATGCCCGCGCCACGCTGGGCTAACCGTTAACAGGTCTGCCGAGCAATCGCAAGTCTGGGCAGCCTACTTACCTATCGCGCGCACCCATCATGAAGCAACACAGATTCGCCCCAGCCCTGGCCTTGGCACTGGCAAACTTGGTCGCGGCCCCAGCCCCGGCCAGGGCACAGGCATCGCCAAACACGGTGGCGTCGCCGGCCCGCGCCGCCGCAGTGCAAGTCACCGCCACACGCTTTGGCGAGCCGGTGCAAGAGGTACCCGGCTCAATCAGCGTGGTCAGCGGCCAAGAGCTGCGCGACCGCGGCGCGATGGATCTGCGCACGGCGCTGGCCCTGCTGGGTGGCGTCAGCGTCGCGATGGGTGGCGATGCCGGCCCGGCCGGTGCCGTGCCCGGTCTGCTGGGCGTGCGCGAGGTGGATGATCTGCTTTTGTTGATTGACGGTATCCCGGCCGGTGGCGCCTTCGTGCCGCAGGTCGAGGCGATCAGCTTGGTCAACGTCGAACGCGTCGAAGTGCTTCGTGGCGCAGCGCCGGTGTACTTTGGCACCACGGCGTTTGCTGGGACGATCAACGTGATCCACTACCCCGCAGGCCAGGCCGATTCAGGCATTGGCCTGCGCTACGGCAGCTTCGGCTCCGTGGGCGTCAGCGGCGCGATGGTCGTGTCGACCGGCGCCGTGAAGCAATCCCTCAGCGGCGAATTGAGCACCGACAAGCTGGCCGACCCGCGTGCGAGGGCCCAACGCGCCCAAGGCAGCTGGCGGGCGGCCGCCGAGGTGAATGGCAGCAGTCTTCGCGCCGACCTGAACCTGTTGTGGCTGCATCAGCAGCCCACCAGCCCAACACTGTTCGACACCACCACGGGCCAACTTGCCAACGTTCTGCCGAAAGACTTCAACCAAAACCCCGCCGACGCCAAACTGGACAGCGACCGCTACCAGCTGGTGCTGGGCCACGAGCTTGCGACAAGCTTCGGAGGCTGGGCGAGCAGCTTGTCGTACACCGCGACCCAGACCGACAGCGTGCGTGGCTTCATCGACACGGAGGACAGTCCTCCGCCGTGGACCACGGCCACGAATGCGGCCATCGAAGCGTTCAAGCAGTCACGTCGCTTGCGTGATCTCTTGATTGACAGCCACTTCACCATCAGACCGCTGCCCGGGCTTGACTTGACCACGGGCGTCAACTTGCTGACCGGCCATGCCGATGTGCACAGCCAACGTTACGCCCATGAGCTGCTGCTGGACGGCACGAGTCAGGTCGGCAACATCGACTCGGTCGCGCCCAAGAGCACCGTCGACTTCAAGGACGACAGGCGCTTCGTGGGCCTCTATGCGCAGAGTCGCTACCTGTTGGCGCCCGGCGCGAGCCTCTTGGCGGGCCTGCGCTGGAACAGCACCCACGAGCGCCGCGACCTGACCCGCGTAAACCCCCTTGGCGCGACGGCCGAGGCGACACACGCCACGCAGGATGTAAATCGCCTCAGCGGCTCACTGGGCGCGCAATGGCGCGTCTGGGAGGCGGCCACCGGCCCGATCAATGCCACGACCCTGCATGCCAGCGTTGGCAACACATTCCAGCCCGCGCAAATCGGCTTCGGGCCCAATCCCGAGGTGCTGCCGGAAGGGGGCGGACTGCTCAAGCCCGAAACCCAGCGCAGCCTGGTGATGGGCATCAAGGTCGACGTGCTCGGCGGTCTGGCCGAGTTCGACATTGACGGTTTCTTTGTCGACTTCAACAACCAGCCCGTGCAAGCCACCGCAGCCGACGGCAGCGCCGTGTTGCGCTCAGGAGGCCAGCAGCGCTACCGGGGCATCGACGTGGAGGCGGCTCTGCACCCGGCTACAAACTGGTCGCTCAAGGCCAACCTCACCTGGAGCGACGCGCGCTACCGCGATTTCGTCACCGACGTGGACGGCACCCCGACCCAACTGGCTGGCAAACGCCAGGTGCTCACGCCGAATTGGCGTGCCGGCGCTGGCCTGTGGTACGCACCCGATCGCGGCTGGCGTGGCTCGCTCACCGCCAACTTCACCGGCAAAAACTGGCTGAACCGGCTCAACACGGCAGAACAGGCAGCCTATGCCGTGGTGGACGCGTCCGTGGGCTATCGATTCGATACCGTCACGCTCCAGCTATCGGGCATCAACCTGGGTGATCGGCGGGATGCCGTGATGCAGAGTGAACTGGGTGAGGGTCAGTTCTACCGCATGCCAGGTCGTCGCGTGATGGCCAGCGTATGGATGCCATTCTAACAGTCAGGCTGCGCGCACTGACCCAAACGCCTTTGGTCCGCCAGGCACATTTTTTTCGGCGACACGGAACTGTCTCGCCACTGACACCTTGAGGTGTCCCAATGTCGTCAGCACTTCACGCAAGTGCCAGACCCTGGTGTAGGCCTGCCGCGCGGCAAATCTCGGACGCCGGCCTTGGCCCCATGCGACCTTGCACTTGCAAGAACCGACCCGGTCTCGACATCCACTGCCACATCGCCTGCCCGCCGGGCCGGCCAGCCATCGAGGGAACGACATGAAACCTACTTCGCACAAAAATCTGCTCAAGCTGGGCGTGCTTGCCGCAGCGGCGCTTTTGGCCTTTTCGGCCCATGCGCAACTGTCGGGCAACAGCGGCGCAATTCCTTTGGCCACCGGCCAGACCATCACCCCGCTGGCCGCTCCCAGCTCGGTTCAGCTCTTGCTGAACCCGGGCCTTGCGGCCTACCCGGCCTTCGTCGCTGGCGAAGCCGTGCGCTCGCAACTGAGCCCGGACGGCAGCACCCTGGCCGTGCTCACCGCAGGCCAGAACTCGCTGCGCAAGGCGGATGGCTCGGTTGACACCGCCAACTCCACCCAGTACATCTTTCTCTACAACGTGGCCGGCGCCAACAAGGCCACGCCCGTGCTCAGTCAGGTGATCAAGCAGACCAATGCCCACGTTGGCCTGGTTTTCTCGCCTGATGGAACCACCCTCTACGCCGCCGGCGGCAATGATGATGCGGTGTATGCCTACGCCAAGACTGGGGGCACCTGGGCCCAGGCCGCCAAGATCGCACTCGGCCATGCCGGCAAGGGCGTGGGCCTGAGCGTGCAGCCCAATGCGGGCGGCATGGCGGTCTCGGCCGATGGCAAGACCCTGGTGGTGGCCAACAACTACAACGACTCCATCAGCGTGATCGACACCGCCACCCGCACCGTGCGCTACGAGCACGACCTGCGCCCCTTCAACCCCAACAACGAGGGTGTGGCCGGCGGCGTCGGTGGCACCTTTCCGTTCAGTGTGGTGATGAAGGGCAACGGCGTCGCCTATGTCTCATCGGACCGCGACCGCGAGGTGGTGGTGGTGGACGTGTCCTCCGCCACGGCCGGACACCTGATCGGCCGCATCAAGCTTGATGGCAATGGCCAGGGCATGACGATGGATGCGGCCCAAAGCCGCTTGTACGTGGCCCAGGACAACGCCGACCAGGTGGCCGTGATCGACACCGCCAGCAACACCGTGATCGGCAAGATCGACGCGCGCGCGCCGGCCGGCATGTTGCCCAGCCCCAAGTACACAGGCGCCGCCACCTTTGCCGTGACGGTTTCGCGCGACGGCAATACGCTGTACGCGGTGAATGCCGGCTCCAACTCGGTGGCCGTGATCCCCTTGAGCGGACCGTCGGCCAACACCGTCGTGGCCCTGATCCCCACGGCCTACGAGCCGCATGACATCACCTTCAGCGCCGACGGCAGCTGGATGTACGTGATCAACGGCAAGAACGCCACCGGCCCCAATCCCGGCAATCTGAGCGGCAGCACCGGCAACATGACCAGCGTCACTTACCCGGGTGGCAATGCGGCGGCCTCCAGCGCCGCTCGTGCGTCCAACAACTACCAGTTCCAGCTGGAGCGCGCGTCACTCGTCAGCGCCCCGGTGCCCACTGCGGCAGACCTGCCGGCACTGACGGCCAAGGTGGCGCAGAACAACTTCTACTCGGCGGCACCAGTAGCCAACGATGTGGCGGTGATGAACTTCCTGAAGGACCGCATCAAGCACGTGATCTATGTGGTGAAGGAAAACCGCACCTTCGACCAGGTGCTGGGCGACCTGGGCAACGGCTCCAATGGCGACCCGAAGTTGACCCAGTTCGGCAAGCGCATTACGCCGAATTACCACAAGCTTGCGACCAGCTTCGTCACGCTGGACAACTTCATGAACCCGGGCGACGGCAGCATGGATGGCTGGTCCTGGACGATGCAGGGTCGGGTGACCAACACCGAGACCATCACCCAGCAGCTCAACTACGCGGCCGTCAACCGCGGCCTGTCGTATGAGTCCGAAGGCTCCAATCGCAACGTGCCAGTGGGCTTCCCGACGGTGACGCAGCGCGACACCGCAGCTGGCTTGCCCGGCACCACCAACTACACCACCGCAGCAGCATCGGTGACCGGCGGGGCTACCAACTTGCTGACCGGTACGGGCAACCACGCCACGACCGATTCGCCGTTTGGCACGCAGAAGGGCTACATCTTCAGCGCGGTGCTGCAGGCCGGCAAGACGGTGCGCAACTACGGTTTCCTGGTCAACAACATCGGGGACCGCGGCACCATCGCCGCACCGGTGTCCAATCCGTTCGCGGCCGGCAAGGTGCAAGTTGCCGCGCTGGATGCCGAACTGGCACCATTCACCGACGTCTACTTCCGCGGCTACGACCAGATCTACCCGGACCTGTGGCGCTACAACGAGTGGAAGCGTGAGTTCGACCAGTTTGTCCTGGGCAACAACCTGCCGAGCTTGTCGATGGTGCGCATCAGCCATGACCACATGGGCAGCTTTGCTTCGGCACTGGGCGGGGTGAACACACCGGAGACCCAGCAGGCCGACTGCGACCTGGCGCTGGGCCGCATGATCGAGGCCGTGGCCAATAGCCCGTTTGCCAAGGACACCTTGTTCATGGTGATCGAGGACGATGTGCAAGACGGCCCTGACCATGTCGACTCGCACCGTGGCCCGGCCTTTGTGGTCGGCCCGTACGTCAAGCAGGGTGCGGTGGTCAGCACGCGCTTCAATCAGGTCAATGTGCTGCGCACGATCGAGGACATCCTGGGCACTCAGCACATCAACCTCAACACCGCCTTCCAGCGGCCGATGGCTGACGTGTTCGATATCGGCTCGTCGGGCGTCTGGACCTACACCGCCGCAGCCTCGACGGTGCTCAAGACGACCCAACTGTCGCTGAAGCAGGGTGAGAGCCCGGTGCGCTTCGCTGCGGGCCCGGACATCAAGCCCAGGCACAGTGCGGCGTACTGGGAGAAGGTCACTGCCGGATTCGACTTCACCGAAGCTGACAACGTGCCCACCGGGCCGTTCAACCGGGTGTTGTGGCAGGGAATGATGGGCAAGAAGCCATTCCCGGCGCTGCAAAACCCGTCCGACGCCAGCCTGCTGTCGTCCAGCAAGTAAATGCATAGCCCGGTGTCGCCCTCCAGTGGCGCGCCGGTCTTCTGCACAACCTCGATCAGAACTGACCATGAAAAACCTCATCACCTTTGCCGCAGCGGCTGCCACGCTGACCCTCAGTCTGTCGGCACAAGCCGAGATCCTCAATGCCAAGTTCTCGGGCAATGTGCTGTCACAGTCCGGCACCGCGCTGGTTGTGAATTCCGCAATCAGCGGGGAGTTCATGCTGGACACCGTCACCGGCAACTTCCTGTCGTTCAGCGTCGACGGACAGCCGGTTGCGGCCGGCTTCGTGTCGAATGCCGACATGACGCCTGACCACTACAGCGCGCTCTACGTGGCGCAGGTGTCGCCGGTGCAACTGCCTGGCGCAGTCAACAGCACATTGTCGGTGGACCTGGAGGGCGTGTCCCCCTGGGCGGCGACCAGCGCCGCGGCCCTGCTGGGCGACGCCGCCTCGCTGGCCGGCAACCTGGACACCACGCTCAGCAACTTTGGCTACTACCGCGCCAACAGTGACGGCACCGACATTCATGCTGTGACCGCCAGCCTGACCCGCCTGAGTGTGACCGTTGTTCCCGAGCCTGCCAGTGCAGCGCTGATGCTCGCTGGCCTGGCCGCCGTCGGGCTGGGCTTGGCACGCCGCCGCCGTGATTGATCTGAAGCCGTGACCGGCGGCCAGCCAATGCGGTGGCCGCCTCGATTCGGAACGCGGCCAACGGCACCCGGTTCAGGCTCAACTCAGCGAGCTTGGCCTCGAACCCGCACTGGCGCATCTCAGCCGGGCAACCGCACTTGCACCAACCGGCGACGGACATAGCCCATGCGCTGAGAGAGCAAGGCCGAGGCTTCTTCAGGCCGCAGATCGGCGCGTGCCACCAGGCGCAGCACAGCGCGCAGCTCGGGCGCCAAGCCGGTCAGCAGGGGCTCGGGCAGGCCACCATGGGCAGCCTCGCGCAGCGCGGCGTGCAGGGCAGCGCCGTACAACCAAGCCACAAACTCGGCCGAGCCGCGCAGCCGCTGAATGGCCACCGCCACCTCGGCCAAGCCGCGCCGCGCCTCCACATCGGCCGTGCGCGCCATCGTCCAGCGGAACAGCTCGTCGCGATGTGCCGTCAGCCACACGCGAAAAAAGGTCTCGGTCGACGGATCGGCAGCGATGGATGCAGGCACCGGGTGCCTGTGCAGCGGGGCGCCATACGGCGAATCCGCTGGCGCGCTGTCCTGCCACGCATCAAAGTTTCCGAACCGGCTGCCCAGCTTGGCTCTAGCGTGGGTGCCAGGGATGGCGCTGGTGTGGGCTGTGGTCATCATGGCCGAAAGCGTAATTTCCAAGCCAGTTTCCGGGCTGTGCAGTTTTGGCCGCCAGCGATGTGATATTTCTCACAACCCAGTCCAACGCACCGACGCAAACAAATCACACTCAAACGGGGGGGGGGGTGCGGCGAGTTTCACGACATTGTGTGAATACTGCCCAGGCCAAGCAGGCTGAGCACGTGTCCAATGACATCACCAGACGAACAAGCCAGCACCTACCGCGCGATCGTCCACGCACGGTGGCTGGCAAGCTCCAAGCGGTGCGCCGTTGCCCGGTTGGCAACACCCTACCCACGCGACGATCCGAGAGTTCGCCATGCAGCCTGCCACCGCCTCCTCTTTGCTTGCACGCTTCATACGGCGGCGGCAACGCCCCCGGCGCCAACAAGAGCCGGCCGACATGGGCACGGCTTTTGGCATGGAGCAGTGGTTGGGCGAGCGCGACCATCACAAACCGCTCGTCCTGGCGGCGGCGGCGTGTACATCCTCATGGTTGCCGCGCTGGCTGCGGAGCACGGTCCGGCGCTGAGCGCATGGCGCGCCAAGGCGACAGCAGCGCAGGCTCAAGGCTTCTGCACTGCCACGTCGCATGCTGACCTGATCGGTCAGAATTTGCACCACCCGCCTACAATGGTCGCGTGACACGACTAAGCTTCAGGCAAAAAACCCACTTGGCGCGTGAAGACGCCATCGTCAACTCGGTCAAGCGCCTGCTGGCTGAAAAAGGCTTTGATCTGATGACGGTCGATGAAGTGGCGGCCGATGTCGGCATCGCCAAAGCCAGCTTGTACAAGCACTTTGCCTCCAAAGAGGCCTTGGCCGCCGCCGCCATGGTGCAGGCCATGAACCTGGCGCTGCAACAAGTGCAGGCCCAGCAGGGGCTCACCAGCACCAGCGCGCTTGACAAGCTCAAAGCCATCACACGCTGGACGCTGCAAACGCAATTGGCCGGCGAGATGCCCACCCTGCCGGCTGAAAACTCGTCGTTGCGCGCCGCGCTGATCGCCCATCGCGGCTACATGGACGGGCTGATGTCATTGAGTGAGCAACTCGGCGCCTGGATCGTGCAGGCGCAAGTCGATGGCACCTTGAACAAAAGCCTGCCCGCCGAAGCTGCGCTGTTCACCATTTTTGCTCGCGCCTGCGACCCCGTGCTGGGGTTCTTGAAGGCGGGTGGCAGCTACACCGACACGCAAATCATCGACCTGGTGATGTCAACGTGCTTTGACGGGCTGGCCGCGCGGGGCTGATCCAAGCCAGCAGGCGTGGCGCCAGCCCGCAAGCGAGGCCGGCCCATGCAAGGCCAAGATCAGCGAACGATCAAGACCGGCGTATCGCAGTGCGCCATCACCTTGGTGGTGACCGAGCCCATCACCAGGTTGCCCAGCAGGCCATGCCCGTGCGAGCCCATCATCAGCAAGTCAAACTTGCCCTTGGTGGCCAAGGCGGCGATGGTGTCGGCCGCCGGCCCCACCTTGGCCACAAAGTCAGCGGCGATCTTCTGCTTGCTGAAGAAGGTGCGAATGGGCTTGAACACTTTGTCGCTTTCTTCGGCGTAGTGGCCTTGCAGCACGGTTTTGTCGAGCACCGCCGCAGCACGCGCGGGCACGGCGGGCGCCACGTGCAGCAAGGTGTATTGATGCGCGCCGCCCAGCCATTCATCGTGGGCGGCCAGGTAGGCCAACATGCGCTTGGTGAACGGGCTGCCGTCAACGGGAACCAAAATTTTCATTGCCAACACTCCGTTTGTGAAAGGTTGCCGCAGTTTCGCACTCGATGCGTGCGCTGCTTTGCCCGATGTCAAGCAGCGGCTCGCAGCGTGATCAGCTTGAGCGGATCAAAACCCACGCACTCGCCTTTGCGCAGCAGGCCCCGCGCTTGGCTCACCACGCGCGTGGGCGCCCGGCCGGGGCGATCCACCGTGTAATCGTGGCGGCAATGCAGGTGGCCGTGCAGCCACAGATCCGCCAGCGGGATCAGCTCATCGTCGGCATTGCAAAAACTGGCCGTGCCGGGCTGTTTGCCAAAACGTGGATCGACGCTGCGCAAGCTGGGCGCAAAGTGGGTGATGGCCACGGTGCTGTGCCAGCCACCGTCGGCCGCCGCGCCCGGATTGGGCCTTTGCAGCTCGGCAGCCAGCCACGCACGGCAAGCCAGTGATTCATCGCGCATCACTCGCGGATCGATCGCCTCTTCGCCTCGCCGCCCGAGCATCAGCTTGAGAAAGTAGGCCGCCGCACGCATGGCGCGCTCGCGGCCCGCGTCGCCATACAAATCAAAATCCGACCAGCGCACGGTGCCCACAAAGCGCACACGTTGCCCGCTGGCGCTGGTCAACACCACGCTTTCATGCTCAATCAGGCGGATGCCAAAGCGATCACAGCGCTCACGCAGCGCCGGCCAGGCGGTGTGCAGATCGCGGCCATCAAACTCATGGTTGCCGGCCACCATCAGCACGGGCTGCGGCCAACCGGCAAAGCGCTCCAGTGCCGTCCAGTTGGCGTCGATGTCACCGGCCAGCACCAGCACCTCGGCCCCCGGCGCGGGCTGGGGGTCGAAGGTTTCGGTCTCGAGGTGGAGATCTGAGAAGAGTTGCAGCCGCATGGGTTGGGCGGGCGGCGCAAAACGCGCCTGGGTGCTTGCCCCGGACAGCCCGAGGCGGGGGCAGTGCAGGGCGTCAGGCCGCCAGCTTTTGCTCGATCTGGGCCTTGGTGGCCAGCAGTTGCGCGGGCAAACGGCCCGCCAGTTGCTGGAACAGCTCACCGTGCAACACCAACTCGTCGACCCAGGCGGCGCGGTCGATGGAGATCACCGATTGATACTGCTCCCGCGTGAAATCAAGGCCTGTCCAGCTGATGTCGTCATAGCGTGGGCTCACGCCGAAGATGTTTTCATCACCGCCGGCATCACCCTCAACGCGCTCCAGCATCCACTTCAACACGCGCATGTTGTCGCCATAACCCGGCCACACAAATTTGCCGTCGGCACCCTTGCGGAACCAGTTGACGCAGTAGATGCGCGGCAGCTTGGCGCCGCCGTCAGTCAGCTTGGCACCCAGGCCCAGCCAATGCGCAAAGTGGTCGCCCATGTGGTAGCCCATGAACGGCAGCATGGCGAACGGGTCACGCCGCACCTGGCCCACGGCGCCAGCAGCAGCAGCCGTGGTTTCAGAGCCCATGGTGGCGGCCATGTACACGCCTTCGGCCCAGTTGCGCGCCTCGGTGACCAAGGGCACGGTGGTAGACCTGCGGCCGCCAAACATGAACGCGTCGATCGCCACGCCGTCGGCGTTGTCCCACTCGGGATCGAGTGCCGGGTTGTTGGTGGCGGCCACGGTGAAGCGTGAATTGGGGTGCGCGGCCTTGGCGCCAGTTTCTTTGGCGATGACGGGCGTCCAGTCGCGGCCTTGCCAGTCGATCAGGTGCGCGGGCACCTCGCCGTCAATGCCTTCCCACCACACGTCACCGTCATCAGTCAGCGCCACGTTGGTGAAAATAACGTCGTGCTTGAGCGAATCCATGCAGTTGGGGTTCGTCTTGTAGTTG
>JAYWDK010000183.1:0-14506 GCA_043779845.1 Betaproteobacteria bacterium | reverse complement strand
GCAGTCGGCGCGAAGCGACGACCGCCACAGCGTGAGCCCGCACCGGGTGCCGGCCGCCGCGATGCTCAAGCGCTTGCAAACTCTGGGCGCAGTCATTGGTGAAAGTCAGCAAAGAGCCGTCAACCGCCCCTCGGCTTGTGCAGCGAATGGATGCTGCCCGAGACGGACCAAAGCCCACCGGCACCGCTCGGGATCAGGCCGCCGGGAACGACGCCTCGGCCAGGCTGAGTGCGTGGTCACGCACATCGGCGGGCCAGGTTTTCAGCAAGGCTTGGTAGCGCGCACGGTCTCCGGCAAAGAGCGCCCGGGTGGCCTCTTCAAAACTGGCCTGGGCGCTGGCGATGGCCGACAGGAACCGGTAGCTTGACTCGCGCGACAGGCGCACGATGTCCTGGCCCGCGTTGGCGCGCCGGGCTTCCTCCACGAGTTTTCGCAAGGCCACCGAGGCGCCGCCGGGCTGCCCGCCCAGCCACTCCCAGTGGCGCGGCAGCAGCGTGACCTCACGCGCCACGACGCCCAATTTTGGCCGGCCGCGCGCAGGGGGCGCATCGGTTTCGGGCTCAATGTCGACCGGGGCCGCCGGGCTGGGTGCCTGCGCGTAACGGCTCGCCACCTCGTCAAGCGAGCCGCGTGTGTCGAGGTCAATCAACTCGCTGGTGTGCACGTCGAACAGCAGGATGGCGCCCGGTTGCCCGGCGTCGACCGCGCGTTTGACTTCAAGCGCCACCTGGGCAAGCGTGCCGGTGGCAATACGGTGCATGCCGCTGAAGGCGATGCATTGGCGCGGGGATGTTGGGTTCATGGCGAGCTGCCTTGTGGTGGGTATGAATCTATTTTTACCCGGGTACAATTAGATGTCAAGCACCGCAAAAAATTCAGCTGACCAGCGTGACCCGCGCCACGCTGCCCAAGAAGCTAACTCGCCAAATACGCGCACTGATTGCGCTGTGGGTAGCGTGCGGGGGGCCGCGCCGGCCTCAAACCTGCAAGCCTGCGTACACGTGTTGCACATCTTCGTTGGCGTCCAGCGCGGCCAAGAAGGTTTCAACCTCGTCCAGCTGCTCGGCGCTCAGGCTGGCCGCGCTGACGGGGGTTTTGGGCTTGTAACCGAGCTTGGCCGACAGCACGCTGAAACCTTGCGCGGGCAGCGCGCGGCTGACCAGGTCCAGATCGGTGGGGTCGGTCAGGAACACGGTGACGCCGTCGTCGTCGGCGGGCTCAAAGTCTTGTGCGCCGGCTTCAATGGCCGCCAGTTCGGGGTCGGCGCCTGGGGTGACGGGCTCGGCTTCGATCATGCCCAGGTGCTCAAAATCCCAGGACACCGAGCCCGAGCTGCCGAGCTGGCCTTTGCGGAACGCCACGCGCATGTCGGACGCGGCGCGGTTCACGTTGTCGGTCAGGCACTCCACCATGACGGGCACGCGGTGCGGCGCAAAACCTTCATACACGACGTGCTCAAAGTGCACCGTCTCACCGGTCAGCCCCGCGCCCTTTTTGATGGCGCGCTCCAGCGTTTCCTTGGGCATCGACACCTTGCGGGCCTGCTCCACCACCAGGCGCAGCCGGGCGTTGGCGGCCGGGTCAGCGCCATGGCGCGCGGCAATCATGATGTCCTTGGCCAGCTTGCCAAACAGCCGGCTCTTGGCACTGGAGGCGAGATCCTTGTGTTTGGCTTTCCATTGCGCGCCCATGTCTGATAGTCCCTTGAGTTGCCCGGACCACCAGCCCGTGGCCTGATCCAGTGTGATTGAGGTGCGCGCGGGCCGGTCAAGCACGCATCGCATGACCCCGTGATTTTAGGTGGCGCCACGCGCACGCGGTCACCGGGGCCTGGACGCCTGGACAAGCCACGCACGCCTCGCGCGTCACGGCGCTACGGGCCCCCCGACGCAACAGCCTGAACGCGATGGGCTCCCACGCACACACAGCCAGCAGCACGGCGGTGCCGCGCTTTTGATCCAGCGGCAGCCGAGCCGATTCGTCATGCAGCGCGGCAAGCTGGCCGCGCAACATTGGCCCTCAGAGATTCGAGTTCGGCCCACCTCTCGCAGCCCGCAGCCTGGACCCGCTCGCGCGGTCAAACCCCATTGCCGGACGGCGGACAGCGCCCGAACCGTCATTGCCGGCTCCGGCGCGTCGGCGCTGTCATTTTCCAAGGAGGCGCTTAAGCGCTGTCTTGACGGCGGGCACCTTGCCGCCCGCCACCGTCGAAGCGAGCTTGGTTTCGACGTCCGTGGCTCGGCGCACGCCAGCGGCGCCGGCCTCGAAGACGTGGGCCCGGGGCTGGCCGTCCGGCCCTTGCGTCATCACCACCAGCCAGTCGGACTGCGGGGTGGCCAGCGACGTGGTGGCGAGAATGGTTTTGCAAGGCGTCGTGACCTGCGCCAGCGTGCCACCGGCGGCGAGTCGATCGACGTCGATGCGGCACAAGCCGCTGCCGGCATGGCGGGCGACGATCAGGTACGAGCGGTCTGCCAGCACGGTGTCGCGCTTCGATTGCACAAAACCATCTTTCGTGAGCCGGACAGCGGCCAGCGACGACTTGGCCCAGGCTGCGGCGCGTCCGATGCTCAGCGAGCGAGGCTGATCATCGAGGACAAGTCCCGCGACGCCCTCGATGCCGTCCCGGCCGATGCGCACGAAGGCGTCATAGGCGTAGGTATCCTGGCGCGTGTCGCGCTGGAGGTAGCGATAGACGTAGACCGGCCGACCATGCCAGTCGAAGGTCGTGGCCTCCGGGATGCACATGCAGCTGGGCCATTCACCGTCGTCGCCGGGCTCCAGTAGCGGGATGATGGTCTTGCTGCCGCGCAGCAGCAGGCCGCAACCGTGCCCATGACCATGACCTTGAGGGAAGCCGTAACAGACACCGCGTGGTGCGCCGACGGGCAGGTTCGGGAACGTCTTCAGGTCGTTCACGTGGACACCGGCCAACGGTGTTCCTTCGTCGTCGGCGGCAGCGGCAGTGGCAGCCCAGGCCAGCGAGAAACCTAGGCCTACCGCGACGCTCCAACTGATCCGGCGGCGCATCATTTGACGCCCTCTTGGGCCAGCTTTGTCATCTCCGCGATCAGGTATCCATAGTGGATCTCGAGCTTCTTCGACTCTGCAGGTGGGTGCTTGGGCTTGGGCTTGAGTGCCTCTGCGGCATCGATCCGGGCGCGCAGATCCAGGTAGCGCTGATAGCCCGCCTTGCGCTCCGCAAGCACCGGCTTCGCAATGCCTTTTTTCTTGGATGTAGCGTCGTTCCAGCAACCCCAGGCGAAGGAGTAGATCCAGCTCTTGTAGATGTCGCTGTCGGGAAATGTCTTGTAAACCTCCTTCTCGACATTGGCCTTTGTGCAGCCAACAACACCCAGCGCGTCTCGTGCGAGCTTCAGGTGTTCCAGGCGGTCGTCATAGCCGGTGAACGCGCCATTGACGAGGCAGCAGATGGCCAGGAAGTCATTCTTGTCGGCTGAGTCGTTCAGATCGTGACCCGTCTTGCCCGACGTCCAGTACCAACCCGCCGACTTGGCGGCCCATTCCGGCTCTTCCACCTTGACGCGGTTCGCCCCGAGAAAGTCCAGCTTCTCTGCAAGTCCGAACGCCGTGTAGTTATCTTTCCAGGTGAGCTGTATCAGTCCGCGTCCCTTGTAGCCCCGGTAGGCCTTTTCCTCCGTGACACCCTTGGGCAGCATCTCCGCGACGTAATGCAGTTCGCCCGACTCGGCGGCGACCTGGGCTAAGAAGTGGGCCTTGCGCAGGCACGTGGTGATAGCCGAGTCCTTGAACGTCTGGTTCAGGCCGGCCAGGAACTGCTCGTTGCGCGCACGCTTCGCATTTGGATAGCACTTGCAGAGTTCGTCGAGCGTGATGTCGCGGTTACACGCGCAGGCCGTGGTGGACTTGGCGAACTCGTGAGGATCGGCGATGAACGCCGCCCAGTCGTTGATGCCGAGCGGGCCCGGCGAGTCCGAGTACGCGTGCAGGCCGAATGCGCCCAGTGGCCCGGGCGGGTCTTCGAGAAAGAGACCGAAAGGGTAATGCCCACCGAGCGGGCCGGGAGTTCTTGAAGTGGCCAAGCGGGTCTCCTGCGGAGTTGTGGTCGCAGTCTAGCGGGCGCTGTTGCACAGCTGATGACTGTGAGTCAACCCGGATTCCGCCGAGGCCCGATCACGCAAGGCGATACGCCAGAAGCCTGCCGGACTTGGGGTCGGGCCCGCGCCAGACCCCAAGCCCGGCAGGCTGCTAGGCGGCGGCGCCTTGTTGCCGGTGCACTGGGGCACCTTCAGCCTGGCGATGCACGCCTGGGACGAGCCGGCCGAAACGCTGCTGGCCCGCGCGCCCGCGCGCGGCGTGCAGCTGGTGATGCCGCGCCTGGGTGAGCCGGTAGAGCCCGTGCAGGTGGAGCGCGTCACGCCCTGGTGGCGCGGCGCCGAGGCCCCGCAGGCCAGCAGCGCCCACGTGGTGGCTGAAGGACATGATCATCAGCGGCGGCGAAAACGTCTACCCCGCCGAGGTGGAGAGCGCGATTCATGGCCACCCCGACGTGGCCGACGTGGCCGTGATCGGCGTGCCAGACGCCATCTGGGGCGAGGCGGTGAAGGCGGTTTGCGTGCCCAAACCCGGCCACAAGGTAGCGCAAGCCAGCGTCATCGCCTGGGCGCGCGAGCGCATTGCCGGCTTCAAGGTGCCCAAGAACGTGGACGTGATCCCGGCGCTGCCACGCAATCCGACCGGCAAAATCTTGCGCCGGGCGCTGCGCGCGCCGTACTGGGAAGGGCGCGACCGCCAAGTCAATTAACGCCGGTTAAGACCGGCCACAATCGGCGGGGGCCGCTGCCCGGCGGCCCCCGCCAACCCCCCGCAACCCGACGCCTGGCGCGTCTGCCTGGAGACACAAACAGCATGTTTTCACACCTCATGATCGGCACCAACAACCTCGACAAATCCAAGGCGTTTTATGACGCAGTGCTGGGCGCGCTTGGGGTGCCCGCCGGAGCGGTGGACCGCCACCGCGTCTTCTGGCGCACGCCCACCGGCGTTTTTTCGGTGAGCCTGCCGATTGACGGCCAAGCCGCCACCGTGGGCAATGGCGGCACCGTCGGTTTTGCCTGCCAGTCTGCCGAGCAGGCCGACGCCTGGTTTGCCGCCGGCGTGGCCAACGGCGGCACCCCCTGCGAAGACCCGCCCGGCATGCGCGAGGGCGCCAACGGCCGCCTGTACCTGGCCTACTTGCGCGACCCCGACGGCAACAAGATCTGCGGCCTGCACCGCCTGCCCAAGGTCTGAGAGCGCCCCCCAAGGCCGCCGCCTAGCGGCGCCCGCCCCCCCGAGGGGGAGGAGAAACACTTGGGGCTGAGCCCGGACACCGACAGTCCTGAGGACTGTCGGTGCCTGGCGAAGGCCAAAGGCCTCTGGCCGTTGGCGGCCCGGCGCTTGTTTCTCGTGAGGCCACCCACCTGACGCGTTATGGCAGTGGCGCCCAGTGGGCCACTGCCAGCGTCACGCACAACCCGGGGTAGCGCGACAGACCTCAGTACAAACGGATGGCCGTGTCGAAGTGCCAGGTTCGGCGGATTTCGATCACGTCAAACTCACGGGCCAACCCCGGCGGGAACGCCGGGTAGGGCCACTGGCTTTGCACGATGCGCCGTATCGCGTCGTCAAGGTCCGCCACGCCGCTGGACACGACGAAGACCACCGACTCCACCGAGCCGTCGCTTCGAACGGCCACCGTCACCACCGGGTCGGCGTGTGGCCGCTTCAACGCGTCGCGCACGCTTTCCAAGCCCATGTTCAGCTGAATTTTTCGGGCCCAGGCTTCCGCGTACAGGATGAGTTCGGCGTTGGCGTCGGTACGCCCGAACAGCCGGCCTCGTCGCACGCTGCTGGCGGCGGGTGGCAGCTGGGCGGGCAGGCCCGCCGCCGTGGCCACAGCCCCCGCTGCCGCGTCCCGCTTGGCGGCTTCTTCATCCAGCTGGCGGCCTATCGCGCGCAGCACCGCTTCCCGTCTGGCCTCCTCCGCTTGGGCGGCCTCGACCCGCGCGGCCGCTTGCCGCATTAGCTCTTGCCGCGCCGCCGCTTGTCGCGCGGCGTCTTGGCGTTCGGCTTCCAGCCGCGCGGTCTCGACCCGCTGAGCGTCCTGGCGGGCAGCCTCTTGCCGCGTCGCGTCTTGTCGGGACGCCAGCCGCCGCGCGGCCTCCTGGCGGTCAGTCTCCAGACGCGCGGTCTCGATCCGCCGAGCTTCCAGACGGGCAAGCTCCTGCCGCGTCAGCTCTTGCCGCAGCGCCGCTTGTCGCGCGGCTTCCTGGCGCTCAGCCTCCAGCCGGGCGATCTCAACCCGCTGAGCATCCCGGCGTGCGGCTTCATGCCGCCCCGCCACCTGCTGCGTCGCCGCTTGGCGTTCAGCCTCCAGACGCGTGTTCTCGGCCCGCTGCGCATCTTGACGGACAGCCTCCTGCCGGGCT
This sequence comes from Betaproteobacteria bacterium, assembly GCA_043779845.1. Classification (GTDB taxonomy): domain Bacteria; phylum Pseudomonadota; class Gammaproteobacteria; order Burkholderiales; family Burkholderiaceae_C; genus Pseudaquabacterium. The sequence continues at coordinate 8,054 of JAYWDK010000183.1, read as the reverse complement.
GCCTCTTGGCGCTCAAGCGCCTGTCGCACGGTCTCGATCCGCGCCGCCTCCATCAGTGCCGCCTGCCGTTGGACCTCCCGCTCCAAACGATCGAGCCTGGCAAGTTCAACGGCTCGCTCCCGCGCCACCGCGTCGGCTAGTTCCCGCGCGGCATCGCCGGCATCTCTAGGCGCCAACAACACGGTCTCCGGACTTGACGCGCTTGGCGCTGCGGCGATCACGGGCGTTGGCACCACTGGCGCGACAGGCACAAGCAACGTGGTGTCGTCGGACCGCTCCATGGCGATCACCGTCGGCTCGGGGATTGGCACGGGCGCCGCACCGGTCGGGGCGTCTGGCGATGGCTTGGCCCGCGCCGTGGGCTGGGACGTGGGCGCGATCACTTCTGCCGCCAGGCCCAGGGTCGGCGCAGGCGGCCCGGACAGGGTCAGGGCCAGCCCATCGGCAACAGGCTGTTCGATCGATGACTGCGGCAACGGCTCCGTGACCGACACAAGCGCCGGCGCCACGTCGGGTGCCCGCGCTGGCATGAGCACAACGCTCAGTTCGGGTGCCTCGACGCGTCGCTCTTGCCAGGGCAAGCCGAAGCCCGGCAGACCAAGCCCCTCACGGCCGAAAGTCAGGCTCAACAGCAGCGCGTGGATCAGCAGCGAGACCAGCAGCGCGGGCGGCAGCCGCCTGCGTTCAGCGCTCGCTGGCGTGCCTACGTCGTGCGCCGCACCTCGGAATTCGCCGTCCGGGCAGTCGTCCGGGCTCCTGTGCTGGGTCTGCGGCTGGTCGGCGGCCCCGGCCAACGGCGACGGCGCTGACGCCGTCTCCGACTGCGACTCAGATGGCGATGTCTGCACGGCGCCGGAATCTATCGAATCCAAGCATGCTCCGCCGTCACTGTTCGGGTCCAGCCCTTGGCGCAGAGCCGCATGGCCCGTCGCCCCGTGCGGCAATCAACCCGACTGGCCCGAAGGTCATGGCCTTGCCAATGCACCTCGAAGACATTCATGAACCACATCCTGCCCATTGCCATTTCCACACCCGTCAGACCAAGGCGTCGATTCTCACGGCTCCGAACGAGCCGTCGACGTGCGGGGTGCCATTTCGACTTTATTTGACAGGATGACGCTTGAGCCCTGTGCGTGGACATCCAGCGTTGGCGACTCTTGAGAAACAAACGCCGGGCCCAAGTGTTTCTCCTCCCCCTCGGGGGGCTGAGCCCGCGCACAAGGGCCCAGAAGGGGCCTTGTGGCTGGCGAAGGCCTACGGGCCTGCAAGCCCGTAGGCGGACGCCGAAAGGCGGCGGCCTTGGGGGGGCTCATGTGATGCCGGTGTCCACCTCGCGCCGCTCCAGCGCCAGGTATTCGGCGGAGCGCATCTCTTGCAGCCGCGACACGGTGCGCGGAAATTCATGCACCAACGGGCCTTCGGTGTACAGGTCCTCGGCGGGCACCGCCGCCGAGATGATGAGCTTGACGCGGCGGTCGTAGAGCACGTCCACCAGCAAAGTGAAACGCCGCGCCTCACTGGCCAAACGCGGGGGCATCTGGGGCACCTGGCTCAGAATGACGGTGTGAAATTGCTGCGCAATTTCGAGGTAGTCGTTTTGCGACCTGGGGCCGCCGCAGAGCGTGCGGAAATCAAACCACACCACGCCACCGGCGCGCCGCAATGCGCGCAACTCACGGTGTTCAATGTGCAGCAGCGGGTCTTCTTCGCGGGCCTCGGCCAGGCCGTCGAAGGTGGCGGTCAGCGCCGCATTGGCGGCGTCATCCGCCGGCGTGATGTAGAGCTGGGCCTGCTCCAGCGTGCGGCGCCGGTAATCGGTGCCCGCGTCCACGTTGATCACTTCCAGCTTGTCTTTGAGCATCGCGATGGCGGGCAAGATGCGGTCGCGGTGCAGCCCGTTGGGGTACAGATCGTCGGGCTGAAAATTGGACGTGGTGACGATGGACACGCGGTTGGCAAACAAGGCCGCCAACAGCCGGTGCAAGATCATCGCGTCGGTGACGTCGGCCACATGAAACTCGTCAAAGCAGATCAGCCTGAACCGCCGCGCAATGCGCTTTCCCAGCTCGTCCAGCGGATCCACCGTGCCCTTGAGGTCTTGCAGCTCGCGGTGCACCTCGCGCATGAACTCATGAAAATGCAACCGCGTCTTGCGCGTCAGCGGCACGGCCTGAAAAAAGCAATCCATCAGAAAGCTCTTGCCGCGCCCCACGCCGCCAAACATGTACACGCCACGCGGGATCGGTGGGCGCACCAGCAGCTTGGTCACCGCGTTGCCTCGGCGTGATTTGTAGGCGATCCACTCGTTCTCGCAGCGCTGCAACGCCGCCACAGCACGCAACTGCGACGGGTCGGCCTGGTAGCCGCGCTCGGCCAGGGTCTGCAGGTACAGATCGGTGACGTTCAACGCACGCGACTCCGAGGTTTAGCCAAGGGTCTGGCACGGATCCGGCTCTGCCGGTCCGTCGCCAGCGCCCCCTTGGGGGGCAGCGACCGGTAGGGAGCGTGGGGGCCCACCATCCGTCAAAAGTTGAGCGTGCGCTTGTCCACCGCCAGCGCGGCTTCCTTGGTGGCTTCGCTCAAGCTGGGGTGCGCGTGGCAGATGCGCGCGATGTCCTCGGCCGAGGCCTTGAACTCCATCGCCACCACGGCCTCGGCGATCAGCTCGCTGGCCTGTGGGCCCACGATGTGCACGCCCAGGATTTCGTCGGTCGCAGCATCCGCCAAAAACTTGACGAAGCCAGTGGTATCGCCTAGCGCACGCGCCCGGCCATTGGCCATGAACGGAAACTGGCCCGCTTTGTAAGCCCGGCCTTCGGCCTTGAGCTGCTGCTCGGTCTGGCCCACCCACGCGATCTCGGGCGAGGTGTAGATCACCCACGGGATGGTGTTGAAGTTGACATGGCCATGCTGGCCGGCAATGCGCTCGGCCACCGCCACGCCTTCTTCTTCGGCCTTGTGCGCCAGCATCGGGCCCCGCACCACGTCGCCCACCGCCCACACATTTTGCAGGTTAGTTTTGCAGTCGCCGTCAACGACGATGGCACCGCGCTCGTCGAGCTTCAAGCCCACGGCTTCGGGGTTCAGGCCCACGGTATTGGCCACGCGGCCAATCGACACGATCAGGCGCTCAACCTCCAGCGTGACGGCCTCGCCACGGGCATTGGCATAGGCCACGCTGACGCCTTTTTTGCCCACTTTGACGTCACTGATCTTGGCGCCGAATTCAAACATCAGGCCTTGCTTGGTGAACGCCTTCAGGGCCTCTTTGGCCACGCCTTCATCGGCCGCGCCCAGGAAGTTGGGCAGGGCTTCAAGAATGGTGACCTCGGCGCCCAGACGGCGCCAGACCGAGCCCATCTCCAACCCGATCACGCCCGAGCCGATGACGCCCAGGGTTTTGGGCACGGCCGGCAAACGCAGCGCGCCGTCGTTGGACAGCACGCGCTCTTCGTCAAACGCCGCGCCGGGCAACTGGCGCGCGCTGGACCCGGTGGCCACGATCACGTGCTGGGTGGTCAGCGACTCGTTGGCGGCGCCGGTGACGCTGATCTCGTACAGGCCATCGGCCGCTTTCACGAACGCGCCGCGCCCGTGGAAAAAGCTCACCTTGTTTTTCTTCAGCAAGTACAAGATGCCGTCGTTGTTTTGTTTGACGACCATGTTCTTGCGGCCAATCATCTTGGCCACGTCCATCTTCAAGCCAGACAGGCTGATGCCGTGGTCGGCAAAGTGGTGGCCCGCATGGTCAAAGTGCTCGCTGGATTGCAGCAAGGCCTTGGACGGGATGCAGCCCACGTTGGTGCAAGTGCCGCCGGGCGCCGGGCCACCCTTGTCGTTTTGCCACTCGTCGATGCAAGCCACGTTGAAGCCGAGTTGGGCCGCGCGGATGGCCGCGATGTAGCCGCCAGGGCCACCACCAATGACGAGGACGTCGAATTGTTTGGACATATCTTTTTTCGTGAAAAGTGGGAGACCCGCGCGCCACCGCTTACTCAGCGGGCACAAATATCCACAGCAAAACGTAGAGAAGCAAGCCGGTGCCGCCGAACAGCAGCAGCACTGTGAAAATCAAACGCCAGAGCCAGCTTTCAACCCCGGTGGACACCGCCAAACCACCGCAGACGCCGCCGATCCATTTGTCGGTGATCGAGCGGCGCAGGTTGTTAACAGTGGCCACGCCAGTCGGCGCGGCAGTGGGGCCATCCAGCAAGCGCTGCTTGACGCGCTGAAACTCGCCGTCTGACAGCACGCCTCGCGTGCGCAGGTCATCAAGCTTGTTCAGTTCGTCAGGCAGCGACATGGGGGGGCCCTCCAAGGGCGGTTAGATATCGAACAGCAGGCGCGCGGGGTCTTCCAGCGCTTCTTTCATCGTCACCAGGCCCAGCACGGCTTCGCGGCCGTCGATGATGCGGTGGTCGTAACTCATGGCCAGGTAGTTGATGGGGCGCACCACCACTTGGCCGTTTTCCACCACCGCGCGGTCCTTGGTGGCGTGCACGCCCAGGATGGCCGACTGCGGCGGGTTGATGATGGGCGTGGACAGCATCGAGCCAAACGTGCCGCCATTGCTGATCGAGAACGTGCCACCGGTGAGCTCTTCAATGCCCAGCTTGCCGTCCTTGGCCTTCTGGCCAAACTCGGCGATCTTTTTCTCGATGTCGGCAAAGCTCATCTGATCGACGTTGCGCAGCACCGGCACCACCAAACCACGCGGTGAGCCCACCGCGATGCCGATGTCGAAGAAGCCGTGGTAGACGATGTCGTTGCCATCCACGCTGGCATTGATGATCGGGTACTTCTTGAGCGCCGCCACGGCCGCCTTGACGAAGAAGCTCATGAAGCCCAGCTTGACGCCGTGTTCCTTCTCGAACTTGTCCTGGAACTTCTTGCGCATCTCCATCACCGGGGCCATGTTGACCTCGTTGAAGGTGGTCAAGATGGCGTTGGTGGACTGCGACATCACCAGTCGCTCTGCGATGCGTGCACGCAGGCGCGACATCGGCACACGCTGCTCTGGGCGGTCCCCCAGGTTCATGGCGGCGGGCGACGCCACCGACGGCAGCAGCCGGGCGGGCGCCGGCGCCGGTGCTGCGGCCTTGGCAGCGACAGGTGCCGGTGCAGGTGCTGCAGCGCCACCTGCCACGGCAGCCAATACGTCACCCTTGGTGATGCGCCCGTCTTTGCCAGTGCCGGCCACCGAGCCAGCGCCCAGTTGGTTGTCGGCCATCAGCTTGGCGGCGGCGGGCATGGCCACGTTGCTCTTGCTGCCCCCACTGGCGGCGGCGGCGGCAACAGCGGGCGCAGCAGCAGCAGCAGGTGCGGCGGCGGCCACGGGTGCGGCACCGGTGGCCTTGCCTTCGGTATCGATGCGGGCGATCACCTGATCACTGGCCACGGTGGCGCCATCGGGCTGCACCAGCTCGGCCAGCACGCCAGCTGCGGGCGCCGGCACTTCAAGCACCACTTTGTCGGTCTCGATCTCGATGATGATTTCATCGATGGCGACAAACTCGCCGGCTTTTTTCTTCCAGGTCAGCAAGGTGGCTTCGGCCACCGATTCTGAAAGCTGCGGAACTTTGACTTCTACGATTGCCATGTTTGTTTCTCAATTTTGTTCGGGGGTGACGCAAGCAGCGCGGCCTGCCTGGTTTGGCCAGCGCCACGGGGCGCCGGTCAAATTCAGCAGGCTGTCACGGCGCGCTGAGCGCCCGCGACAGCGCAGCAGGCCAACTCACTTGGTCAGCACAAAGCCCTTGAGCTTGGCGAAGGCCTGATCCAGCAAGGCCTTTTGCTGCTCTTGGTGCAGGTGGGCATAACCCACCGCCGGGGAGGCTGAGGCGGCGCGGCCCGCATAACCCAGCTTCTGGCCGTCCACCATGTTTTCATGGATGGTGTGCTGCACGAAGAACCACGCGCCCTGGTTTTGCGGCTCGTCCTGGCACCACACCAGATCGCTGAGGTTGGGGTAGCGCTTGATCTCGGCCGCAAACGCCTTGTGCGGGAAGGGGTAGAGCTGCTCGACGCGGATGATCGCCACGTCGAACGCCTTTTTCTCTTCGCGCTTCTTGACCAGGTCGTAGTACACCTTGCCCGAGCAGGCAATGAGGCGCTTGACCTTGTCGGCATTGATCTCGGCGTTTTGCTCGGGGATCACCGTCTTGAACTCACCCTTGGTGAAGTCAGACAGCGGCGACGTGGCGTCCTTGTTCCGCAGCAGCGACTTGGGCGTCATGATGACCAAGGGCTTGCGGAACTGGCGCACCATCTGCCGACGCAACACATGGAAGATCTGGCTGGCCGAGGTGGGCTGCACGATCTGCATGTTGTTGTCGGCCGCCAGTTGCATGAAGCGCTCAAGGCGCGCCGAGCTGTGCTCGGGGCCCTGGCCTTCATAGCCGTGTGGCAACATCAGGGTGATGCCATTCGAGCGGCCCCACTTGACCTCGCCCGACGCAATGAACTGGTCGATCACCACCTGGGCGCCGTTGACGAAATCGCCAAACTGGCCTTCCCAGATCGTCAGCGTGTTGGGCTCGGCGGCGGCGTAACCGTACTCAAAGCCCAGCACCGCTTCTTCGGACAGGATCGAGTCGATCACCACGAACGGCGCCTGGCTCTCGGCGATGTGCTCGAGCGGCACGTAAGTGCCCACGTCCCACTTCTCGCGGTTTTGGTCGTGCAGCACGGCGTGGCGGTGCACAAACGTGCCGCGCCCGCAGTCTTCGCCCGACAAGCGAACGGCGTAACCACTGGCCACCAAGGAGGCGTAGGCCAAAGTCTCGCCCATGCCCCAGTCAACGTTGATCTCACCTCGGCCCATCGCGGCGCGGTCAGCCAGCACTTTTTCGACCAGTGGATGCACCTTGAAGTTGGCGGGCACCGTGGTCAGGCGCTCGGCCAGGCGTTTGATCTCGGCCAGTGGCAGCGCGGTGTCGGCGGCGTCTGTCCATTTCTTGCCCAAAAAGGGCGCCCAATCGACCGCGTACTTGCTCTTGAAGTTGGTCAGCACCGGGTCCATGGTGTGGCGGCCTTCGTCGAACGCAGCGCGGAGCTGTTTGACCATCTGCTCGGGGCCGCCCTCTGGCAACACGTTTTGCGCCACCAGCTTGTCGCCGTACAGCTTGCGGGTGCCGGGGTGTTTGGCAATCACCTTGTACATCAGCGGCTGGGTGAGCGACGGTGTGTCCTGCTCGTTGTGGCCCAGCTTGCGGAAACAGATGATGTCCACCACCACATCCTTCTTGAACTGCTGGCGGTAGTCGAGTGCGATCTGGGTACACAGCACCACGGCTTCGGGGTCATCGCCGTTCACGTGCAGCACCGGGGCTTCGATCATCTTGACGACGTCGGTGCAATACAGCGTGGAGCGTGAATCACGCGGGTCACTGGTGGTAAAGCCGATCTGGTTGTTGATCACCAGGTGCAGCGTGCCGCCGGTGTAATAACCCCGGGTCTGGGCCAGCGCCAGGGTTTCCATCACCACGCCCTGGCCGGCAAAGGCCGCGTCACCGTGCACCAGCACCGGCAGCACCTCGGCGCCGGTTTTGTCACCACGGCGGTCCATGCGGGCCTTGACTGAGCCCTCGACCACCGGGTTGACGATCTCCAGGTGGGATGGGTTAAACGCCAAGCTGAGATGCACCGGGCCACCGGCAGTGGAGATGTCGCTGCTGAAACCCTGGTGGTATTTGACATCCCCGGACGGCAGGTTCTCGGGCGCGGTGTGGTCAAACTCGGCAAACAAATCCTTGGGCATCTTGCCCAGGGTATTGACCAGCACGTTCAAGCGGCCGCGGTGGGCCATGCCGATCACCATCTCCTGCACACCTTTGGCGCCGGCGCGCTGCACCACCTCGTCCATGCTGGCGATGAAGCTCTCGCTGCCTTCCAGGCTGAAGCGCTTCTGGCCCACGTACTTGGTGTGCAGGTAACGCTCAAGGCCTTCAGCGGCGGTCAGCCGGTCGAGGATGTGTTTTTTCTCGTCGATGTTGAAGTTGGGCTTGCTGCGGATGGACTCCATGCGCTCTTGCCACCAGCGTTTTTCCGCCGGG
>JAYWDK010000182.1:0-5446 GCA_043779845.1 Betaproteobacteria bacterium | reverse complement strand
TCCATGCGGCGCAGGGGTTCACACGGCTTGATGGGCATGCGTGAGCGCTGCCACATGCTGGGCGGGCGCATTGAACTGGGCAACGCGCCCGAGGGCGGTGCCAGGATCACGGTGAGCTTGCCGCTGTTGACGCTCAATCTGGAAGGCCAGGCCGGCGATCTTGACCCGCTCACCACGCCAGCGGCCGCCGCTGGCTCCGAGTTTGGCGAGTTGACGCTGAACAACCCCAAGCTGGCGCGCTGACCGTGTCCCGTTCACAGCGCCCATCCGCCCCCGTGCCGGCCGTCAAGGCGACTGCCGCCGGGGCATCGACCATGGCAATCGCCAACAAGAAGACCCGCTCGAAAACCAGTGCGAACACCATCGTCAATGGTCACGCCGACGCGCTTGAGTATGAGTTGCGCGTGCAAAAGATTGAGCTCGAGATGCAGAACGAGGAGTTGCGCCATGCACAGCTTGATCTCGCCAATGCGCGCGACCGCTTTGTGGATCTCTACGATTTCGCCCCGGTGGGTTACTTCACGCTCGGCCAGGACGGGCGCATCGGCGAGGTCAATCTCACGGGGGCAGCCCTGCTGGGCGTGGAGCGAAAATCGCTGCTGAATCGACCATTTTCAAAGTTCGTCGCCACCGCCGACGCGGATCGCTGGCGGCGCCACCTGAGCCACGCCTTGCCGGCAGATGACAGTCAACGCATCGAATTGACGGTGCGCCCGCAAGGCGCGCCGCTGTTGCATGCCCAACTCGATTGCCGGCGCGTGGTGCCGGCCAGTGGGCCACCCACCTTGCGCCTGACGCTGACTGACGTGACGCAGCGCAAGCTGTCCGAGATGGACCGGCGCATTGCCGCCACCGTGGTGGAGGCTCGCGAGGCTGAACGGCGCCGTGTCGCGCGTGAACTGCATGAAGACTTGGGACAGCAATTGAGCGCACTGAAAATGGATCTCGCCAGCCTGCCGCTGGTGGCCCAATCGCAGGCGCCGCGCATCAGCAATATGTTGTTGACCCTGGATGACGCGGTGGCCACCGTGCGCCGCATCAGTGCCGAGTTGCGGCCCATGATGCTTGACGACCTGGGGCTCAATGCCGCGATTGACTGGTTGGTGCGAGACGCGGCGGCGCGTCTGGGCATGGTCATCAAGCTGCGGCTCGATGAAAGCGACCCACCGCTGGGCGAGCGCGCCTCGATCGCGTTGTACCGCCTGGTGCAAGAGACGCTGGGCCACATGGCGCAATACGCACACGCCACCAACGTGGGCATTGAACTTCAACAACGGGCCGGCGAAGTGGTGCTCACGGTGCAAAGCAATGGCTGCGACTGGCCCGCACCCGCCAGCGGCCGAGATGGCGATGACGCGGCCATGCGGCTGCGCGAGCAAGCACACCAGTTGGGCGGGCGGCTTGATCTAGGCAAGCCGCTTCGCGGTGGCCAGCAGTTCACGCTGCATCTGCCCTTGACTGACACCGCCGGCCGTGGCCAGCAAGACCAGCGAGGTTTGTCATGAGCTTGCCTGGCGCGGGAGGGGGCTTGCGGCTGCTGCTGGTGGATGACCACGCCATCGTGCGCGAGGGTTTGAAGCGCATCCTGGCCCTGAGTGACAGCCGCCTTGAAATCACCGAGGCGCGCACCGGATTCGAGGCCCTTGAAACACTGCGCCAACAGCCGTTTGATCTCGCCATTGCCGATCTGTCGATGCCGGGCATGAACGGGCTGGAGCTGATCCGGCGCATCCGTGACCAACATCCCACGGTGCTGGTGCTGATCTTGAGCATGCACGCCGAGGAGCAGTACGCGATCCGGGCTTTCAAGGCCGGCGCCCGGGGCTATGTCACCAAGGACACGGCGGCCGAGGAGCTGGTGGCCGCCGTGCGCAAGGTGGTGTCGGGCGGCGCCTATGTCACGGCCAGCCTGGCCGAGCGCGTGGTGCAGCAGCTCAATGGCTCGGCGATGGCGCCGCGCCACACGGAATTGTCCAACCGCGAGCTGGACGTGCTGCAGCGCATCGTGGCGGGCCAGCGCCTGACCGACATCGCTGTGGCCTTGCACCTGTCGATCAAGACCGTGAGCACGCACAAGAGCCACATCCAGGAAAAGCTGCAATTGCCCAACATTGCCGCGCTCATCCGTTATGGCCTGGAGCATCACCTCGACCAGGCAAACCCCGCCATCGACGACCGGCCGGGCTGAGCAGGCGGCCCACCCACGCCGCGTTTGCTGGGGTTGCCGCTGGCCGTCTGGGTGCGGGTCAGTGGCCCGTGATGCCCAGCAGCTCCACCTCGAATTGCAGGGTGGCATTGGGCGGGATGGTGCCGCCGGCGCCGCGCTCGCCGTAGGCAATGGCGGGTGGGCAGGTGAGTTGGGCTTTGCCGCCCACTTGCAGGCGCTGCACGCCTTCGGTCCAGCACTTGATCACGCGGTTGAGCGGAAATTCAGCGGGTGATCCGCGGCTGTAGGAGCTGTCGAATTCCTTGCCATCCATGAAGGTGCCGCGGTAGTGCACCTTCACCGTGTCGGTGGCCTTGGGGCTGGCGCCCGTGCCGGCTTTGAGCAGCTTGAACACCAGCCCGCTGCTGGTGGTGACCACCGTGCCGGGGGCCGTGGCGGGCTGGGTGTTGCTGCTGGTTGTGGTGGTGCCGGCGTTGCCTTGCGCGTGGGCCAGGCCAACCGCCAGCAACAAGGGCAGGGCGGCGGCCAGCGGCCGGGTGATTGTCAGACTGGACCGCTTGGACAGGATTTGGGTGAAGCTTGTGGGCATGGTGATCAGGTGGGTGGTTGACATCACCGTGATCATCGCACTGCCCCGTGGCACCGCTCAACGGCGGCTTCAGGCGCCTGCCGGGCGTGGCTGGCGTGGCTGGCGTGGCGGGTCAGAATCCGAACGACGCGCCGGCCGAGTACACGATGGGCCTGAAATCGATGGTGGTGCGCAACACGGTGGCGCCCACGGCCACCAGATCGGATTTCACCTGCAAGGCCGCCACGCTCGCAAACAAGCCCCATTGCCGGTTGATGGCGTAGTGCAGGCCGGCCTGCGCCGCCACGCCCCAGCTGTCGCTCAGGCTCACGCGCCAGCCGTAGGGTGAGCGGATGTCAACAAAGCGCGTGAAGTTGACGCCCACGCCCACGTACGGGCGCAGCGCGTTGCCGCCGTCGCCAAAGTGGTAGTTGATGAAGGCGGTGGGCGCCACGTTGCGCGCGCTCATCACCTCGCCCAGGTAGGCTACCGAGCCGCTGGCTTTGGACGTTATTCTGGGTGGCACGCCCACTGCCAACTCCAAGCCCAGATTGGGCGCCACCTCACGCTCGAAGGTCAGCAAGAAGGTGTTGGCGTCACCGGTGGTGGCGTCGGCGCCGGCGGGGATGCCCACGCCGGTGATGCCGGTGGTTTTTGAATGCGTGGTGTAGCGCGTGCCACCAAACTTGACGGTGTTGGCTTGCGCCATGGCGCCGGTGCACACCGTGCCGGCGGCGGCCAGCAGTGTTAGAGAGCAGATCGTGCGGTTCATGATGTCGGGTTCTCCGTGCTGCGGCACTCAGATCCAGCCAAAGGCCTTGAGCTGGTCATAAAAGCGGTTGCTGATGGCTTTGTGGCCGCCCGTGGTGGGGTGCACGTCGTCGGCAAACAGCCAGGTGTTGACATCGGCGCCAGCGGCCAGGCCGTTGTAGGGCGCGCCCGGCGTGCCGTTGCAGAACAGGCTGCTGCCATGGGTTTTTGCCGCGTCGCAGGCGGTGTTGGTGACGTTCACGAGGCCGTTGGCGCTGGCGTTGGCCGCGATGGTGCTGAGCACCGTGTTGGCGTCGATCCACTGCACGGGCTGGCCGGTCAGGCCGTCGCGCAGCCACAGCTTGAAGGTGTCCACCAGCGTGGTGCCATAACCCCGGCTGGTGGCGTCCAGCGCCACGCCCTTGGGCGTGATCGCGATGTCCACGGGCGTGACCACCACCACGTACTTGCCGCCCTTGGCCAATATCTGGTCACGCACGTAGCCCGCCAACTCTTGCGCGGCCATTTTCATGGCCTCCTGGCCCGTTGTCAGCGCGCCAAACACCTTGCGGCTGGCGTCGGCGGTGATGGCGGCAAGCTCGGCTTTGGCGTCGTCGGCGCTGATCTTGCCGGCCGCAGCGTCGATCTGCACCTGGGTGGCGGCGGCCCTGGCGGCGGCCAGCACGGTTTGTGCCGCCGCGCCAAAGCTGCCCGCCACCAGCGGGTCGATCTGCATGAACAAATCGTTGTCGCCAGCCCAGACGAAGATCAGATCGCTGTCCTTGAAACTGCCCGCGCTCGCCAGGTGGTTGGCGATCTGCGTGACCACCGGCACCGTCAGAAAGCCGGCCTCTTTGTGATAACCGTTGGCGCTGGTCACGCGCGCCCCGCCCTGGCCGTAGCCGGTGCAGGCCGCCACCACCGACACGGGGCATTTGACCGACGTGCCGGCAAAGCCCACTTCAGCGGGCTTGACCACCGGCAACGCCAGTTGGGTGGCCAGGTTTTCAACCCAGATCGTGCCCAGATTGCCATCGAGGTTGGTGCTGAACTTGCCGCCGATGTAGGGCGGCTTGCCGTCGCCCGTCAACGAGGTGGCCGGGGCATAGGTGCCCACGTCGCTCAGGCTGTCGCCAAACGACACCAGCGACTTGAAGCTGCCCTTGGTGGTGGGCGCCCCGGCCGGTGCGCCCGTGCCGGGTACCGGGGCGTCGCCACCACCGCAAGCCGCCAGCAGTGCGGCGGTCACAAGCGACATCAAGCCGATGCGGACTTGTTTCATGACTTCTCCATGCGGATCTGTTGATTCATGAGGCCCTCAAGCTGAATGGCCTTTTGCGGATGCAACGTGAGTCCGGGCTACGCGCTGGTGGCTACCTCCGCTGCCTTGGCAGGATCACCGATGCAGGGCGCCGGCCGGTTGCCGATCGTCAACTCCGCTGGCACTTGGTGTATGCCGCGATTGGCCTGGCCGCAGGTTGTCGGCGTTTCCGCAATCAAGTTGTCGTGCCAGCGCCAGCCGTGCTGGCCGGCCTTAAACCGGCCAGTCGTCAGGCACTTGCAGGGGCATGTCCAGCAGAATTTGCGCCATGCCCTTGCCCAGCGGGTCAATGCGCAGCGATGCCGGGCCGCCACCGTCCAGCGCCTGGTGGATCACCAGGTTCATGGCGTGCAGGCCGGGCAGGTGGTAACGGTCTACCGGGCCTTTGACCAGGTGGCCCAGCCAGGCGAGCACGGCCTCGGGCGTGATCTGGGCCCACAGCAGCGGCAGCCATTCAGGGCGGCGGGCGATCAGGCCGATATTGGACAAATCACCCTTGTCGCCACTGCGCGCCCAGGCCAGGGCCACCAGCTTGACGGCGCGCGTGGGGCCGGCAGCGGGCGCCCAGGCGGCGGGGTCGGGCAGGCGCGGCGCTGGCGTGGGCACGGCGGGGGTGTTGAATGGCAGCACCAGGGTTGCG
>JAYWDK010000181.1:0-14556 GCA_043779845.1 Betaproteobacteria bacterium | reverse complement strand
AGGCCCAGCATCTCAAGATAACCCTGCGGCGGCAACAAGGCCATGCGCCCGCTGTCAATCAAACCCGCCAAGCCAAAGCGGTCAATGTTGTTTCGGGTGCGCGGATGCAGCGCAAACACCAGCGGCAAACTGGCGGAGATCTCACGCAACACGCCCAGCAGATCGCGCAAGGTGTCGGCGTCGTCCACGTTGGACGGCCGGTGCAGCGTGACCACGCCATAACCCTTGGCATGAGCGATCACGCTGGGGTCAATGCCGTGCGCGCGCAAGGTATCGGCAATGGGCCGTGCGTGAGGGCGGTTGGCCACCAGTGAATCAATCATCACGTTGCCGGCAAAACACACCCGCTCGGGCGCCACGCCTTCGCGCAACAGGTTGTCGAGTGCGCTGCGCTCGGTGGTGTAGAGCCGGTCGGCCACCTGGTCGGTGAGCACACGGTTGATCTCTTCGGGCATCTTGCGGTCGTAGCTGCGCAAACCCGCCTCGACATGGGCCACCGGAACGCCTTTTTTGACGGCCACCAGCGTGCAGGCCAGCGTGGAATTGACGTCGCCCACCACCAGCACGCAGCTGGGTTGGTGCTCGTCCAGCGCGGGCTCAAAACGGCGCATCACCTCGGCGGTTTGCACCGCGTGGCTGCCCGAGCCCACTTCAAGATTGAGGTCCGGCAGCGGCAAGCCCAGATCGGCAAACAACTAGTGGCTCATGCCCTGGTCGTAGTGCTGGCCGGTGTGCACCAGCAGCGCCGGAATCGGTGGTTGATGCGCCGCCAGCGCCCGCAGGATGGGCGCCATCTTCATGAAGTTGGGGCGGGCACCGACCACGCAGATGACCGGGCCGATGACTGGGCGGATGACCGGGCGGATGACCGGGCGGATCACGGCGCCCACTGGCGCTGGCGGCACCGCCGCAGCGACGGGCAGCGCCACGCCGCCAACACCTTGGGAAACTGTCACTTGTGTCCCTCTTCGACGGGTCTCTTGACCGCGTTCACCAGCTGTTGAAGCATGGCCAGCATCTGTAGATTGGTGCGCTCCAGCCGCAGCAAGCCGCGCTCAAGGCGCTGAATCTGATCACCGCTTTGCTCGGTGGCCAAGCGCGACAACTGCCTTGACATGGTGTCGGCTGCGGCCGGATCCAACAGCAGCTTGCCGAGATCCACATCCAGCGCGGCCGCGCCGGTGGCCGGCCCCGAGACCGACAGCGCACCGTGCGATGAATCCGCATTGCCTGGCATGTTGCGGCGATTGGGCACCTCGGACTCTTCAGCAAACTCTTGAACCACCTCGTTGACGTCAGTCAGTTCAAGATGGGTTTTGCCTGCCAGGAAGCCGGCCAACAGCAAGCGATCACAGACGGAGTTGATGCGCCGCGGAATACCCCCGCTGGCTTTGAAGATGGCCGTGAATGCCGCAGGATCAAAGCTCGGCTTGCCCGTGGACCCCGCGCACTTGAGCCGGTGCTCGATGTAGTGCTGGGTTTCTTCGGGGTCGAGTGGGCCGATGTGGCAAGTGGCCGCGACACGCTGGCGGAACTGCTCCATCTCGGGCCGTTGCAGGATCTCGCGAAACTCGGGCTGCCCCACCAAAAAGCTCTGGATCAAAGCCTGGTTGCCGAACTGGAAGTTCGACAGCATGCGCAGCTCTTCAACCGCCTTGGGCGTCAGGTTCTGCGCCTCGTCAACGATCAACAGACAGCGCTTGCCCTTGCTGGTCTGGCTGATCAAAAACGCCTCAAGCGTGATCAGCAACTCTGACTTGGGCACATCCTTGACCTTGAAGCCAAACGATGCGCCCACCATGCGCAAGGTGTCTTCGGCGCCAAGCTGGGTGGTGACCAGATGGCCCACCACCACGTTGCTGCCGTGCAGGCCGTCAATCAGCGCGCGCAGCAGGGTGGTTTTGCCCGCGCCGATTTCACCGGTGATGACGATGAAACCTTCATTGCGCGAGACGCCGTAGTCAAGATAGGCCTTTGCCCGCCTGTGCTGCTTGCTACCAAAGTAGAAGCTTGGGTCAGGGTTGAGCTGGAAGGGCTTGTTGGTCAGGCCAAAAAACGATTCGTACATGGGACTCAGAACCGAATGCCGTAAGTGGCGTAAAGGGCGCTCTCGGCGTAAGACACCAAGCCGGTTTCATACACGGCACGCCGCCCACCGAGCAGCAAGTTGCTCACTGCGGTCAGGCGTGCGTTGTATTGCAGGCTGATCAGTTTTTGCCGGTTTTCTTGGCTCGTCAACGCAGCACTGCTTTGTTGTACGCTGAGCACAAGACCCAGCGATGACACAGGCGTCAGGCTGTGAGACAGATCCACCGACAAGCCTCTCAGCTGGATGTCGCCAGCGTTCTGCAGGTCATCCGCCACGCGAATCACCGGGTCAACCCGATGGGTGTTCGTCTGCGTGAGCGTCACCATCGCTGAACTGCGCGCATTGCGCCAAACCATTGACAGCTCCTTGCGATCCTGCACGGTTGCGGCCGACTGCAGGAAGCTCGGATCGAACGAGGACAAAGGGTTGATCCCCAGCTGGCCAAGATAGGCGTTGACAAACTTGGTGCGATCCGACGAATCCGGAAACTTTGCCGCCAGGGCCGCATTGCTGAAAAAGTAATCAAACGCCGAACTGCGGGCACCGCCGTTTGACGCACCACTGCCCGTCGACAAACTCCGGGTATTGCTCAAGCGCCAAACCGTCAGCGCGGTTCGGTAGTCAAGACTCAGGGTGTGCGATTCGCCATAGAACCGGCGCTCGGTCTCGGCCACCAGATGCGTGCGCGGCGACGGCGTCCATTGCGCGCCCACGCCCCAGTTGTTGTAGCGCTGACGGTCCACCGACGCCATGTTGGTTGACTCGGTGCCCCCATGAGCACTGAGCATCAAGTCATAGTCGTCAAGCCGCAGTTTGCCCGTGCCAAACAAGCGATCATCATCCGTGACGCGTCCGGCCTTGTAGTCAGAGGTCAGATGAGAGGCATCCACCGCCCAGCTCACCCGGGCCGCAGCCGACGGCTCCACATGCAGCGAGGCCGAGGCCGTGCTGGAGTCACCTGCGGTGGTGTTCTTGGCGTCGGTGAGGCCATAGCCCAGCACGGCGGTGTAGCGCAATCCGGTGCCAATGGGACCCCGGAACGACGGGCTGATTTGCAGCGAACGCAACTCCGTCGTATTGGCATTGGGCAAGCCACTGTTGTTGGGCTGGGCGCCAAACGCGGACACGGCTGATTGCGATATGTTGGCTGATGAATCCACCCGTGCCCGCCCTTCGGCCAGATCGGCAGACAAATTGGCGCTCAGGTTGTTTTGCGTCGTGTTCAGATTGCTGCGCCGGGCGTAGAGCAACTCTGACAGCGTGTAATCCAGAAAGCCCCGAACCTGGCCGCTTTGGCCCCGCAGGCCAATGCCAGCCGACAGACGAGTGATTGAATCCGCCGTTTTGGTAGCGCCATTCAAGTCAACGTTGTCCGTGAAGGTTTGAGTGGCCGATGCATTGGGTGTGATGGCCAAGACGCGCGCATCCGTTATGCCCTGGGCCTGGGCGGCCTGCGCCAACAACACCCCTGCGGCCGCCAGCGCCAAGGCCACCCAATTGACCCGTGAGGACAAACCGGCACATCGCGCGACAAGGATCAGCATCGGCTTGGTAGACCTCCACTGATCACACTGCTTTGGGCGCATTGGCCGGCCCTTCCTTGACTGCTTGACCGTCTTTGGGGGCGGTATCGTCGCCATAGCCATAGCCATAGCCATAGCTGTAGCCATAACCGTAGCCATAGCCGTAGCCGTAGGCTCCCTGAGAGTCGGTGCGCGCCTGATTCAACAACAGCAAGCGGATCGGACAGCTTTCGATGGTTGACAACGCGTGCTGCACGTCAGCCTGAAGCGTCTTGCCGGCATGGACCACCAACACAACCTGGCCCATCTGGCTGGCCAAGACCCGCGATTCAGTGGTGAGCAGCAGCGGCGGCGAATCAAAAATGATGATCCGATCCGGGTACCGGGTGGCCATGTCCATCAGCAGTTGGCGCATGGCGTCACTGGCCAACAACTCGGTCGACTTCGGGTGTGGCCGCCCGCTTGGCAAGATGGTCAGCTTGTCGATGTTGGTTCGCATGAGCACGTCGCTCATCTCAGCCTTGCCTTCGAGCAAGTCAAGCAGGCCCGGCGCTTCGCCCAAACCCAGCTTCTTCAGCAGCGAGGGCCGCGCCACGTCGGCATCCACCAGCATCACGGTGTGATCCAACTCAGAAGCGATGCTCATCGCCAGATTGATGGACGTGAAGCTCTTGCCCTCACCCGGCATGGCGCTGGTCATCATGATCAGATTGCCATGCTTGACCTTGGCGACTCCCTGGCCAATGGCATTGGCAATCAACGGGCGCTTGATGACTCGGTACTGATCCGCAATGTGGCTGCGTGGCGCCGTGGGCACCAGGAAACCTGCTTCGGCGAGCGCCACCAAATCAAGGTCAACCAGCTTGGAAGAGGTGACCGGCGCCGGCGCCGCTGGCGCCCATGCGCCGGGCATGCCGGACACGCTTGAGGCGCCATCGCCTGAATGGCTGCGCGCCACATTTGGCGAAGCGGACGGCGCAGACGAGTTCGGCTGCCGTTGCGTCGGCTCCATGTCGGGCAAGGTGATGCCCGCTTCGCGAATCTGCGCCAGCCTCAATGCGGCCTGTTCGATCAAGCTGCTCATCGTATTTAACCTATTTGCCGTGCGGCAAGGATCGACACCGTGACCATAGCCACCAGAAACGAGGCGAACAAACCGCCTGTGCCCACATAGAAGCGAAACTTGTTGACACGCTCACGCTTGCGGTCGTCATCGCTGAGGATCATCGACACCACGCCCAACAAAGGCAGGCCTGTTTTGGAGCGCAAGTCTTGGGCATCGTTGTAAACCGGGCGCAATTGGCTGGCCGCAAACGCCGTGAACAAACCAGCCCCCAGCGCCGCCACCAGTGCGATAGGCAGCAGCAGCAGCCGATTGGGCGACACAGGGCGGGGTGAAACCCGCGGCGGGTCGATGAGGCGGAAATCAGCCACGCCCGACGCCATGTCCAGGTCACCCGACATCACCGCAGACTGCCGCCGAGCCACCAGATCTTCGTAATTCTTTTTCACGATCACGTAGTCGCGGTTCAGTTGGGCGGCCTCTGCCTCAATTTGCGGCGAGGTGCGTGACTGCGCCCGCGCCTGCGCAAAGCGAGATTGGTATTCGGCCACGCGGGCCTTCAAGGCCGCCACCTGAACCTCGGAGGTGGCCATCAGGCGCGACAGCTCTTGCATTGCCAAGCTGCTGCTATTGACGCCCACGCGGGCAGGCGCTGCCGCAGCAGCCTTGCGCAATTCAGCCACTTCACGACGCTTTTGGTCTTCGAGTTCAGCAATCAGACGTCGGCCGCTGACGATGTCAGGGTGCTTGTCGGTGAAGCGCTGCAGCAAGGAATCAAGTGCCTTCTTTTGCATTTCAATGCGCGCGTCAATCTCGGGCGTGGCGGGGTTGGTTGTCGAGCCCTGCAGCAAATCAATGCCGCCGGCCGCGACCGGTTGCCCACGGTCGGCTTCAATTTGGCGCTTGGCCGCGTCGCGTGAGTTTTCGGCCTCACGCAACTCCAATTTGGCCGCCTCCAACAACTGGCTGATTTCACTCAACCGGCCTGCAGAGTCTTTGCCGTCGCCGCTTTGGGTGTCCAGATTGCGCAGCCGGAAATCCTTCAGACGCGTTTCAGACTCTTCCAACTTGGCTTCATAGGTCTTGATCTGCTCGTCAAGAAACACCTTGGCCGAATCAGTGTCCTTGCGGCTGGCGCCCAGGCTGGACTCCACAAAAATGGACACCATCGACTGGATCACCCGTTTGGCCTTGTCTTTATCGGGATCCACAAAGGTCAGCGAATAAAGATTGTCGCGGCCCGTGCTTTTGATCTCGACCGTGCGGATCAGCGCTTCGATCAAGGCCTCTTGCTGCCCTTTTGATTCACTCTTCAGGTCCAGGTCAGCCATGCGCACCAACTTCTCGATGTTGGGCCGGCTGATCAGCGTGCGGCTCAGCATCGCCACCTGTTGATCCACATTGGGCTGCACCGCCAAACCCGCCATCAGCGGCTTCAGGATGGACTGCGTATCGACAAAGATACGGGCCATGGCCTCGTAGCGATCAGGCACCTTCAAGGCCGCCACCACACCAACGGCGCCGACCACCCAGGCCACGATAAGACCGGTCCAACGAAATTTCCACATCCCTCGGGCCATCGAGGAGATTTGGCTGATCAGCTCTTCCATCGTACGGGGCTCTGCCTATTTCAGTAAAAAAAGGGTGGGCGGAATCAGAACAGACTCTGCGGAATCACCACGATGTCGCCCGGCTTCATCTCGACATTGGCCGACACGTCACCACGCTTGATCAAGTCCTTCAAGCGCACGCCGTACTGCTTGCCACCCTCGCCCGTGCGCACGATGGACGCGCTATTGCCTGCGGCGAAATCCGTGAGACCACCCACGGCGATCATCACGTCCAGCACGGTCATGTTCTTTTTGTAGTTCAGGAACTGCGGCTTGGCGGCCTCGCCCACGACCCGAATCTGCTCGCTGTAGGGGCCCACAAAACCCGTCACCAACACGGTAACCACCGGGTCACGAACATACTTGCCAAGCTGCGCTTCAATGTCGCGTGCCAGCTTGGTGGATGTCTTGCCCTGTGCCACGATTTCTTCAACCAATGGCGCGGCCACCTTGCCGTCAGGGCGAACCGGCACCGACATCGACAACTCCGGATTGCGCCAGACGATGATGTTCAGGTTGTCACCGGCGCCGATGATGTAGGTGTAGTCCTCGCCAACCGCCGTGGCCACGGCTGGAGCGGGCGGGTACGCAACTGACGCGCATCCCGTCATCAACACGGCGGTGACGGCAGCCAGGCTGCACGCTGCATTCTTGAGGTAGGGCGTAAATCGAATCAAGGTATGTTCCCTCTTGAAAAATGACCAACACAAGGCGTGGTCGACAGGCTCAAAATGAACCGCTGATGCCCGTCGTTCAAAGGCACTCACGCCCCTGCTTGCAGGCTGGCCGGATGATGACACAGGCCCATGGCGCAACGGATCGCGTGCGCTCACCACAGGTGCCAGCAGGCAAAACAATTTAACGGACAAGGCCTACCTTGCCAGTCAATAGGGCCCGCCCCGCTATGCTACGAACCCCGAGCCCCGCGCCAATCCGAGCTTGGCTTGTCAAGCCCGCCGCCCATGACTGAAGCGTTTTCGTACCCCGAAGCCTTTGCCCGAAATCTGGGCTGGGTGACCTCCCACGAACAAGAAATCCTGCGTGGCAAAACCGTGGCCATCGCGGGCATGGGCGGCGTTGGAGGCGTGCACCTGCTAACGCACGCCCGCCTAGGCATCGGCAATTTTCGCATAGCTGATTTTGACCAATTTGCGATGGCCAACTTCAACCGCCAAGTGGGCGCCGGCGTTTCCACTTTGGGCAAGCCCAAGGCAGACGTGCTGGCCGCGATGGCTTTGGACATCAACCCGGAGGTTCACATAGACAAGTTCGCTGCGGGCGTGAATGAGCACAACCTCGACGCGTTCTTGCAGGGCGTCGACATCTACATCGACGGCCTGGATTTTTTCGCCTTCGATGCTCGGCGCCGCGTATTTGCGGCCTGCGCCGAGCGCGGCATACCGGCGGTCACGGTGGCCCCGGTAGGCATGGGCGTGGCGCTGCTGAACTTCTTGCCCGGGGGCATGAGCTTTGAGCAGTATTTTCAGTGGGGCGACCGATCCGAGGATGAGCAAGCGCTGCGCTTTTTGATCGGTTTGGCGCCTGCCGGGCTGCATCGCGCTTACCTGGTGGACATGTCCAGAGTCGATCTGAATGCCAGGCGTACGCCTTCCACCATCATGGCCTGCCAGTTGTGCGCGGGCGTTGCGGCCACCGAGACGCTAAAGATCCTGCTAGGCCGAGGCCCCGTGGCTTGTGCACCGCACGGTATGCAATTCGACGCCTATCGAAACAGACTGGTGCGCACCTGGCGGCCTGGCGGCAACAAAAATCCACTGCAACAGCTGGCGCTGTGGGTCGGGCGGCGACAGCTGGCTGCGCTGAAGGCCACCCAAAGATGAATACCAGCGTGCTGCATCAAATACTGGATTTGGCACGGTGGGCACCCAGTGGCGACAACACGCAGCCCTGGCGCTTCGAGATCGTGGATGAGCGCCATGTCGTCATCCACGGCCGCGACACGCGGGATCATTGCGTGTACGACCTGGACGGCCACCCGAGCCAGATCTCACTGGGTGCTCTGATTGAGACGCTGGCCATTGCGGCTTCGCGACACAGTCTTGTGACCAGCGCGGCGCGCCGACCTGGGCTGCCCGAAACCTGCCCCACTTTTGACGTCACCCTGGCGCCATCTCCCAATTTGCTGGCGGATCCGTTGATCAGCGCCATTCCGAGGCGCAGCGTGCAGCGCAGGCCGCTGAGCACGCGCGAGCTGACGGCACACGAACAACATCAACTCGAAGCCGCAGTGGGCCCGAACCACGAGCTTGTGTGGGCGGCCGGCTGGCGCAACCGAATGCGTTGGGCCTCATTGCTCTGGCACAACGCCGGCTTGCGCCTGCGGTTGCCAGAGGCGTTTGACACCCATCGCTCGATCATCCAGTGGCATGCACGCTTCAGCGATGACCGCATCCCGGATCAAGCGCTGGGGGCGGACGCGCTGACCGTGGTCTTGATGCGTCACGCCATGCAAAGCTGGGGCCGCATTGAGTTCATGAACAAGTACCTGGGTGGCACCATCGTGCCGCGCCTGCAAATGGATTTGCTGCCAGCTCTTGCCTGTGCGGCCCACGTCGCCATCGTGGCGCGGCAAACCCCAAACAGCGTGGACGACTACGTCGCCGCCGGACGGGCCGTGCAACGTTTCTGGCTCACCGCAACCCAGCTGGGCTTGCAGCACCAACCCGAAATGACGCCGCTGATCTTCAGTCGCTACGTGCGTGAAGGCCGCCGCTTTACAGCACAACCCGCACTGCAGGCCTTGGCGCAAAAACTGGCCGGCCGCTTGCGCATTTTGCTGCCTCAGCGCGCTGACCGCACCATCTGGTTGGGCCGGGTTGGCGAGGGCGCCGCCGCGAGTGCCAGATCCGAACGGTTAGCGCTTCGCGAACTGGTCATCAACACCTCAGATTCGGCAGAAATCGACCGTCGAAAAATTTGACAGGTCAAGGACGGCGCCGGCAGGAACAGGGTCGACATTTGAGAACTTTCTTTGCAAATCAATGACTTACAAAAGCTGGCACACCAGTTGCTTATATCAACCAGAGAGTGTGTGATCCCTACCCACTCATCAAACCCCAGGAGCCCCAACATGAAGCTGAACAAAATCTTCGCCGCCGTCGCCGTCATTGGTGTCGCCGCTTTCGGTACCGCAGCCCACGCTTTGCCGACCATCAAAAACCTCGACGGCTTGCAAACGCCGTTTGGTGGCTTCGACTGGACCGCGGGGTCGGCCGCTTGGACCACAGGTTTCACAGCTGTTGATAACAGCACTTTCTCCCTGGACTACGCCTCGACCGCAGCGGCTGTCACCAAGACTGATGGCTCAGCCTTCGCGGGGGGCTTCATCGATGGCATTGCCGATGGCCTCAAATCGTCCGTTCTTGGCACATTTTTGGCCACGGGTGCTGCTTACGAGTACACGGTTTTCGCGCACCTGACTGAGAAAGTTGTGAGCTGCGCCGCAGTCAGCTCCTGCACCTTCATGGTGACAGGCGGCACGTTTGACATCTATTACAACGAGTTTGCAGGCGGCGCCCCCTCAGGCCCAAATTTCGCGAAAGAGTCCAACGGCACCGGCTATCAAAACGGCGTCAAAATCATCAGCGGCACCATCAATGGTGGGCCGACTACCCTTTTTGACACCGTCACCGGCGGCCAGGCGAGTCTTTCTGGTTCGGTAATTTCGACCAACTTGGCATATGTCAATCCGGCGCTGGTGGGTACGCAGCTCACTTCCACTTTGCAGCTTGGCTCGGCAGTGACAAACTTCACGATTCCCACCGGATATGACTACAACAATGACGGGGTGACTGCGGGATCTGAATTGTTCACCGCTGGGCAACTCATATTCCAAGCAGATGCAAACCAGACCTTCAGCGTTCCTGAGCCAGGCGCTCTGTTGCTGGCCGGTTTTGCTCTGGCCGCCTGCGGTTTGGTGAGCCGCCGCAAGTCGGCCTAATTCGACGGAATTCAGTCGAATTGGTAAAATAGGGGCTTCGGCCCCTATTTTTATGCGCGCAGCAGTTGCACAGCCGGGTAGAGAATCACTTCGCGACACTTCGGTTTACGTTTTTCGACACCAAGCAACCGCACCGTGATGCCAAGGAATGGCATGCCGCAGCCGCCGAACGGCGGCAGAATCGATTCGAGCGAGTGCGCTGCCGCCAAGAAAGCAACCTAGCACCGACGCGGATCGATTTCTCAAGGAGCTACACACATGCGCAAAATTAGCGGCCTCCAAATTCTAGTATTTGCCCTAGCTGTCGCCCTTGCCTTGGGTGCGGCACTGCTAAGCAACACTCAGCTTCTCGGCAACTTGCCGCTCGGCGACTTCCGGGGCATCGTGCTATCAATCAGCGGGTTGATATTCTTGTATCTTTACGCCATCGCCATCTACCGGGGGCTACTTTGGGCAGTGCCCATTACCACCGGAGAATATGCGAATGATTCACGTGAAGAGTTTGTGTTTCATGTCTATCTGCTGTTTTATCTTTTGCTATTTGTGCCAGTCATGCGCTGCGGTTTTATACCCATTCCGCTCATGCGCTTGTTCTACCAAGGCCTGGGGGCAAAACTAGGCGCCAACAGCTACAGCTCGGGCATCATCTTTGACCCGCCTTTTGTTGAAATTGGCAGCAACTGCATCATCGGCCAATCCGCATTGATCGTGCCGCATGTCATCGAAGGCAATCGTTTGGCGATGTACGCCGTGCGTATTGGCAATGATGTCACCGTGGGGGCCAACGCCGTGATACTGCCCGACGTGATCATCGGCAATCACGCCATCGTGGCCGCAGGCGCCATCGTGTCCAAAGGCACAAGAATTGGTGACGGTGAATTCTGGGGTGGCGTACCTGCAAAGCGGCTGAAGTGATCAACAACCGGTAGCCCGCTGCCTGTTACTGCAAAACGCTCACAACCATTTTCGTGCGGGGTTGCCGCGCCAAGTTTCGCCAGCCGGGATTTTGGTACCCGGCATCACGTACGAGCCGCCAACCAATGTTGCGTTGTCGCCGATTTCGGTGTTCGGAAAGACCACTGAATTGACGCCAATCGTCACCCCGGCGCCAATCTTGACAGTGCCGCACATCAGTTCACCCCCACTGGTGTAATTGCCGGTAATCAACGACGCCGCACCGATGGCGCTGCCGGCGCCCACGCTGATCAAAAATGGCGCATCCAGAATACCCCCCAATGCCACGCCGCTGCCAAGTTGCGCGCCGTACAGCATTGAAACCAGCGGCCTGAAGAATATCGGAGTCAAGGGCCTCAAGGCTGCATAGCCAAAGTGGCTGAGCACTGTGATCAGTTTCCAATGCACGAACATCGGGGAATCCATACTGTATGTTCCGGGGGTAATGGGCTTCCACCACAACAAGGCCCTAATCACCAAGGCCGACAGCACACCGAAGCACAACAACCCCAGCCCGAGATCTACCAATACGTGGTAGTCACCGAAGAGCTTGACGGACATTGACGAAAACCCCCAAATCACGCCCCCACTGCCTGCCAACACCAGAGTGAGCACTAGCGTGGACAGCAGGTAGTCAAGCAGGTTGGTTTTCATGGTTTTTCTCCAAAGTTGGCAAAACTGTGTCGTCGAGTTTGAGCATACTGGATTGATGGGCGCCCCGGCATGCGCCACCCAGCCACGGCGAACATTGCACACCTGCTCCGCTGGCTGCGCCCGCCGTGCGCCTCAAGATCGACTTCGCCACACCCCACCTAGTCCAACCACGCGCGACCCGGCGTGATCGCGGAGTCTGTCACAACGGTGTTACCACCTCATGACCCGGCACCCGCGCGGCGGCAGAGTAAACTGGTTTTCCCCAGATCTTGACCGGCATTGCAAATTTTCAGCCTCGGTTGCCCTGTAGAAACACCGGGTGCCTCCGTCATCTTGCAACTAGGCAATCGCCGACGTCACCGGCCGGATACCGGGAAAGAGCCGGATTGCGCCGCAACTTCCGGCACACAATGAACTGCAGGCCCCCCAGGATCCTTCATGACCGAACCCGTCGCAATCCTGAGCCAAGTGGAGAAAACCTACTACATGGACTCGGTGGCTGTTCCCGTCATCCGGGGTGTTGACATCTTGGTTCGGCCAGGCTTCTTCACCGTGTTGCTGGGACCCTCAGGCAGCGGCAAAACAACACTCCTGAACATGCTGGGCTGCATTGACCGCCCCGACAAAGGCCAGGTTGTGGTGGCAGGACAGGCTATCAACGATCTATCGGATGACCAATTGGCGGATTTTCGATCCGCCAATATCGGGTTCATTTTTCAGAATTTCAATTTGTTACCAGTCTTGACCGCCTACGAGAACGTTGAATACCCGTTGATATTAGCGGGCATGGCGCCAAAGCGCCGACATGATCGGGTCACAAAGCTGCTGGAAGCCGTTGGCTTGAGCGACCGCGCCAAGAACCTTCCGGGCCAGCTCTCGGGAGGTCAGCGTCAGCGCGTGGCGATTGCCCGTGCATTGGCGCGCAGGCCAAAGCTGGTGATTGCCGACGAGCCAACAGCCAACCTCGACAGCAAGACCGGGGCGGCCATTCTGTCGCTGATGCGCCGCATGCAGGCGAGATACAAAATATCATTCATATTTTCGTCGCATGATCGAGATCTCATCAGTGCGGCCGACGACCTGATATTTTTGCGAGATGGCGTGATCCAATCGATCCGTCGGAAAAAGGCGCCTCCCATGGCAACCGAAAACGAATTCGAAGATACCCAGGCGCCACAATGACGACTTGGTCACTGGCGGTACGAAATCTGTTGCGCAACCGTCGCCGATCATTGGCGACATTGCTGGCGATGTGCATTGGGGCCGCAGCTATTTTGATTTTTGGTGGATACAGCACCAACATAAAATACAGCATGCAAACCTCGTACGTGCGCACCGGAGGCCACTTGCAGATTCAGCATAAAGATTATTACCTGTTTGGCAGCGGCAACCCAACAGCTTATGGTATCGCAAACTATAAACAGTTGATGGAAGCAATCCTAAAGGACAGCGTGCTCCGCAACATGGTCGCAGTGGTGTCGCCTACATTGCAGTTTGGCGGTATTGCGGGCAATTTTTCTGCAGGCGTCTCTCGAACGGTGATCGGCACCGGTATAGTTGCCTCGGACCTGAACCTCATGCGCCAATGGAACGAGTTTGACGTACCGCTGGATGTGCCACACTTTATTCTGGACGGGGCCGCACCTGACGCCGCAATCATTGGCATTGGCTTGGCGCGTGTTTTACAGTTGTGTATGCCCTTGGGTATTCAAGATTGTCCCCAGCCCGTCGCAGAGATCCAAGCCGCTGGCAAGGCTATCCCTGCTGACATTGCGCTGCTGACGGAAACAGAGAACAAATCAACGGCCGCGAAGGCCACGCCGAACGGCGCTCGAATCGAATTACTGGCGGGTCACTCGAAAGGCACTCCGAACGTTGCCGCGTTGACCATTCTTCAAGCGGAGGGCCAGGGATTCAAAGAATACGATGACGTCGCTGTGATCATGCAGCTGGCCCAGGCCCAACAACTTTTGTATGGCCGGTCCGACCCAAAAGCCACGTCAATCATGATTCAGTTGCAACGCTCGGCACAGTTGCCTGCCGCTGCCGCCAGGCTGAAAATATTGCTGCAAAGCTTGGCGCCAGATCAGCCCTTGGCGGTGCTCGACTTTGAAATGCTGAACCCTTTTTATGTGCAAACCATTCAATTATTTGACACGATGTTTGGGTTCATTTTTACGCTGATCGGTGCGATTGTTTTGTTCACGGTAACCAATACCATGAACACCGCCGTTGTAGAGCGCACGGTTGAAATTGGTACTTTGCGGGCTATTGGATTGCGGCGGGCGGGCATTCGCCAATTATTTGTTACCGAAGGTATTTTAGTGGGCTTTGTGGGCGCAATATCAGGCGCCCTGTTGGCGCTGTTGGTGGCGTTCATCGTCAATCGCCTGGATCTCACCTGGCTGCCACCTGGCAGCTCGGAGCCGCTGCCGCTGATCCTTCGCATCTGGGGCGAAGCCAAAATGCTCGTGGGCACCACCCTGGGATTGGTCACAATCGCGGCGGCCTCGGCTTGGTGGCCAGCCTACCGGGCAGCACGCCTGAACGTTGTCGACGCACTGAGGCACGCCTGATATGCATACTCGCAAACACTTTATTCGCCGCACAGGCGCCGGTCTACTCGGCGCCTTGGGCCTGTGTCTTGGTGCGACCAGCACCTGTGTTGTGGCCGCACCCGATGCGCAGGCCATCCTGGCTGC